>NZ_CAWPHH010000002.1:25669-363243 GCF_963887965.1 Photorhabdus sp. RW14-46 | reverse complement strand
TCGGTTTTGGTGATAGCGGTGTGACTGTTTTCCGCACTGGTGATGTGAATGTTTTGGCCGGAAAGTTGCGTATCGCGGCCCGCCACGACATCACTGCCGTGAATGTTGAGCTGTTTTCCGGCGCTGAGTGTTACACTGCCCTGGCTGCTGCCTACAGTACTGCCTTTGCTGAGATTACTGTCGATGTCGGTGGTGGATTTTTGTTTGGCTTTACCGATGGTGAAGCCGATACCGCCGCCGCTGAATAACCCGCTCTTTTTCTTTTGAGTCATTGAGTAATGGGTTTGTTGTTCAGCACTAGACATCACATTGATATCATTCCCGGCAATTACGGCTACCTTCTGATCCCCTGCAACAGCAGAGCCTAACATGGTAATATTATGATCGGCTACGATTTGAACGTTATTGCCGGACAGGGTAGCTCCCTTTTCATGAGTGACAAAATCTTCACGCACTGTATGAGTAGTGGTTTTTGAAAACCTTTTTCTCTTGGTTTTAGTCTCTTCAAAGAAATGGTAATCGCTTTCGGTCACTGACTTAAGCGCAATGTCGTGACCTGCTCGTGCGGTTATATCATTTTTGGCTTGAACCTGTGTACCTTTTAATATCAGGTCATGTCCAGCTGTTAGTACCGTGTTTTTGCCGCTGGTGATTTCTGTTACTTGCTGACGTCGGTGCTCATCTATCACTTGTCTTTTATGGCCTTTGCTGGCTTCGTAGTTTACTTGTTCGATGGCATCGTGTGTCATATTGCGGCCTGCTATTAGTTGGGCAGAACTTTTAGCTGTCATTTCTGTTGCTTGAGTGGAGATATCTCGGCCAGCGTTCAACGATAGTTTATCGTCGCTAGAGATATGGCTAACTTCTTTGCTGGTCTGGCGTACTTCATATCCGTTATCTACTAGATGGTATGATTTCTGAGCTGCATTTAGGTGGATATCACGGTTTGCTACTAGTTGGACGGGACCTTTAGCTGTCATCGTGGCCTGAGTGGTGATATCCCGCCCGGCGTTTAGTGCCAACTTATCGCCGCTGGAGATATGACTAACTTTTCCGCTAATTTGGTGTACTTCGTATCTGTTATCAGTCTGATGATGTAATGTTTGAGCTGCATTCAGGTGAATATCCTGTCCGGCCAATAGGGTGGCGCTGTTTTGGGCTCCTATTTGGCTAGCGGTGAGTGAGATATCTTGGCCTGCTTGTACGTTTAGATTTCCTCCGCTATTCACCCGGCTACCCATTTCTGTTTGTTGCGTTAGATGGCGGGAGTTATATTTTCTTCCGTTACTATTTTCGGTGTGCTGTACTTTGAGGGTATCCAACGTTAAGTCACGACCTGCTACTATCTCAGTGTGACTGTCTTTGCCCGCATTTTCCACGTCACTGGCCGTGAGATGGATGTTGTTGAGGGCTTTCAGCGACAAGGTGCCGTTGTCGTTCTGGACATAAATGCCCGCAGGCCGATCTTGCCAACGGTCAGCACCTGCTCCGCGCAGGGTAGAGGCACTGGTGATATCCCGATCTGCCTGTGCGGAAACGCGGTCACGGCCCCGAATTTGTCCGCCGAGGTTGGTGATGTCCTGCCGGGCGGTTAAATCCACTTTGCCGCTTTGGATAAAGCCGCTGTTGGTCAGATTGCTGGCTGCCAGTTGGGTGACTTCACGTCCGCTGATGGTGCCGCTGTTGGTAATATCTCTTCGGCTATTTATTGTCACGTTTTTACCGGAGAGTAGAGCACCGTCACCGGTCAGGTCGCCTTTATTCACGCGAGCGTAGACCTGTGGCACGGTGACCACCTGTGTGGTGCCGTCTGGCAGGGTCACGGTCCGGTTGGTCAGCCAGATAATGTCTGAGGTGAGCAGCGCCATCTGCGATGGGCTCAAGGCGATACCGGGGGTGAGTTGTTGCTGTTTGCTGAAGGCAACGCCAGCTTCCATTAACGCTTTGAACTGAGTTTCATCATTGTGGTGACCCGCCAGATAACGCTGGCCGGTCAGTTGGGTGATTTGATCACGCACCAGGCGCTGTTCGTAGAACCCATCTCCCAGGCGTTTGTGTGCCAGTACCGGGTCGTGGGTTAACTGTTGTTGCATGTAATCCGTGCCTAGCCACTTTTTATATTGGGTGAATTTAGGGTCGGTCTCCACTAAATAATGGCTGTCACTGCCCGGCTGTACGACAAACAGGCTGTTGGCCGGTAGGCGGGTATCTGGAGCAACGATACGGATAAGAGGTTCGACGCTTTGACCTTGGACGGTATCAGACGGTAGCGTCAATTCAAATTGTTGGCCTGTTGGTAACACCAGCGGGCGCTCATCTAATGGACCACTGTTGGGTAGAGTGACCGTCACCGGGGGGAGTACCCGTTCAGTTTGTTGAACGGGTGGAAGCACCGGGTGTTCAGTGAGTGCATCTCTGTTTGGTAGTACTACTGCGCCGGACGATAATACCTGCTCAGTCTGTTGACCTGTAGGTGAAAGTATTGGGTGTTCAGTGAGTGCATCTCGGCTTGGTAGTGCCACTGCGCCGGACGATAATAGCTGCTCAGTCTGTTGACCTGTAGGTGAAAGTAATGGGCGATCAGTCGGTATGTCCCTGTTCGGTAGTGTGATGGCGTTGATCGTGGCATTGGTGAATGTAACTTCACCAGCTTCCGCCATTCTTGAGGTCAGATTAATCCCGGTTGGTGTACTTTGAACACGGCTTGTCTGCCTGTCATCTATTGTTATGCCGGTAGAGTTTGGACGAGTGTTGCCCTGCCAGGCTAGGGCTTTCAGGTCAATGGTTTCGGTTATCGGTGCTGGGTTATAGTGGTCCCAGTCTTTTCCTTGGGAGGTTTTGGTTCCTCTGAATCGACGTTTTTTCTTTTTGGCATACCAACGGATTTCGCTACCTTCATCCGTGATGATACGTTCGCCTTTGGTGGCGTTATTGTGCAGTTCGTCAATATCACCCCCGAGTATTCCACCCGCTACGATCTGACTGTCGTCATTGGTCAGCATCGCACTATTGATGGTCATATTACCCCCGGATAAAATTTTACCCGGATCACTCTCTTTTATCTGGGTTTCATTGATGGTACGGGTATATCGGTACTCGTAAAATTCTTCACTTCCGCTGCCATCCGGCATGACGGCTCTGTGCACGCCGTATTTGTTGCGACGGGAAGTATTCACCTGTGACCAGTCATAGCGGGCAGTGCGGCCGCTCAATACGGCTTCATGACGCTGGGATTTTTCTGTTTCGACGATATCGGTGACCAAACCGTTGTTGGTATTTTTGATAATAGCGGCATCAATCTTTAGGCTACCCCCGGCCTCAATGGTTGCCGCGTGGTTGCTGAGTCGGCCAGCTTGACTCGTCGCAGCCAGGTTTTCATCCAGTTGTCCACCAATGCGCATGTCACCCACGCTGTAAATCTGGGCATGGTTACTGTTGTTGAGGGTTCCGGTGCCGATATCTAGTCGATCTCTAGCGGCAATGACGGCGGCTTTGCCATCTTTTGCTGTGTTATTGAGAGTGCCACTCTTGAGGGCTATTTGGTCACCGTAAATACGTCCGGTTCCGGTGTTGTCCAGTACTTTGTTGGCGGTGAGATGGGTCAGTTCGCCGTCAATTAACCCGGTGTTGGTTAGCGTGTTTCGGACGTTGACTTCGGTTTGCTTGGCTCTGATTTCCGCAGTTTGGGTGTTGGTGAGATTTTGGGCTTCCAGGTACGCCTGTTCGGCTTTCATTGTGCTGTCATTGATAATGTTGCCGTCGGTTTCCAAAGACAGCTTGCCATCGGCGACGATGTTACCGGTGTTGTGGAAGTCCTGTTTTAATTTCACCTCCATATCGCCCTGCGATAAGATTTGACCGTCACCGCTCAAGGCGTTGGCTTTAATTTTGACCTTTTCACTTCCCGTCAGTGTGCCTTGCCGGTTATTCACCGTCAGTTTCTGGGTTTTATCTTCGATGGTGAGTTGTTTTCCACCGGAGATTAGTCCTTGTTCGTTTTTCAGCGATTGGTTAATGATGGCTTGCAGGCGGTTGGCTCCCTGTAATGTTCCCTGGGTGTTATCCACCTGTTGAGCTTCAATTATCAGGTCCCGGGCTTCGGTACCCTGGTCAGGGTGATGAGTCTCCCGGTTAATAAGTTCCGCTGTTTTTAGTGTCAGTTGTTGGTCACTGTGGATAAGGCCGCCAGTATTGTTCGTTTGTTTCGGGGCGTTAATCGTCGCGTTACCTATGGCTTTGACCTGTCCGCGACGGTTGTCGAGCTGTAGGGTATTCAGGTTCATGGTGTCTGTTGACAACAGTTTACCGTCTTGGTTATCCGTATCGGCTTGCCCGGTGTCGATGGTGAGTTTTTTACCCTGAATGTGTCCGTGTTGGTTATTCAGTTTGCCGCTGGTCACGGTGGTGTTGTCATCGCCAATAATACGGCCATGCTGGTTGTCCAGTAGCTGCCCGTTTGTGTCAATATTGACGGTGTTTGCTGACTTCAATGAGCCATTGCTGTTGGTAAGCGTTTGGCTATGAATCTCCAGTCCACTGTTACCAGCAATCAGTCCTTTTTTATTGGTGAGGGTTGTACTGGTAATCTTAGTTTTGCCATCCGCGGCGATAAAGCTAGCGTCGTTGTTTAATTCTCCGATATCCAGTGTTAAATCGCCCTGAGCAGAGAATTCGCCTGATTTATCTTTGTCACCCGTGTTATTCAGGCGTTGGCCTTGCGTGTTGAGGTTCAGGTTGCCATCAGAATGGACCTTGCCTTGTTGGTTATTAAATGCTTGGGTAATCAGCTTTATCTGTTGGGTACCAACAATGGTGTTTTGGAGATTATTTACGGTTGCGATTTTGCGATTGGTAATTGTACCAGCCTGATTATGTAAATCACCGCTGGTAATTAACATGTCGTCCTGGCTGCGGATACCGCCCCGATCACCACTGTTTTTATTAGTCAGTGAATGACCGTGTGTATCGAGAGTAAGTTTACCTGCGGATTGCAACAGGCCGCCGCTGTTGTCAGTTTGGTTCACTGATAATGTTAGAGAACCTTTTTCGCTGATGAGGGTTCCACCTTGGTTTTTCAGTTCACCCGCAGTCACTGTCGTTGTTCCTGTACCTTTGATAAAACCATCTTGATTGTCGATTTCGTCGGCAGTCAGGGTCATCGTTCCTTCACTGATAACGCCTCTGGTATCGCCGCTTTTGGCGGTGGTCAGTTTTTTTCCGTGAGTATCTATCGTCATGTTGCCGTCAGACTTTATTAGTCCACCGGTACTGTCTAACTTGCCGCTGTCGAGTTGTAGGTTTTTCCTACTGACTATGGTGCCAGCCAAGTTGTTTAGCGCTTGCTGATGAGAATTGATGTGCGTTTCATCGCCACGGATATATCCGAGATCATTGATGAGTTCACCTGTAATCAGTTTTAGGCTATCCAGTGCGAGGATTCCGTTAAATTCTCCGCTATCGGTATTCGTCAGTTTCTGCTGTTGGGTATCCAGTTTCAGACTGGCTGAGGATTGTATCAGCCCACGTTGGTTGTTGACGGCTTGTGTTGTCAGATCAGCTTTTCCTTTCGAGAGGATTTTACCGTCGGTGTTGTTGAGGTTTTGGCTAGTTAATTTGGTTTCGCCTTGTGAATCTATCTTGCCAGCGGTGTTATCAATTTCACCGGCTTCCAGAGTCAGGTCACTGTCGCTGCGTATGCCGAGGTCATCCCCGCTTTGCGTATTAGTCAGCTTTTGGCCGTGGGTGTTAAGATAAAGGGTTGTTTTGGATTGCAGCAAACCACTTGTGTTATTCAGTTCACCGGTATTCATGGTGAGTTGTTGATTCTGGCTGACTATTTTACCGCTGGTATTATCAACGGCTTCTGTTGATGTCACGTTGAGCTGCTTATCGGCGATGATTCTTCCCTGTTGGTTATCGATAGCGCCCGCGGTTATTGTCAACTCTCCCTGGCTTGTTATCCCTTGTTTAGGCTGGCTGTTGCGGTTGGTTATTTTGCCTTGTTTCCCATCCAGAGTCAGGTTTTTATCCGCGTGGATCCAGCCAGCTTCGTTATTGATGCCTTGAGTAGTCAGTTTGACATTGCCTGCACTGATTATGCCTCCGGTCTTGCCGCTGTTGAGGTTGGTCAGTAGCTCACCTTGTGTATCGAGTGTCAGATCACCTGCGGATTTCAACAGGCCGCCGCTGTTATCGGTTTTTTTCACGGTCAATGTGAGTGAGCCGGTTTCACTGGCGAGGGTTCCGCCTTGGTTTTTCAGATCACCACCAGTAACGGTGGTTGTTCCTGTACCTTTGATAAAACCATCTTGGTTGTCGATTTCGCCAGTGGTCAGCGTCATATCGCCGGTAGACTCTATTCGTCCTCCGGTACTGTCTAACTCGCCGCTATCGAGTTTTAGATTTTTCTTACTGAATATGGTGCCAGCCAAGTTGTTTAGTGCTTGCTGATGAGTGTTAATGCGGGTTTCGTTACCACGAATATCGCCGCGGTCATTGATCAGTTTGCCGGTAGTCAGTTCCAAGGCATCTTCTGCGACGATCCCGTTTTTACCGCTATCGGTGTTGATGAGTTCATGCTGTTGGGTATCCAGTTTCAGACTGGCTGAGGATTGTATCAGCCCACGTTGGTTGTTGACGGCTTGTGTTGTCAGATCGGCTTTTCCTTTCGAGAGGATTTTACCGTCAGTGTTGTTGAGGTTTTGGCTAGTTAGCGTGGTTTTGCCTTGTGAATCTATCTTGCCAGCGGTGTTATCAATTTCACCGGCTTCCAGTGTCAGGTCACTGCCGCTGCGTATGCCGAGGTCATCCCCGCTTTGTGTATTAGTCAGCTTTTGGCCGTGGGTGTTAAGATAAAGGGTTGTTTTGGATTGCAGCAAACCACTCGTGTTATTCAGTTCACCGGTATTCATGGTGAGTTGTTGATGCTGGCTGACCATTTTACCGCTGGTATTATCAACGGCTCCTGTTGATGTCACGTTGAGCTGCTTATCGGCGATGATTCTTCCCTGTTGGTTATCGATAGCGCCCGCGGTTATTGTCAACTCTCCCTGGCTTGAGATCCCCTGTTTAGGCTGGCTGTTGCGGTTGGTTATTTTGCCTTGTTGCCCATCTAGAGTCAGGTTTTTATCCGCATGGATCCAGCCCGCTTCATTATTGATGCCTTGAGCAGTCAGTTTGACATTGCCTGCACTAATTATGCCCCCGGTCTTGCCACTGTTGAGGTTAGTCAGTAGCTCACCTTGTGTATCGAGTGTCAGATCATCCGCGGATTTCAACAGGCCGCCGCTGTTATCGGTTTTTTTCACGGTCAATGTGAGTGTGTTGGTTTCACTGGCGAGGGTTCCGCCTTGGTTTTTCAGATCACCACCAGTAACGGTGGTTGTTCCTGTACCTTTGATAAAACCATCTTGGTTGTCGATCTCGCCAGTGGTAAGGGTCATATCGCCGGTAGACTCTATTCTCCCGCCGGTACTGTTAAGTTCTCCGCTATCAAGTTTTAGATTTTTCTTACTGAATATGGTGCCAGCCACATTGTTTAGCGCTTGCTGATGAGTGTTAATGTGGGTTTGATCACCACGGATAGATCCGCGGTCGTTGATCAGTTTACCGGTAGCCAGTTCTAAAGCCTCTTCTGCGATGATCCCGCCGTCGGTGCTAGTCAGTTCGTGCTGTTGTGTATCTAATTTCAAACTGGTTGCGGATTGTATCAGTCCGCTTTGGTTGTTGACCGTTTGTGTTGTCAGATCGGCTTTTTTCCGCGAGAGGATTTTACCGCTGGTGTTATTGAGGTTTTGGCTAGTTAGCGAGGTTTCACCTTGCGCATCTATCAGGCCAGCGGTGTTATCAATTTCACCGGCTTCCAGCTTCAGATCACTGCCGCTGCGGATACCGCGTTTTTCTCCGCTCTGTGCGTTAGTCAGTTTCTGGCCTTGGGTGTTGAGCGACAGGGTTGTACCGGATTTCAACAGGCCACTGGTATTGTCAACGGTCCCGGATGTCACGGTGAGTTGTTTATCAGCTTCTACAGATCCTTGATGGTTATCGATAGCACTTGCCGTCAGCGTCAAGTCTCCTGAGCTACGAATACCTTGATTAGGCTGGCTGTTGCTATTGGTTATGGTTCCTTTCTGCCCGTCAAGGATCAGGTTTTTACCCGCATGGATTAGGCCCGCATCGTTGTTAACGCCTTGGGTCGTCAGCTTCATGTCGCCTATGCTGATTATGCCCCGGTCTTTGCCGCTGTTGGTGTTGGTTAGCCGCCCACTTTTCGTATCCAGTGTCAGATCACCTGCGGATTGCAGTAGTCCACCGCTGTTGTCAGTGTTGTTTACCGTTAATGTCAGGGCGCTGGTTTTGCTGGCAAGTTTTCCTCGTTGGTTGTGGAGTTCTCCACCCGTTATCGTTGTCGTCCCTGTTCCAGTGATGGTGCCATCGTGGTTGTCGATCTCGCCTGTCGTTAAGGTGAGCGTTCCCTCACTGGTCACGCCACCAGCGTCGCTGCTTTTAGCGGTGGTGAGCTTTTTCCCGTGGGTGTCTAATGTCATGTTGCCATCAGATTTTATTTGTCCACTGGTACTGTCGAGTTCTCCGCTGTCAAGTTGCAGATTTTTCTTGCTCGCTATGGTGCCTTTTTGGTTGCTTAGCCGTTGTTCATGAGTGTCGATGTGAATGCCATGACCACGGATAGAACCCGCGTCATTAGTCAGTTTACCGCTGGAAATACGTAATGAGTCTTTGGCAATGATGCCGCCAGTTTTGCCACTGTCGGTATTGGTCAGGGCTTGGTTTTGGGTATCAAGCAACAGGCTTGACTCTGATTGGATCTGTCCACGAATGTTATCTAATGCCTGCGTGGTCAGTTCCGCCCTCTGCTGTGATAAGAGTTGGCCGTCGGTATTATCAACATTACCGGCGCTAAGGGTGGTTTTTCCTTTAGCGGAAATAATGCCGGCGGTGTTGTTGATATCACCTGTACGGAGTTCCAGATTGCCGCTGCTTAATATGCCTTTTTTGTTTTTGTCATCACTTTTGGCGTTAGTCAATTTCTGTCCATGAGTATTGACTATCATGTCACTGCCAGATTGTAACAAACCAGACGTGTTATCCAGTTCACCGCTGTTTAGGGTGAGTTTTTCTTGAGCAATAACGTGTCCTGCGGTGTTGGTGAATTTATGTCCTTTGGTTTGGCTATCTATTCGCTGAGCCAGTAATGATCCTTGATGGTTATTCAACGCCTGACTTTTTGTGGTGAGCTCTGTTTTGGTTTCGATTCGTCCGTCAACGTTTTCAATGTTTTTCTCAATGATCAGTTCTGTGCTGCCACCGGTTGCAACGATTTTGCCCCGGCTGTTATCAAGCTGTGTTGCGGTAAGTTGGATATCTTGACCGGCTTCCAGGTGTCCATCTTGGTTATTCAGAGCATCATCAACAGTCAGTTCCAAAGCGCCTTGTTTGGCTGCTATGATTTTGCCTTTGCTGTTATCCAAGGTGGCGGCATCGATTTTCAGGTTGCCATTACCTTTAATCTCGCCATCTTGGTTATTCAGCGTCTTGGCAGTGAGGGACAGTTTACCTTTACCGGCGAGTTGAATTGTCCCTCCTTCTGTGTTGTCCGCTTTCTCGTGGACGGTTAGGTTCAGGTCATTCCCATTATTGGCGATTTTTCCATGATGGTTGTCCAGATTTCTTGTGGTGATAGCCAGTCGTTTCCCTTCATTGAGAAGGGTCCCGCTTTGGTTATTCAGTGTTTGGGTGTTCAGTACCAGCTCGCCGTTGCCGGTTTGATTAATTTTTCCCTGATTGTTGGATAAGTCTGGAGTCGTTAAGTTGATTTCTCGTGCTACCAGTGTGCCGCCGTCGTTGTTAAATTGGCCTGGTGCTTTAGCTGTAAAGCGGTCCGCGGTGACTGTAGCGTTGGCGGTACTAACCTCTTGCTGACTGGCAGTGAGTTGAATGTTGTTAGCAGAAGTTTGGCTGCCGCTGAGATCAATCTTTTTACTCTGTGCTTCCAGAGTATTGGTTGCCAGATTTTTTCCATTGGCCTGAATGTGCTGTTTGGCGGTCAGTGTCAGCGATCCGGGCAGCGTGGCTTTTCCTTTATTATCAATACCGGCGGATAGGGTGCTGCCGCTGGCGCTTTGTATCGACTCCGCTTTGATTATGGTATTGCTTCGTGCAGCAATGGTGCCACTGTTCTCAATCTGTCCATCAACCGTGAGACGGACTTCACCGGCGGTTGCTCCGATGTGGCCGGCGTTACGTACCCCTACGCCAAATTCGGTACCCACCAGCATAATTTTATTGGCGTACATGCCACCCAAAGCTGCTACGTCCAGCGTAAATGAGGGATTCTCGCTGCCGTCAGCAGATTTTTTCTCAATGTTCTGGTGAGCTGCATCAACGATATTACGTCCGGTTGTGATTTTTAGATCTTTCGCGTGCAGTTTGCCGTTGATGACCACCGAGCGGGCAATAATTTCGGTGTAATTTTGTTGTGAGCTGTCCAGTCCCAGCCCTTCTATGCGGACTTTTCCCCGGTCAATATCAAAGCCTTTCAGTCGGCCTTGTTCCATCATGGCCTGTCCTGTGGTGAGTGTTGCGCGATGGGCGTTAATGAATCCACAACCGTTGCAGGTGATGCCCGCTGGGTTGGCAATAATAACGTCGGCTTTTTGTCCGGCGACTTCTATCCAGCCATTAAGTTTACTGGCGTTAATACTGTTCACTTCATTGAGAATAATTTTGGCTTCTGCTTTGGCAAGCCAAGGATTGCCTGCCACCATACCGCCCAGTTGAGTTTGGACAGCATTGTGACTGTTGTTAAGGATGACGCCTCGTTGATCGATATCAAATTGGCTGTAGGTATTACGCGAGATACCTGCGGCGTTAGGGGTCTGAATATCGATTTGTGGCGTACCGTTTGCGCTGTTCAGGATAGTCGGTTGCTGATTACCCGGTGCTTGTCCGTCGGCCATAATATTGGCTTGTGCTGTTAGGGAGATGCAGCCGGTTGCCAATAACAAACTCAGTCGTAACGCTGTTAACCGGCAAAGGCATTGTGGTGATTGCCGACGACTGCGGCGGCGTACCGTACTACCTTGCCCGGAAGTTGCAATATCGGCCACGACCATCAGCATGTTTCGTGCTTTGTTAAAGATAATACGATACAGATGCTTGTTCATTGTTTCTCTCCGCTAACACTTTTTATCTACTACGCTTCGGCAACGTTGTTATTCTGAATTAGTACTGCCAGTACAAACTGAATCCGGTTGTAACTGATGAGGTTTGAAAGCCATCCGGTTTGGATAGTGGGATACCGGCAAACAGGTCATAGCTCACGCCTTTAAGACTGCCGCGACAACCTAGAACGCCGCCCGCCAGATGTTTTCCCAGTCGTTGCTCATTCCCCGGCCCGCCGATTTCGCCATAATCCATGCCCATATACAGGGATTGACCATTAAGCGGCGTTTGCCATTCCAGTTCGTTACGGCTGTACCAGCCATGATCTCCGTTTAGCGTGCGTTCGCCGTCAAATCCGCGTACGGTCCAGCGGTTGCCAATTGAAAATTGATCCTGTGGCGTCAACGTTCTGGCGCTTATTTGGCGCAGGTACTGGGTTTTGTAGATGAATGGCTGAGAAAATAGGGTAAATGGCGCAGAAAGTGCCGCAGAAAACTGGGTTGTTTTAAGTAAGGCAGTTGCTTCACCGCGGACCTCTTCTGGTGCGGGCTGTGCCCCAAACCAGCGAGTTCCCCGCTGGTAAGTCACTCCGGCATCCAAGGTGGCACTACCGATGTAGTGACGATGAGATAATCCTAATTTCCAGCCAGCCGTTTCCCGGCGCTGTACGCCGATTTCCAGGTCATTAATGAAGCTTTTGGATGTTCGACGATAAATCTCGCCGTTAACCGAGGTTTTTTGACCGGCGTTACGATGCAAGATCCGGCTGAGTTGGACATTCAGGTTTTTGCTTTCGCCGCTGTATTTGTCGTCTTTAGTTGGCCTGGCTACCTTTTGGTTGTAATCGTAATTACTGGCAGTGATGCCTGCCATCCAGTATCCCACCGGTAGGGAATAATGGATGGTGTAGTTTTTGCTGCTGCGACCAGAAGGCGAGCGAATATCGCGCCCACCGGAGATATAAAATAGATCACTCAACGCAAGAGGATTATCCAGATATAAAGTTAATCCGCCTTGGTAACGCCCGGTACTTTTAGAACCCGAATCGTCCAGATAGCTAGCGAGTCGCCAATGTCTTGATTGACGCCAGTTCAGCACGATATCGCTTTCGCCTAACTGTTCATTCGGTACAATTTCCATGTCGGCTTGAACAGTAGGAAAACGTTGTAAATTTTCTAATCCTTGCTCAATATCCCGTAAGTCAAGCAGCTCCCCTTCACGGGGAGGGAATGTGGTTATCCGTTGAATATAATTGCCACTTTCAGCGGTATAGCGAATATGCCCAATTTTGCCCGGTATGATCATGAGTTTTAATGTCTTGGAATTAAGATTCTGACTGGGCGCTAATACTCTGCTTGTGACATAGCCATGATTAATTAACCGGTTTTGTATCCGAGTCATTAATATATTAATCCCCTGGGTGCCCAGACATTGGTTTTCTCCCTGTTGGGCTAAACGCTTTAGAGGTAACCAGTGAGGAAAATGTTCCGTGCCTTCAAGAACGACTCGCGTAATGGGAAAGCAGGGCGTATCGACGGGAAATTTAGAAGGTACTGCTGTTTCAGGAACAGACAGACGAATATCCGCCGGTGGCGGTGCTAATTGGGCTTCCAGTGCTTTCTGCCGTTCTTGTTGATGAATGAGTTGCTGATCTGATATTTCGGCGGCTTTAACATCGGTAGTAACAATAAGAAAGCTAGTAAAAATAATAACCTTTTTTTTCATTATTCTTTGGCATCCCGCATGCGTCATATAATTTTTGGGGCGCTATTAGTCATTAATTTGACTTAATAATCAATATGTGAATTTACCTAGTGATATGATTGAAAAATATGGATTGTTTTAAATTTATAATAAAAACAAATAGATATATTTTTGTTAGAAAATGAGTAGGAGTGAAAAATACATTGTTAATTAATGAGTTATGTAACTGATGTCAGGTATTTTTGATTTAATTCTATATATTGATAAATATGTGATATATGTCACTAGGAATATTATTATTAAACTATTGTTAAGGTAACATTTGAAATTGTTTTTTTCGATATTAAATGAATGAGGAATATTATTTCCTCAGATTATATTTTTTTATTTCCATTGTTGATTGTTTTTTTAAGAAAATATGCGGAGGGGTTAATTTATTGCTGATTGGGAAATAGTGGTCATCATTCTCATTTCGTTTATATACCCGTCATCTTTCAAGTTGCCTCTTTGTTGGCTGTGCTCGCTCACCCCGGTCACATAGTTATCTATGCTCCCGGGGATTCACTCCCTTGCCGTCGCGATGCATCTTGAAATCTATACCGAATGAACTTCAAGATGCTTGAGCCGTCAGACATAAAAACATTTAAATTCAACAACATAATCGTTTTTCAAACATGCACTTTGAAGTATCTTGAGTATATAAGGTATATTTCCTTTTGGTTTTATTCGCTATCTTGGTGATTGTCAGAATCGATCACCAAGATAAGATAATGATTTAACGAGGAATTTTTACCTTATTTCTCCTCTTTTGCACTTGATTTACTGTTGGCTGTCAGTAAATAAGGCGATTGTTGCCATCGACTTGGCGTTAATTGCAATAGGTTATGTGCCAGAATAAAACCAATTGCTAAAGCGAGTAAGATCATGATCCGGAGTAAGTTAGTTGTGTTATCCACCTGCTTGGACTCAGTTGCCAATTTGTGGGTATCCAGCGTCAGGCGCAGAAAGCCTTTTGGCTCATCTTTTCCTGGGATGGGGACGACTATCTGGTAGTTAAAATAGCTGCCCGCTTTTTTACCATCCAAAGATAGACGATCCCGCACCGAGACGTTTTCTCCGCTATGGGCAACCTGTGTCCCATTGTTAAGATAAACACTGGCATCAAGTATGCGGCTGTTTGTCGTCAGATGATGCAAATTAGCCAGTATCCGCTCATTATTAAGATCTTTGCTGCCACTCTCCATATAATCAGATAAGCTGAATGCGACTTGTTTTGCCAAGGTTTTTGCCAATTCCTCAAATTGATCCATCTGGGCTTGTTGGTGAGAACGGCTGAAATAAGAAACGCCCTGCATTAGAAATACTAATAAAGCAATGCAAATCAAGATAATAGCTGTTTTATGCAGTCGGAATTTTAATTTAGCTTTGATCATCGTTATCTCTTCCAAGCTTTGGTCAACGCAATGTTGCCAGATGCAGTACAGAGAGGATAGTTTGAAGCGCAATTTTTTGCTGTCAAATCATGTGGGATTACAGGAGTAGGGATTAATGTCTAATAACCTGGCTTATCACTATTTGCCGGAAGAGGTCCATAAGTGGCCGGGATTACCACTTTCGTTAAGTGGTGAAGAAGTGATGCCGTTGGATTACCGAGCGGGTGACAGTGGTTGGTTGATATATGGCCGTGGCCTGGATAAACAACGTATTAGTAATTTTCAACATCGGCTTGGCGCTGCTATTGTCATCGTTTCTTCATGGCGTATTGATGATTATCAGGTAGTACGTATTGCCGGAAATTTGACTGCTCGTATTAAACGGCTAGCTGATGAGTGTCGGTTAGATGTGGTTCCCTTGGGGCAGATCCCACGGTTGCGGTCACCAGGTTTGCTGGTGATGGATATGGATTCAACAGCAATTCAAATTGAATGTATTGATGAAATTGCCCGTTTGGCTGGCGTAGGTGACAAAGTGGCCGAAATTACTGAGCGGGCAATGCAAGGAGAGTTGGATTTTTCTGATAGTCTGCGAGAGCGAGTTGCTCAGTTGGCAGGGGCTGATGCTGATATTCTGCGACAGGTTGTAGAAAATTTACCACTTATGCCGGGGCTGACCAGTCTGGTGCGTAAGTTACAATCCTTTGATTGGCATGTGGCCATCGCATCGGGTGGTTTTACCTATTTTGCTGACCATTTACGCCAGAATTTACGTTTGGTGGCTGCGGTAGCTAATCAGTTAGAAGTCAAAAATAGTCAGTTGACAGGTAAGGTTATAGGGCCCGTTGTTGATGCTAAATATAAGGCTGCTACATTGGTGAAATTGGCGAAAAAACTGGATATCCCATTGGAGCAAACTGTCGCGATTGGTGACGGCGCTAATGACTTGAAGATGATCCGCAAAGCAGGGTTAGGTATCGCTTACCATGCCAAGCCGAAAGTGTATGCACAGTCGAAAGTGACCATTCGTCATGCTGATCTCATGGGAGTATTGTGTGTGTTAAGTGGTGGTCTCAAACACGAAGAACGTTAATATACCCTATGGATTTCAAGATGCATCGCGGCGGCAAGGGAGTGAATCCCCGGGAGCATAGCGAACGATGTGACCGGGGTGAGCGAGTGCAGCCAACAAAGAGGCAACTTGAAAGATGACGGGTATAAAGTTTTTAGGAGTGCAGAGTGGCTAAAGCAGTAAAGCGGGCATTTGTCTGTAATGAGTGTGGGGCGGATTATCCGCGCTGGCAGGGGCAATGTAGTGCGTGTCATGCTTGGAATACCATTACGGAGGTGCGCTTAGCCGCAGCACCTTCCTCCCGTAATGAGCGGCTCAGTGGTTATGCGGGAGATGCTGGTGTCAGTAGGGTTCAGAAATTATCAGAGATCAGTCTGGAAGAACTTCCTCGTTTTTCTACCGGGTTTAAAGAGTTCGATCGGGTGCTTGGCGGTGGTGTTGTTCCCGGTAGCGCGATTCTGATTGGTGGTAATCCGGGAGCAGGGAAAAGTACCTTATTGTTGCAGACGATGTGTCAGTTGTCTGCACAGATGAAAACTTTATATGTCACTGGGGAAGAGTCGTTACAGCAGGTGGCAATGCGTGCGCACCGGTTGGGATTGCCGGCTGATAATCTGAATATGTTGTCAGAAACCAGTATTGAACAAATTTGTCTGATTGCGGAGCAGGAACAGCCAAAGTTGATGGTGATTGACTCCATTCAAGTGATGCATATGGCGGATATTCAATCTTCGCCGGGGAGTGTTGCTCAGGTCAGAGAGACGGCCGCTTATCTTACTCGGTTTGCTAAGACTCGTGGTGTTGCCATTGTTATGGTTGGTCATGTGACCAAAGATGGCTCGTTGGCGGGTCCGAAGGTGTTGGAACACTGTATTGACTGCTCTGTGATGCTTGATGGTGAAGCGGATTCCCGCTTTCGCACTTTACGCAGTCATAAAAATCGGTTTGGGGCCGTTAATGAGCTTGGCGTATTCGCTATGACAGAACAAGGATTGCGTGAGGTTAGTAACCCATCAGCGATTTTCCTGAGCCGTGGTGATGAAGTTACCGCTGGCAGTTCTGTCATGGTGGTGTGGGAAGGGACTCGTCCTCTGTTGGTCGAGATTCAAGCGCTGGTGGATCATTCTATGATGACCAATCCACGGCGGGTGGCTGTGGGTTTGGAGCAAAACCGGTTGGCTATTTTGTTGGCTGTCCTTCATCGTCATGGTGGTTTGCAAATGTCCGATCAGGATGTGTTTGTGAATGTTGTGGGGGGAGTTAAAGTTGCGGAAACCAGCGCGGATCTCGCTTTACTGCTCTCTTTAGTCTCCAGTTTTCGGGATCGGCCGTTACCCCGTGATTTGGTTGTATTTGGAGAGGTGGGACTGGCAGGGGAAATCCGTCCTGTGCCCAGTGGACAGGAGCGTATATCCGAAGCCGCTAAACATGGTTTTAAACGGGCGATAGTCCCTTATGCCAATATGCCGAAAAAAGCGCTGCCAGGGATGGAAGTTTTTGGTGTGAAAAAGTTGGCGGATGCGTTATCTGTTATGGATGATTTTGATTAAACAGGGAGGAGATATGGGGCAATTTGACTACCTTAAAGAAGCGATTAAACAGACAGGTTATACGTTGCAACAGGTTGCCGATGCAAGTGGTATGACCAAAGGTTATCTTAGCCAATTAATTAATGACAAAATTAAAAGTCCTAGTGCCCAAAAACTGGCGGCGCTCCATCACTATCTGAGGTTGCAATATCCTGTGCAAAATAAAACTGTTGGAGTGGTATTCGGCAAATTCTATCCATTGCATACTGGGCATATCTATCTGATTCAACGGGCCTGTAGTCAGGTGGATGAGTTGCATATTATCCTTTGCCATGATGAGCCTAGAGATCGGGAGCTATTTATGAGTAGTTCCATGTCTCAGCAACCCACGGTGAGTGATCGCTTGCGCTGGTTGCTTCAAACATTTAAATATCAGAAAAATATTCATATTCACTCTTTTGATGAACAGGGAATTGAACCCTATCCACATGGTTGGGATGTGTGGAGTGATGGCATGAAAGCCTTTATGTCAAAGAAAGGCATTCATCCCACTTATATATATTCCAGCGAAACTCAGGATTCTCCCCGATATAAAGAGCATTTAGGAATTGAGACAATTCTTATCGATCCACAACGTTCGTTTATGAAAATCAGTGGTCGGCATATTCGCCAAGATCCATTCCGTCATTGGGAATATATTCCTACCGAAGTGAAACCTTTCTTTGTTCGTACCGTAGCGATTCTTGGTGGAGAATCTAGTGGTAAATCTACATTAGTTAACAAATTGGCAAATATTTTTAATACGACAAGTGCTTGGGAATATGGTCGTGATTATGTTTTTTCTCATCTGGGGGGAGATGAGATGGCGCTACAATATTCGGACTATGACAAGATTGCATTGGGACAAGCCCAATATATTGATTTTGCCGTAAAATATGCGAATAAGGTTACATTTATCGATACCGATTTTGTCACTACCCAAGCATTCTGTAAGCGATATGAAGGACGTGAACACCCGTTTGTTCAGGCATTAATTGATGAATACCGATTTGATTTGGTCATTCTACTGGAAAACAACACTCCTTGGGTTGCTGACGGTTTGCGTAGCCTTGGCAGCGAGCAGGATCGTAAAGCGTTTCAGCAACTGCTGGAGGATATGCTGAAAAGTAATAATATTGAATATGTCAATGTGGATTCACCCGATTATGATCAGCGTTTCCTACGTTGTATTGAGCTCATTCAGCAACTTTTAGCGGCTAATCCTAAATGACACGTCAGTTGAATCGTTTATAATTAGATTTGTATATAATATTTTATATAATAAATTAGTAAATATATATCTAATCACAATATGCATTGTGGCTGGATATTTTTATTTTCTGTAAGTAATAAAATATATAACGGCTATTAATATTTTTGATACTTCTATTGATTATTTATTTCTTGAATAAAAACAAAATTAATAATTAAATACTTCCCTGTTGATTTTTAAATAAAAGTTTTTGTGTTTTTGATTGGTTGGGGAATAATGGGAGGCTGGTTTTTTATTAATAATTTAATGTTCAAAGTATCATTGTTATTATGGTAATTAAATATTAATTTTAACATGTTGTTATGATATTAAGGTGTTTTTATCTATAAAAAATTATTTGTCTGATGTTATTTTTTTATTTGTACTAACAAGATAATGGCCTGTTGCTAATGAGTGGTTGATAGGAATGGGTTGATCTTGTTTAGTAAAATTTTGATTTTAGCATGCAGATAGTCATTTGAAATAGTCACTGGTAGAAATATTGATATACTTTCAATTGAGATATTTCTTATATGATTTTCCCTCGTTTGTGTAATCTTATAATGATGAATATCTGTATTTTTACGGATTGCTCTGGCTGTAAGAGTTACTGATAATGCCAGATTTCTTACACTATTAATTATGCTGAGATAATGAATTTGAATCAAATCGCTACGATTGAAGCCATTGATATTTCATATGGTTTTTCGAACAGTAAAGCTAACCAGAAAACGATTTCAGACATCACTCTTTCTATTTTTCCAGGTGAATTTACTTTGATTAATGGGGATCTCTGTTCAGGAAAAAGTACTTTACTGGCAATGATTTCTGGGTTATTGCCTCTCGATGGAGGAAAAATATTAATTGCTGATAACGAGTTGGGGAGGCTGAATAACTTCGAGTTAGATAGATTCCATTTGATGAATTGTGGTTTTATCTTTCAAAGAATTAATTTATCTAATGAACTTACGGTCTTGGATAATTTGCTATTATCTCTCTCTTGTGGAATCACGACTTCTCATCAGGAAGCAATAGTCAGAGCAACTAAGGCACTCAATATTGTTGGCCTGAAACACAAGAAAGATATATATCCCAAGGAATTGCGTGATAATGAAAAACAACGGCTGGCAATAGCTAGTGCCATTGTGAAAAGCCCTCGGTATTTGTTTGCTGACGAGCCAACCCGTCATCTTAATAATTATGACTGTCAAACAGCTATTGATATCTTAGGTTTTATTGCTCATAACCAAAGAGGTACGGTTGTTGTGGCTTCACAGGATAATAGGCTTCTCAAACATGCCGATCGTATTATTACTTTGAAAGGAGGAAAGATTATCCATGATACGTATCTTACACATAACATAATGAATAAGACTATGAGTTTATATCTAAATAATTGAGTGGAAAACGGCCTGTTGCCAGGCCATTTTCAATATGATTATTTGCTGATTCTCTTATATTTAATGCGATGCGGTTCCAGTGCTTCTGCTCCGAGAGTCCGCTTCTTATAGTCTTCGTATTCACTAAAGTTACCTTCAAAGAAAGTGACTTTACCTTCATCTTGATAATCAATGATGTGGGTTGCGATACGATCAAGGAACCAACGATCATGGGAAATAACCATTGCACAACCTGGGAACTCCAGCAAGGCGTTTTCCAGTGCGCGCAAAGTTTCAATGTCCAGGTCGTTGGTTGGTTCATCGAGCAACAGCATGTTACCGCCGACTTGCAGCAGTTTAGCCAAATGCAGTCGTCCTCTTTCACCACCAGACAATTCACCGACACGTTTACCTTGATCAATACCTTTGAAGTTAAAACGGCCAACATAGGCACGACTTGGTAGCTCAAAATTACCGATACGCATGATATCTTGGCCGCCGGAGATCTCTTCCCAAACGGTTTTCTTATCATCCATGTTGTCACGGAACTGATCGACAGAAGCGAGTTTGACGGTTTCACCTAATGTGATGGTGCCGGAATCGGGTTGTTCCTGGTTGGAGATCATACGGAACAGGGTAGATTTACCTGCACCGTTAGGCCCGATAATCCCGACAATCGCTCCTTTAGGCAGAGAGAAGTTCAGATTATCAATCAGAACCCGGTCGCCATAGGATTTGGTTAGATTTTCCACTTCCAGAATTTTGTCGCCCAGGCGTGGCCCAGGTGGAATGAACAGCTCGCTGGTTTCGTTACGTTTCTGGTATTCAACGCTATTTAATTCTTCAAAACGGGCCAGACGTGCTTTACCTTTTGCCTGACGGCCTTTCGGATTTTGGCGAACCCATTCCAGCTCTTTCTCAATGGATTTACGGCGTGCAGCTTCTGTTGCGGCTTCTTGAGCCAGACGAGCATCTTTCTGTTCCAGCCATGAAGAGTAGTTACCTTCCCACGGAATGCCTTCACCACGATCAAGTTCCAGAATCCAGCCAGCAACGTTATCAAGGAAGTAACGGTCGTGGGTAATTGCAACCACGGTACCTTCGTAATTGTGCAGGAAGCGTTCTAGCCAAGCGACAGATTCGGCGTCAAGATGGTTAGTGGGTTCGTCCAGTAGCAGCATGTCGGGTTTTTCCAGCAGTAAGCGGCAGATTGCCACACGGCGGCGTTCCCCTCCAGAGAGATGCTCGATTTTTGCATCCCACGGCGGCAGACGCAGGGCATCAGCGGCACGTTCAAGCTGGTTATCAAGGTTATGACCATCGTGGGATTGAATAATCGCTTCCAGCTCACCTTGCTCTTTAGCCAGTTTGTCAAAATCAGCATCAGGATCAGCATAGGCTGCGTAAACTTCATCCAAACGGGTCAGCGCGTGTTTTACCTCACTAACGGCTTCTTCCACTGCTTCGCGGACAGTATATTCAAGGTTTAATTTAGGCTCCTGCGGTAGATAGCCAATTTTAATTCCTGGTTGTGGTCGGGCTTCTCCTTCGATATCGTTATCGATGCCGGCCATAATGCGCAATAAGGTAGACTTACCGGCGCCATTAAGACCAAGAACCCCAATTTTTGCTCCCGGAAAGAAACTCAAGGAGATATTTTTCAGAATATGGCGCTTCGGGGGAACAATTTTACCAACCCGATGCATGGTGTAGACATATTGAGCCACGTTGCTATAAGCCTCGCTATCTCTGATGGTGATAATGCCTGTTTTGCGAAGCAAGTCGCATGGACAGGGCGCGTTGATACCTGATTATATCCGTTTAGGTTGTTGATGTTCATCTGAATATGATTTGTCACAGTTTACCCGATTTAAGTTAATAAACTCTATACCCGTTATCTTTCAAGTTGCCTCTTTGTTGGCTGCGCTCGCTCACCCCGGTCACATCGTTATCTATGCTCCCGGGGATTCACTCTCTTGCCGTCGCGATGCATCTTGAAATCCATAGTGTATATAACCCAATTGCCCGAATAAGATGATCCTAGGTTGAATTTGTTAAAGTGAATCAATTCATTGGATAAAAAACTTACCTGTTCTGGATATGTAGTTAGATATTTCATCATAGGGTGAATTAATGTGGTAAGCGGTGGTAATTATATTATTATGCTGTTTATGCATTCGTAATATTAACCTATTTGATTTGATCTCCGGGAGGAGCGTGATAATGGCTAAATGGCAATGCCTTACGATGGCTATAGGGTTGATTTTTATCTCTGTAGCCGTAAATGCTGATTCTCTGGAAAATCAGCGACAGAGATATCAGCAGATTAAGCAAGCGTGGAATGTCAGCGATAGGGCTGAAGTTGCGAGACTGATGCCCACATTGAAAAACTATCCTCTTTATCCTTATCTGCAATACCGGGAACTGGCTCAGGATCTGTCACTTGCCACCCCGACGCGGATTCGTGATTTTATTGATCGTCACCCCAATCTGCCTCCCGCACGTTCTTTATCATCCCGTTTTATCAATGAACTTGCACGCCGCGAAGAGTGGCGCGAGCTACTGGCGTTCACCTCTACTGCACCGAAATCGATTACCGCCCGCTGTCATTACTATTTTGCTAAATGGGCTACAGGTGAGGAGCAGATTGCCTGGCAGGGAGCGAAAGAAGTTTGGTTGAATGGGCGTTCTTTACCAGACAGTTGCGATAAATTATTTGATGTTTGGCAGCAAACAGGCCATTTATCAGTAAAACTGATATTACAGCGTATTAGTCTCGCGTTAAAAGCGGGCAATACATCATTAGTCAGTTACCTCGCTAAACAGTTACCACAGGGATACAAAAGTATCAGTGAAGGTCTGATTAAGTTGCAGAATGATCCGGTTACCGTAACAGACTTTGCTGATCATACCGGGCCGACTGATTTTAGCCGTGTAGCCACTTTAGCGGCTTTTTCGCGTTTCGCACGTCAAGATCCGGAGCAGGCAAGAGTGATCATCCCATCAATTGTCAGAGTGCAAAAGATGACTGCAAGTGAACGTCAGCGATTAAAAGATATTGTTGCCTGGCAGTTAATGGGTGATGTGAGTGATGAACAGGAAAAGTGGCGTGATGGTGTGATCCGCGATAGCCAATCTGTTGCATTGCTTGAGCGTCGTGTTCGTTTGGCGTTGGGTCATGCAGATGAGCGTGGTGTGGCTCAATGGATAAAATTGCTACCGTTAGAGAACCAAGACAAAGAGGAATGGCGTTATTGGCGAGCTAACATTCTATTGGCGCAGGGTAATAAAAGTGAAGGTGAGGCAATATTGCGTCAGCTAACAGAAGGCCGTGGTTTTTATCCAATGGTTGCTGCGCAGAAACTGAATGTCAGCTATCCGCTGATGATGAATAGCGCAAAAAAGCCAGATGCTGCTATTGCTTCAATACCCGAAGTACAGAGAGTAAGAGAGTTGCTATATTGGCAAATGGATAGCCTTGCTCGCATAGAGTGGAGTTACTTGGTCGCCAGCCAAGATAAATTAAAACAACAGCAACTGGCGCGTTATGCTTTCGATCAAAAATGGGCGGCGCTTAGTGTACAGGCGACAATAACCGGAAAAATGTGGGACTACCTTGAAGAGCGTTTTCCATTGGCATGGCGGCGGGAATTTAGTCACTTCACGGCAAATAAAGGGATTTCTCAAAGTTATGCAATGGCGATAGCCCGTCAGGAAAGTGCCTGGAATCCGCAAGCTAATTCGCCAGTTGGGGCAATTGGGTTGATGCAAGTGATGCCAGAAACGGCGCAAGATACGGTTAAGCAAAATGGAATCCAAGGATATATAAACAGTAGCCAACTTATAAACCCGCTGACGAATATCGAAATCGGTACTGCTTATCTCGAATCGGTTTATCAGCGCTTTGGTAATAATCGGATACTGGCCAGCGCTGCTTATAATGCCGGACCGACTCGTGTAGATCGCTGGTTATCTAACAGTGGTGGGCGATTAGATGCGATAGCTTTTATTGAAAGTATTCCATTTTCTGAAACCCGCAATTATGTCAAAAATGTTTTGGTTTATGATGTCTTCTACACTTATTTCATGGGTAAGTCATCAAATGTATTGACTGACGCTGAATGGCAAAGGCGTTATTGATATGTAGCAAACTATGTTATGCTGATGTACTAGTTAAATAGTATGATGACTGATTAATTATGACGACAAATCATCTGACAGA
This sequence comes from Photorhabdus sp. RW14-46, assembly GCF_963887965.1. Classification (NCBI taxonomy): domain Bacteria; kingdom Pseudomonadati; phylum Pseudomonadota; class Gammaproteobacteria; order Enterobacterales; family Morganellaceae; genus Photorhabdus; species Photorhabdus sp. RW14-46. Next base: position 339,432 of record NZ_CAWPHH010000002.1, on the reverse strand, counting down.
CCCGGCACTTTCGCCGCAAGATCATGAAGATTGGCAATGTTTTGTGACATTACTCCAACAGGCTTTTGCTGAAAATCTACAGCATCCGATTTTGCAGTTATTATTGACACCAGATGAACGGACAGCACTGGCTACCAGGGTACGCATTATCAAGGAGTTGATGAGTGGAAAAATGAGCCAGCGTGAGCTGAAAAATGAACTTGGAGTGGGTATTGCGACGATTACGCGCGGCTCTAATAGCCTGAAATTTGCTTCAAACGATGTTAAGGTTTGGTTGGAACAGCAATTACTGAAATAGCAGGCCGCCAATTGCGGCCTAGGCGGAATGCTGGTTTAACGGGCGTTCAGCTCTTTATAAATTTCATGATGTACGGGCACTAAAGCCAATATCAGAGCTTGGTGGTACACGCTGGTACGAGTCAGGATGCCATCAGTGAAAAAGCCAATTGCACCCTCTTTCTGATTGATGTTATCAATGCCTGTAAGATAAGCCATTTCATGGCCTAATTCCCGACCTTCGCGGATACCATCAAGAATTTTCTCTGGTAGCATCAGACTGGCTGAACGAGATTCTCCGCGAATTTGCTGATATTCCACAACCATCCAGGCAAATGTCATATCGTCTTCAATACCTGCTTCCACACCGACCCAGAAGTCTGCTTCTGGGCGAACTTGTCTGGCAGCCATGACACGCTGGCGGGCACCAGTGCGGGTTTCTGTGTTACCAATAGGTTGTTGTGGGACGCTACTGTCTACATTGATATCTTCGATTCGATAAGTACCTGGCCCAAAAACATCATCAAAGGCGAGACTAATGGCTTTAATTTTTGCAGGGTTGGTGGTTGCAGCAATAACGTGATACATAATAGATGAGTTATCCTTTGAACGAGTATTTACGCAGTATAACGGAAAATGAAAATGTTACAGGTATATCTTGTTCGTCATGGGGAGTCTGAATGGAACGCAGCACGTCGTATTCAGGGACAATCTGACAGCCCTTTGACTGAAACAGGCGAACATCAAGCCAGATTAGTGGCACAAAGAGTAAAATCTGAAAGTATTACCCATATTATTACCAGTGACCTTGGACGGACACGCCGAACGGCGGAAATCATTGCTGAGGTTTGTGGTTGTGAAATTATTCTGGAGCCACGTTTGCGTGAATTGCACATGGGGGTTCTTGAACGCAGAAATATTGATTCATTAACATCGGAAGAAGAGAAATGGCGTAAGAAAGTCCTTGATGGCACACCTGGGGGACGTATCCCCAAAGGCGAATCTATGGATGAACTGGCTGTGCGTATGAGGGCTGCGCTGGAGAACTGTCGTAATCTGCCTGTTGGTAGCCGACCGCTGTTAGTCAGTCATGGCATCGCTTTGGGATGTTTGGTTGGCACAATACTGGGATTGCCCGCACATGCTGAACGTCGTCTTCGCTTGCGAAATTGCTCTCTGTCCAGAGTGGATTATCAGCACAGTCCGTGGCTAGCGTCGGGCTGGATTGTAGAAACGGCAGGCGATATCACACATCTGGATACGCCCGCACTGGATGAATTACAACGTTAATGTTGGATAGGAATGAGATACTGAAATTCGATGATATGATTCGCCGCTTCCTTGTCTCTATCATTGGTATTGGTAAGATAATATCGCTCGATGTCGTATCCTTTCCTACGTGTCAGGTTTAGCATTGGCAGGCAAATGCCATAGACGGTAAACAGGAAATCTTGTAAGCCATCTTTGGTACCGTAGTAACTAAATGAAACGTATTCTCCAGCCGGTAATGTAACAGGTTGGCTGCCTGCCACATCAAACTGGGCATATTGGGGTTCTACCGCTGTTGTGTACAATACGGTTTGTTCATCTTCTTTTTCTGGATTGGGAGTCGCATGATGAAGGCCATAAAGTACAGGAGGTAACACTTCCGCATTTTTCAGATAGTATGTCCAGAAATTGTGGCGCATTTCAGTACAAAAACTGGACCATTGTTCCAGCGTATAAGAGCAGGTTTGTTCTATACCCACCAGTGATTGTTCCTTTAGTGTGAGATAGGTTGCTTCGGGAATATACCTCTTATCCAGCAATATGGGGGGGCAAATACCCGTGGCGCACCACTCCTCACTGAGACGATAAAGTGCAGGTGTTTTATTAAATTGTTTTTTAAATGCGCGAGTGAAAGTTTGTTGGGAGTCAAACTGGTACTGTAAAGCAATATCCAGAATAGGGCGGCTGGTTAAACGTAAAGCAACGGCTGCCCGTGATAACCTTCTGGCACGGATATAGGAGCCAATAGCCTGGCCGGTAATGTCTTTAAACATACGTTGCAGGTGCCATTTAGAATAACCTGCTTTAGCTGCAACATTATTGAGTGATAACGGTTGATCTAAATGATTATCTAGCCAACGTAATAAATCACGAATGATGCCGGTTTGATCCATACATCTCCTTAGTCGTTAAGACCAGAAAGAACAATATAAGAACCTATACCCGTTATCTTTCAAGTTGCTTCTTTGTTGGCTGCATTCACTCACCCCGGTCACATAGTTATCTATCTCTCGGGGATTCGTTCCCTTGCCGCCGCGATGCATCTTGAAATCCATAGGGTATTACTACTAGGCTATTTTGTTTGCCACTTGAACAGGCTTACAGAGTGAGTAAAACGAATCATTCCTATGTATTGCATATCTGTTCTGGTGTCTGCGTGCTGTTGGTGTTCATAATGTATTGACAAGCGTGGCATTCAACAATAACTCTACTAGATATAAGCACTAAGTGTAAAACAAGTCTTATATTTACAATAGGATACTTGTTCGTATTATTATTTCACTCATTACTTTGTGAAATTATTCTAATAAGTAATTATTGCTATTGGGTGGTATTACCGCCTATTTGGTATCTCGGCGGTGAAATTTTACGCTGAATTAATTAAGGCATGAGACTATATATGTTAAAAATCATAAAGATACTCGTAACAACGACATTGTTGTGTTTACCTGTGGCGGCTCTGGCTGAAGAGATTGGCTCGGTAGACACTGTTTTTAAATTTATCGGGCCTGATCACAAAATTGTCGTGGAAGCGTTTGATGATCCTGATGTTAAAAATGTGACTTGCTACCTGAGTAGGGCAAAAACAGGCGGAATAAAAGGGGGTTTAGGACTTGCGGAAGATACTTCTGATGCGGCTATTTCTTGTCAGCAGGTTGGAGAGATTGAACTAACAGACAAGATTAAAAAGAGCAGCAAAAAAGGTCAGGTAGTTTTCCAGAAGCGAACCTCATTGGTATTTAAAAAACTTCAAGTCGTTCGCTTCTATGATGCAAACCGTAATGCATTAGTCTATTTGACATATTCCGATAAGATGATCGATGGTTCACCGAAGAATGCGATCAGTGCTGTACCCATTATGCCGTGGAAGCCGGTGGAAAATTGAGGGGCAGGATGGGTTCCTACAGGGATATCCCATCCTGTCATTGTTAGAGACCGATAGTTCAGGTTATGCTTCCAAATCACCACAGAAACGATAGCCTTCACCGTGAATGGTGGCGATAATTTCCATCGTATCTGGCGTCGATTCAAAATGTTTACGGATACGACGAATCGTTACATCAACAGTACGGTCGTGAGGTTTCAATTCACGACCTGTCATCTTTTTCAGTAAATCTGCGCGTGTTTGGATTTTGCCTGGATTTTCACAGAAATGAAGCATGGCGCGGAACTCGCTGCGTGGCAATTTATACGGCTCACCAGCCGGGCTTATCAGAGAACGGCTATTGATATCTAATTCCCAACCGTTGAATTTATAACTCTCAACTTGGCGACGTTCCTCGCTGACATTACTCAGATTCATGGTACGAGAAAGCAGGTTGCGGGCGCGAATAGTCAATTCACGCGGATTAAATGGTTTGGTGATGTAATCATCTGCACCGATTTCCAAGCCAAGGATTTTGTCTACTTCGTTATCACGGCCAGTCAGGAACATCAAAGCAACATTTGCTTGCTCTCGCAGTTCGCGGGCAAGTAACAAGCCATTTTTGCCTGGAAGGTTAATATCCATAATCACCAGGTTAATGTCGTTGTTTGACAGAATATGGTGCATTTCTGAACCATCAGTGGCTTCATAAACTATGTACCCTTCAGCTTCGAAAATGCTTTTTAGGGTATTGCGAGTGACAATTTCGTCTTCAACAATCAAAATGTGCGGGGTTTGCATGGTTGCTACCTAGAATCGCTTAAAAATAAATCAGAATGATTCAAACTACTCTTATCTCAGGATATTTACTGGTTATTATTTGTCATCACTGAAATTATAGCCCAAATCAGTAATAACATTTTATTGATATGTTTTACACTGAAAGTAAAAGTTGCTTTTCCTTTGGTGGGTATATACCCAAAAAACTGGTTAAACAGTGTTATGTTAGTCCATTAACAGCAATATAACAGCTTGCAATGCATTTACCATCTAAAAAAACTACCTTTTATTGACGTACATCAAAATTGATTGTAGCACGTTAATATTATTTATATTGGTTATTTTATACCTTGTATTCTGTCATGCAAATGACAAATTTTTGTTAACACATAGAGTGGTTTTGTACGAAAAATAATCCCCCATGAGCTGGGCGGCGAACAAAAATAACTGATTTTTACGAAAAGATAAAATATATTGTTAATTTTGTTAAAAATGGATTTAACAACTAAAAGATTGGGTTCAGTAAGAAATATTTGTTTGTCTTGATGACCATGAAATGAATTATTCCAATGTTAAAAATATCAAAAGCGTAAGATTATTTAGAGAAAATGTTTGACTTTGCGCACAAATTCATTTAACCAATATAGGGTCGAACCCATTAAATAACAGACAGGAACCTATGCGAATTATCAGCCTGAAAACCACAATGATTACCACCACCGGGACCACAGGTTGCGGGGCGGGCTGACGCATATATAAAACAGAGAAAAAAGCCCGCATCCAAATCAGATGCGGGCTTTTTTTTGGCGCGGAATCAGGAGAAAAATGTTAATGCGAGTACTTAAATTTGGAGGAACTTCGGTCGCTAATTACCAGCGGGTGTTGAGCGTTGCCGATATTGCAGAGAAAAAATTTTCTCAAGGCGGGGTCGCGTTGGTGCTTTCTGCTCCGGCAAAAATTACCAATCATTTAGTGGCTATGATTGAAAAAACGGTCGCCGGGCAAGAGATCATTACCCATATGCACGATGCTGAGCAGATTTTTGTTGATTTATTACAGGGGATGGCACAGGCGCAACCCGGTTTTGCTTATGAACGGTTAAAAATGATGGTTGAGCAAGAATTTGCTCAATTGAAACAGGTTCTGCATGGTATTTCGTTACTGGGCCAATGCCCGGACAGCATTAACGCTTCCCTGATTTGTCGTGGGGAAAAACTCTCTATCGCTATCATGGAGTCTGTATTGCAGGCACGTGGTCACAAGGTCACGGTGATTGATCCGGTAGAAAATTTGTTGGCACAAGGTCATTACCTTGAATCTACGGTAGATATCAACGAGTCTACTAAGCGCATTGCTTCTCTGAATATTCCAGATGACCATATTGTCCTGATGGCTGGATTTACGGCTGGAAATGATAAAGGGGAGCTCGTTGTCTTGGGGCGTAATGGTTCTGACTATTCTGCTGCGGTTTTGGCGGCTTGCTTGCGGGCGACATGTTGTGAAATCTGGACTGATGTGGATGGTGTTTATACTTGTGATCCCAGAGTTGTGCCGGATGCACGGTTATTAAAAGGCATGTCCTATCAGGAAGCGATGGAGCTCTCTTATTTTGGTGCCAAGGTATTGCATCCACGGACCATTGCGCCAATTGCTCAATTTCAGATCCCTTGCTTGATTAAAAATACCGCCAATCCAGATGCGCCGGGAACACTGATCGGCGATGGGCAAAAAGATGAAAGTACGCCGGTAAAAGGGATAACCAACCTGAGCAATATGGCAATGATTAACGTATCAGGTCCAGGTATGAAAGGGATGGTGGGGATGGCGGCAAGGGTATTTGCTGTCATGTCCCGCAAAGGGATCTCTGTTGTGCTGATTACTCAGTCATCTTCAGAATACAGTATCAGCTTCTGTGTCCCTCAACGTGAATTGGAACGCGCGCGTCAGGCGCTGAGTGAAGAATTCTATCTTGAGCTGAAAGAGGGGGTGCTTGATCCTTTGGATGTGATGGAAAATCTTTCCATTATCTCGGTTGTTGGCGATGGTATGCGTACCCTGCGTGGCATCTCTGCCCGTTTCTTCTCTGCATTGGCGCGCGGTAATATCAATATTGTTGCCATCGCACAGGGATCTTCTGAACGTTCTATCTCTGCGGTTATCGATAATGAAGTGGCAACAACAGCCGTTCGTTTGTGCCATCAGATGTTATTTAATACCGATCAAGTGATCGAAGTTTTTGTTGTCGGCGTTGGTGGCGTAGGCAGTGTTTTGATTGAGCAGATCCGTCGTCAACAAACATGGTTGAAGCAAAAGCACATTGATTTACGGGTATGTGGTATTGCTAATTCACGGGCCATGTTGACGGACATGAGAGGTATTTGCCTTGATAATTGGCCGCAGTGTTTATCAGAGGCCAAAGAACCTTTTAGTTTGAGCCGCCTGATCCGTTTGGAGAAAGAGTACCATTTGCTGAACCCGGTGATAGTGGATTGTACCTCTAATCAGCAAATTGCTGATCAATACGCTAGTTTCCTGAGAGATGGTTTCAATGTGGTTACGCCGAATAAAAAAGCCAATACTTCGTCGATGGCTTATTATCATCAGATCCGTAAGGCGGCAGAGAAATCTAAACGTAAATTTCTGTATGACACTAACGTAGGCGCTGGTCTGCCTGTTATTGAGAACTTACAAAACTTGCTAAATGCGGGTGATGAATTGGTTCAGTTCAATGGCATTCTTTCCGGTTCTCTCTCCTTTATTTTCGGTATGCTGGATGAAGGAATGTCACTATCTCAGGCGACGTTACTGGCAAAAGAGAAGGGTTATACCGAACCCGATCCGCGTGATGATCTATCTGGTATGGATGTTGCTCGTAAGCTGTTGATCCTCGCCCGAGAATCAGGTTATGAACTTGAATTGGATGATATTGATGTGGAGCCTGTACTGCCAGCTTCCTTTGATAACCGAGGGGATGTGGATGCTTTCCTTGAACGTTTACCCTCTCTTGATCAGGTTTTCAGCCAGCGTGTGGCAGAAGCGAAAGAACAAGAGAAAGTGTTGCGCTATATTGGCGTGATTGAAGATGGCTGTTGTAGAGTGAAAATCGCGGCAGTAGACAGCAATGATCCGCTTTATAAAGTCAAAAATGGCGAAAATGCATTGGCATTCTACACGCGTTACTATCAGCCGATACCGCTGGTACTGCGGGGATACGGAGCAGGTAATGATGTCACTGCCGCAGGTGTTTTCGCCGATATGCTGCGTACTTTGTCCTGGAAACAGGGAGTTTAATTGTGATTAAAGTCTATGCGCCTGCATCTATTGGCAATGTCAGTGTTGGGTTTGATGTACTGGGAGCGGCGGTCTCTCCAGTTAATGGTGCTTTATTAGGTGACTGCGTTACTGTCTGGGCAGCGAAGAGTTTCAGTTTGCGTAATGAAGGGCAGTTTGTGGGGAAGTTACCTGAGAAGCTGGAGCACAACATTGTTTATCAATGCTGGCAATTATTCTGCCAGCATTTGGGCAAACAATTACCAGTGGAAATGACGCTGGAAAAAAATATGCCAATTGGTTCTGGCCTTGGCTCCAGCGCTTGTTCTGTTGTTGCAGGTTTGATGGCACTGAACGAGTTTGCAGGTCTCCCATTTAATGAAAGCCAATTACTGGCAATGATGGGGGAACTGGAAGGACGTATTTCCGGCAGTATTCACTATGATAATGTCGCTCCATGCTATCTCGGCGGTTTGCAACTGATTATGGAACAAGGAGATATTATCTGTCAGCCAGTACCTTCGTTTGATGAGTGGTTATGGGTGATGGCCTATCCGGGCATCAAAGTTTCTACCGCAGAAGCCAGAGCAATTTTACCTGTAAAATATTCGAAGCAGGATGTTATCGATCATGGACGTTTTCTTGCCGGGTTTATTCATGCCTGTCATACACGGCAACCGGCGCTGGCCGCCAGATTGATGAAAGATGTGGTTGCTGAACCGTATCGTACCCAACTGTTACCGGGTTTTGCCAATGCGCGTGAAACAGCAAAACGGGTAGGGGCATTGGCGTGTGGTATTTCTGGTTCTGGCCCGACATTGTTTTCCATTTGTAATGATATAGCGACCGCAGAGGAAATAGCTGAGTGGCTGCAACAGCATTATGTTCAGAATGATGAAGGTTTTGTACACATTTGCCGTCTGGATCTCGCAGGCGCACGACAAATAGGGTAACTAATGAAACTGTATAACTTGAAAGACAACAGCGAGCAGGTGAGTTTTGCACAAGCAGTCAAACAGGGATTAGGCAAACAGCAAGGGCTTTTCTTTCCGCAAGATTTACCCGAATTCAGTCGTGAAGAAATTGACCACCTATTGAAACTGGATTTTGTCACCCGCAGCGGTCGCATTCTCTCCGCGTTTATTGGTGATGAAATTCCGCCAGAACAACTGGCAACACGAATTAAGAGCGCTTTTACTTTTCCGGCACCTGTTACCAACGTGGAAAATGATGTTGCAACATTGGAATTATTCCACGGCCCGACTCTGGCATTTAAGGATTTTGGTGGCCGTTTTATGGCGCAAATATTGGCACAAGTTGCTGGTGAACAGCCAGTAACTATCCTGACTGCGACTTCCGGCGATACAGGAGCAGCAGTAGCGCACGCCTTTTATGGGCTGAATAATGTACAGGTGGTGATCCTCTATCCACAGGGCAAAATCAGCCCGTTACAGGAGAAATTGTTCTGTACCTTGGGCAGTAATATTCACACGGTGGCGATTGATGGCGATTTCGATGATTGCCAGGCGTTGGTTAAACAGGCGTTTGATGATCAGGAGTTGAAACAGGCTCTGTATCTTAATTCAGCTAACTCAATTAACATCAGCCGCTTGTTGGCACAAATTTGCTATTACTTTGAAGCGGTTGCTCAGCTACCAGAAGATAAACGTAAACAACTGGTTATCTCTGTACCGAGTGGGAATTTTGGTGATTTGACCGCGGGTTTATTGGCAAAATCGATGGGATTGCCGGTAAAACGCTTTATCGCAGCCACTAATGTTAACGATACGGTGCCACGTTATTTAACGGATGGAAAATGGTTGCCTCATCAGACCGTTGCCACGCTTTCCAACGCAATGGATGTGAGCCAGCCAAACAACTGGCCACGTATTGAAGCACTGTTCCACCGTAAATCCTGGCCGTTGAGTGAATTGGGATATGGTGTAGTCAGTGATGACGTGACTAAAGAGACGATGAAGGAACTGGCTAAACTCGGTTATATCTCTGAACCTCACGCCGCGGTTGCGTATCGTGTCTTGCGTGATCAATTACAAGAAGGTGAATACGGATTATTTCTTGGTACGGCGCATCCAGCGAAATTTAAAGAGAGTGTGGAGCAGATTCTGGGTGAGGAATTACCATTGCCCAAAGCTTTGGCTGAACGGGCTGATCTGGAGTTGCTATCTCATTACCTACCGGCAGATTTTGCTGAATTACGTACTTTCCTGATGGAAAGAGTGCCTAAATAGCAATGAAAGTGGGCGCCGCACAGATCATGCGGCGTTTATTAATTGGTAGTAAGGTCTTAATGTTGTTCAGGGCGCTTAAATACCAGCTCATTTCCTTTGGATAACGATTCATCAAAGGCGTAGCCATCCAAATTAAACTCCACCAGACGGTCAATTTGCGTTAACTGATTCTGAATAATAAACCGGCTCATTAGCCCACGGGCTTTTTTCGCGTAGAAGCTAATAATCTTATATTTACCGTTTTTCTCATCGAGAAATACCGGTTTAATAATTTTACCGGCTAACTTTTTCGTATTTACAGATTTGAAATATTCATCAGAAGCCAGATTAACCAACACATTATCACCTTGTTGCTCCAGAGCCTCATTGAGTTTTTCTGTGATTAGATCTCCCCAGAAAGCGTAGAGATCTTTACCGCGTTTATTTTCCAGTTTGATCCCCATTTCCAGCCGGTAAGGTTGCATAAGATCTAACGGACGGAGTACACCGTAAAGGCCAGACAAAATCCTCAGATGATCCTGAGCAAAATCAAAATCCTTATCGGAGAAAGATTCAGCCTGCATACCGGTATAAACATCACCTTTAAATGCCAAGATTGCCTGACGGGCATTTAACGGTGTGAAATCAGCATGCCACTCGCCAAAACGAGCGGCATTCAGGCTGGCAAGTTTATCGCTGATACCCATCAAACTCGCAATTTGGGCAGGCGTCAATTCGCGACAAATACTGATTAACTGCTTTGATTGGTTGAGTAATTCTGGTTGACTATATTCTTCCGTGGCAAGCGGGCTTTCATAATCAAGGGTTTTTGCAGGTGAAATAGTAATAAGCATAATATCGTCCCGGTTGTTCAGATGAGGATACTTTAACAGAAGATAGGATAATAAAGAATGAATCACGACGATAGCGGAAACTTTGTGCATGGTATCTATAGGGTAATAAGCTGATAATTTTGTACTTCATTTTGTTGACCGATATTGCTATTAAAGTTAAAAATATTTAAATAATTTATAAAGTTATATTTTGGTTTAATTTTATATATAAATTTAAATAAAGTTTTTTGGCTTATTAAAATATTTATTTTTGTGAATTTGATCTATGTTTCTTGGATTGTAATAGTGTAATTATTCTAAAGGTGAGAGCACTTCTTGCAAATTTGTTTTTTATAAAATTGGAGGAATATACCCTATGGATTTCAAGATGCATCGCGACGGCAAGGGAGCGAATCCCCGGGAGCATAGGTAACTATGTGACCGGGGTGAGGGAGTGCAGCCAACAAAGAAGCAACTTGAAAGATAACGGGTATATACAATATTACCACTTTCTTATGTTAATGAAACGATGCATTTTACAAATGGTTTTGAAAACGTTATTGAAAAAGTGCTTGTAACAAGTGGACGTGGGCGTTCAATTACTTTGTGGCATACCATTATGAGAGCTTGTGTTGAAAGATTTGCAAGAGAAAAGGGAGTTTTTAATTTATCGTTTGGTTACCATTTTGAAGATTTATTTACCAGTATATTTAGAACATATACTTTGGGAATCTTATTAGGTGAGTCGGCTCCATTGAAAACGTGGGGAGAGTTTACGCATGTATCACCATTATGGACAATAACTAAAAAAGAATTGACATTATATCTTAAAATTGTGGCTCCTGAACACCATTCGAAACAGGGATCGCCTACAGACTATGATAGAGGAGATCATAATAGGGATATAAATTATTTTATAGCTGATTTATTATCGGGTGTTTGGCCAGGGTTGGGATTCAATTTTTTTGAGTCACTTGAGCGATTATATAAAAATTATAATGTAGAAAATCCTAAATATGATGTATGTGATAATTGTGGAATTACATATACACATGCTTACGGTGATGATTTTGATAATAGGAAATTTAGGCATGTTTGTAATCATTGTTCTTATTTAATTGAAATCGGGGAAATACCATTAATGAAATCGATTGGGTAAATAAAATATAAATGGGATAAGATATGGAGAATAAAAACAAGCTATTATCCTCTGATATAATATCTATCTTTGGTACAGGAGTAAGTGAAATAGCGCTTCTTTCACTTGTATATTCAATTACCAAGTCGGAGATAGATACGTCTTTAATGGTATCTTTAAGGTTAACAGCGAGTATATTAGTTTTTGTAGTTATTGGCGGGCTAACTGCTCGGTTTAGTATGCGAGCTATTTGTATTTCTTCGGATTTCTTCCGGGCAGTAACAATATTTCTTGCTGTATTTGTCAATAATATATATTTATTATTTTTCATATCTTTCCTGCTGTCATTTTTTTCAGGTTTAAATATATCGATAAGGTCAGTGGCGTACCAAGTATTTGTCAGCTCAGAAGAAAGAGTTGCTTTTATATCAAAGCAACAATTCTATTATGGGTTGCTCTCTATATCTTCTCCATTGATAGCAGGTTTTTTGATAAATATGATTTCAATACGATCCTTATTTCTTATTGAATCAATGTGCTTTATGTTATCAATTATATTTCTCTTTTTTATCAGTGATTGGGGAACTAAAATAAAGGAAAAAGATATTTCTATGAAATATGGTGGTTTAGAATATATTATCAAGAATAATACTCAGAGAAATATATTATTATTCAGGATAAGTATTTTAACTGCAATGGTGTCATACCAAGTGATTTCAACCTATATAATGACTTCTCACTATGCAACAATTGTCTCTTTATTTAGTGAATTATATTCGTTTTCTTTTTCTGATTTAATTGCTTATTTTTCATTTTTAGCTTCTGTTTCGATGTTATTTGGATCTTATTTTTCTAGCTACTATTTCAATATAAGTAAATTAAAAAAATCTTTCTTTCTTGGTTCTCTATTGATTGCAGTTGGGAGTATTCTTTGGGCTATGCCTTTGTCAAAAAGTGTCCTGTTATTTTATACTTTGGGAACTATGCTTATTTTTATCGGACTCTCTTTTTTAAGGATATCTCTCTATACATCAGGGCAAGAGCTGACCCCAGAAAAATATTTTGCGAGAATAATATCGTCTTCGGATGCAATTTCAAGAAGTTACCAGTCAGCCTTTGGTATTATCATAATAGGGTTAATCCCTTTGCTAGGAAGTAGTATTTTATTTCTCTTTTTTGCAATGTGTTCTTTGAGCTCAGTTTTTGTTGCAAAGAAAATAAGTGCTGACGTTGAGAATAAACTCACATTAAAGTAATTTTTTGTGAAAAAATTTATCTTCTAATCCCCGGGAGCATAGTATAACTCTGTGACCGGTGTGAGTGATCGTTTTACCGCCTTGCAGCAAGGTCTTACCGTGTTATTATCAGTGGATGGCTCAATAACAATGCCACAATTTCACGCATAACGATGAGATATGACAAAATGACCGATAAACTAACCTCCCTGCGTAAACTGACAACAGTAGTAGCAGATACCGGGGATATTGCGGCGATGAAGCTTTATCAGCCACAAGATGCGACAACTAACCCATCTCTGATCCTTAACGCTGCACAGATTCCTGAATACCGTAAACTAATTGATGAAGCAATTGCGTGGGCGCGCGAACAGAGCGATTCCCGCGAGCAGCAGATTGTGGATGCTAGTGATAAACTGGCGGTAAATATTGGCTTGGAAATTCTCAAACTGATCCCAGGCCGTATTTCGACAGAAGTTGATGCCCGTTTGTCTTATGACACCGAACGCAGTGTTGCCAAAGCTAAGCGCTTGATTAAGCTATATAACGAGGCTGGTATCAGCAATGATCGGATTCTGATCAAATTGGCTTCAACTTGGCAGGGTATCCGTGCGGCTGAACAGCTAGAAAAAGAAGGGATTAACTGTAACCTGACACTACTGTTTTCCTTTGCTCAGGCGCGTGCTTGTGCGGAAGCCGGGGTTTATCTGATTTCGCCATTTGTTGGCCGTATCCTTGACTGGCATAAAGCGAACAGTGATCAGAAAGAGTTCGCTTCACACGAAGATCCGGGCGTCATTTCTGTAACTGAAATCTACCAATACTATAAACAACATGGCTATAACACTGTGGTTATGGGAGCAAGTTTCCGTAACGCTGGTGAGATCTTGGAATTGGCCGGTTGTGACCGTTTGACTATTGCTCCCGCACTGTTGAAAGAGTTGTCTGAAGCTCAGGGTGAAGTTGAACGTAAACTGGGTTATACCGGTGAAATTAAAGTGCGCCCAGAACCATTGAATGAAGCTCAGTTCTATTGGGAACATCATCAGGATGCAATGGCAACAGAAAAACTGGCGGATGGTATCCGTAAATTTGCTATTGATCAGGGCAAACTTGAGAAGATGATCGCTGATCTGCTGTAATGATGGGCGATAAACTATTCTTTTAGCATTAAAGGCGGCATAATTGGCCGCCTTTTTGCTACTAACTTTTTGCTACTAAATTGTGTTAATTGAGGTTTATATGAATGAACTGCGCATTGGCTTGGTATCCGTCTCTGATCGTGCATCGAGCGGTATTTATCAGGACAAAGGGATTCCGGCATTGGAAGAGTGGCTGAAAAGTGCGATTACCACCCCTTTTCAGATAGAGACTCGTCTGATCCCGGATGAGCAGATCATCATTGAACAAACCTTGTGTGAGTTAGTGGATGAAATCGGCTGTCATCTGGTTTTGACCACCGGTGGAACGGGCCCGGCTCGTCGGGATGTGACGCCTGATGCCACATTAGCGGTTGCAGACCGTGAAATGCCGGGTTATGGCGAACAGATGCGTCAGATTAGTTTGCAATTTGTTCCAACGGCAATTTTATCCCGTCAGGTTGGCGTTATCCGCAAACAGGCGCTGATTTTGAATTTGCCGGGGCAACCAAAAGCAATCGCAGAAACGTTGGAAGGCTTGAAAGACGAAAACGGCAAAGTTCAGGTATCCGGCATTTTTGCCAGCGTGCCGTATTGTATCCAATTGCTGGATGGCCCATATGTGGAAACTAATGATAAGGTAGTCGCAGCTTTTAGACCGAAAAGTGCTCGTCGTTGAATAATGAGTTGATTGTAGAAAGAATCAAAAAATCGAACTTTTATCTGCCACCTATCGAAAGGTAATTTCAACATTTTAAGCTTATAATTAATTTGGTATGTTGATTAGTTTGTTTGGAATAAATTTCGGGGTGAAAAATGGAACGGCTAAAAAAAGTAAAGATTGGTTTTATTGCTGGCTTGGCATTGGTTATGAGCGCAATGGCACCAACGGTGGCGTTAGCAATGGAGGCAAAGACCACGGTAGCTCAGTTGATTAATCAGCGTCTCTCTTACATGAAAGATGTGGCAGGATACAAGTCTGAAAATCATTTACCTGTTGAAGTTTTGGCTCAAGAAGAGAAGGTTCTTGCTAAATCAATAAGTGAGGCTGAATCTTTCGGGTTAAATGGGGAATCAGTTAGACCATTCGTTATAATCCAAATGAATGCGGCAAAGGCGATTCAATATCGCTATCGAGCTGATTGGTTGTCAGTTCCTGAAAATGGTTGGCAACCGAAGCCGCTAGATGATGTTCGGATTAAAATTAGCGGGTTGAGTACGGAAATCCTCCAACAAATTGCAACCTTGCTCAAAGCCGGAGAAAAAATAAGCGCTTCTGACAAAGAAATGTTTATGAAGAATATTCAACAACACAATTTAAAGGATTCGGATAAACAGCAAATTTTCGCGGCGCTTGAAAAGGTGAAATTAAAATAAATCACAATCCCTCGCTCTTTAGCAAGAAAAGCCGGTCTTTTTGAAGTGAGCCTTTGGAAATGGATTTGCTTTACGGTTTTTCAAGCTACCAGCAGCACATACAGCAACAATTACCATTTTGAAATCCATAGGGTATATATACCCTATGGATTTTGAGATGCATCGCGACGGCAAGGGAGCGAATCCCCGGGAGCATAGGTAACTATGTGACCGGGGTGAGTGAGTGCAGCCAACAAAGAGGCAACTTGAAAGATAACGGGTATATTTAAATTTTTTGTGTAATCGTTGATATTTGCGTGATTGGTATCTCAGATTAGTGTTAATGCCGGTTGTTAAACTGTGTCCAGCCTGAGTGTTAATAAAGATTTCCACAACCGGTGTTGAAAAGTATAGATTAAGGTAAGAGACTGCCATGCCCCAAATTGCATTCAATCCTATTGAACATCCCCATCGTCGTTATAATCCGTTAACCGGGCAATGGGTTTTGGTCTCTCCTCATCGGGTGAAACGGCCGTGGCATGGGCAGGATGAGCAGCCATTGATAGACAATATTCCGAACTATGATGAGCAATGTTTTCTTTGCCCATCAAATACACGTATTTCCGGTGATAAAAATCCTGCTTATCAAGGAGCCTTTGTTTTTAATAATGATTTTTCGGCTTTAATGCTCGATTCACCTGATTTACCACCATCATGTCATCCACTATTTAAAGCGCAGGGGGTTAGAGGATTAAGTCGCGTGATCTGTTTTTCTCCCGATCACAGTAAGACATTGCCGGAATTGCCGGTTAAACACATTCGTCAATTGATTGATACCTGGAATGAGCACATTGAAATACTGGGTAAGGAATATCTTTGGGTTCAAGTTTTTGAAAATAAGGGTGAAGCAATGGGATGTTCTCAGCCTCATCCACATGGGCAAATCTGGGCGAATAGTTTTCTGCCAAACGAAATTGAACGTAAAGATAAACAACTGCGTGCTTATTACCAAGAACAGAGTTCTAATTTATTGATGGATTATATTCAGGCTGAATTAGCTGATGGTGAGCGGGTTGTGGTCGATACAACCCATTGGTTGGCGGTTGTGCCTTATTGGGCAGCATGGCCCTATGAAACCATGTTGTTACCTAAAGTTCATGTGCGTCGAATGAATGAATTAACGGATCAGCAACGCGATGATTTGGCGGTCGCGCTTAAAAAGCTTACCAGCCGTTATGATAATTTATTTCATAGCGCTTTTCCCTATTCGATGGGTTGGCATTTTGCACCGTTTTTTGAACAAGGCGCTGATATTGAACATTGGCAACTACATGCACTTTTCTATCCGCCATTATTGCGATCGGCTACTGTGCGAAAATTTATGGTGGGTTATGAAATGTTTGCTGAAAAACAACGTGATTTAACCGCAGAGCAAGCCGCTCAGCTTTTGCGTGCTGTGAGCGATATACATTATAAAGAGCAACAATGTTCATTATCGAGTGGCTGATACTATATTTGAGAGTAATGTGATGAAGACTTTAATTAATCGCGTTGAAAATGTTTTTGATTTAGTATTTCATTATATGCCGACACATATTATTCAAGCGCCGGGTCGGGTTAATTTGATTGGAGAGCATACGGATTACAATGATGGCTTTGTATTGCCCTGTGCTATTAATTACCAAATTGTGGTTGCGGCGGCGAAACGAGAGGGTAATATTATCCGCGTTGTTTCGGTTGACTACGGCAATCAATTAGATGAATTTGATATTAGCCAACCTATTACATTTCACGAAAGTAAAATGTGGGCCAATTATATTCGCGGTGTTGTAAAGTGTCTGCTCAGTCGTGGCTATATATTTAACGGGGCAGATATTGTGGTAGCGGGTAATGTGCCACAAGGGGCGGGATTAAGTTCATCGGCGGCACTGGAAACAGTTATTGGTCAAACAATTAAAAACCTTTACCACCTAGTCATTAGCCAAACAGAAATTGCCTTAAATGGGCAGCAAGCTGAAAATGAATTTGTCGGTTGTCATTGTGGCATTATGGATCAATTAATTTCCGCGCAAGGTAAGAAAAATCATGCATTATTAATTGATTGTCGTCATTTAACCACGCAAGCTGTATCTATGCCGAAAGATATTATAGTTATGATTATTAATTCAAATAAAAAACGGGAATTGGTTGGCAGTGAATATAATATCCGTCGGGTTCAATGCGAACAAGCAGCGGCATTATTTGGGGTTAAAGCTTTGCGGGATATGACATTAGATGAATTTGAAAAACGGAGTGTGGGGCTTGATAACGTGGAGTTTGATAACATAGTGGCTAAACGTGCACGTCATGTAATCACAGAAAATGAACGTACACTTCTGGCAGCAAAAGCATTAGCAGAGGGTGATATACCCTTAATCGCGGAACTGATGGCGCAATCACATCAGTCAATGCGTGATGATTTTGAAATTACCGTGCCCGAAATCGATACCTTGGTTGATATTGTGCAGCAAGCCATTGGTAAACAAGGTGGAGTGAGAATGACCGGTGGTGGGTTTGGCGGCTGTGTGGTGGCTTTAGTACCACAAACTCTGGTTGATGTGGTTAAGGGGGCGGTAGAACAATACTATTTTGCGTTGACAGGTCTGAAAGAGACTATTTATGTGTGTCAGGCTTCGGAAGGTGCAAGTTTGATTGAAATAGGGTAGCAATATGCTCATAACGGACTGGAAGAGGGGAAAAATTTTTGCCTTCTTCCAACCCACGGTTTATTACGGTTTTATCTCGCCAATGGGCAGAATAGTGCGGCCATACTGCTCATTCAGCACTTCCGCCATTGCCAGATAAAATGCGCTGGCACCACAAATTATCCCTTCATAGCCGGCAATCGTCAGAAGAGTGGTATTGCCAGTAAAGTTGCCAATCGCTAACAGAGCGAACAACAGTGTCAGGCCACCAAAGATAAACTGTAGTATGCGGTTAGCCTTGAAGGTGCCAAAGAACATAAACAGAGTAAACACCCCCCACAGGCCAAGATATACCGCTAAATATTGGCTGCTGGTGGCTTCTGCCAGTCCCATTTTGGGCAGAAATAATAACCCAACCAGACTGAGCCAAAACAACCCATAAGAGGTGAAAGCCGTTGCGGCAAAGGTATTGCCTTTCTTATATTCAAAAAGCCCTGCCAATACTTGAGCCAGGCCGCCGTAGAAAATGCCCATACTCAGGATAACGGATGCTAGTGGAAAGAAACCTGCGTTATGCAGATTCAGAAGAATGGTTGTCATGCCGAAGCCCATTAAACCTAAGGGGCCGGGGTTAGCCAATTGATTCGCGTTCATAAGTCCTCTGAAAGAAAGTCATATACCCGTCATCTTTCAAGTTGCCTCTTTGTTGGCTGCACTCACTCACCCCGGTCACATAGTTTTCTATGCTCCCGGGGATTCGCTCCCTTGCCGTCGCGATGCCTCTTGAAATCCATAGGGTATAAATAGCAAAGGGGGCGAATCATAATGATCTGTCAGCAAGGAAACAATGACCTTTGAAATAATAAAAAGGTTTTTTTTCGCATCCCCCCTTGATGATAGTTTTAACGACCCCATCTTATAATCAACCGCAGTTGCTAATCGCTGCTCTAATACAGTCAGTGTATATAAGCAAGGGTGAGGAATCGCGTAGAGGCATAAAAATAGGTGCCATTGAAAAGCAGAGAGTTATCCTCATATTGGTTAGCAACTTGATTGATTACGAATTTCTTTGGAGGCGTTTAGATGGGTAAAATTATTGGTATCGACCTGGGAACTACCAACTCTTGTGTAGCTATTATGGATGGCACGACAGCTCGTGTGCTGGAAAACAGCGAAGGTGATCGCACAACGCCTTCCATCATTGCTTATACCCAGGATGGAGAGACTCTGGTTGGTCAACCGGCTAAACGTCAGGCTGTTACTAACCCGCAAAATACATTGTTTGCTATTAAGCGTCTGATCGGCCGTCGTTTCCAAGACGAAGAAGCGCAACGCGATGTCGCTATCATGCCATACAAAATTATTGCGGCAGATAATGGCGACGCATGGCTGGAAGTGAAAGACCAGAAGATGGCTCCTCCTCAGGTTTCTGCTGAAGTTTTGAAGAAAATGAAGAAAACGGCAGAAGATTATCTGGGTGAGCCAGTGACTGAAGCGGTAATCACCGTACCTGCCTATTTTAACGATGCTCAGCGTCAAGCAACCAAAGATGCTGGCCGTATCGCAGGTCTGGAAGTAAAACGTATTATCAACGAGCCAACCGCTGCTGCACTGGCTTATGGCTTGGACAGAGAAGTAGGTAACCGTACTATCGCGGTTTATGACCTTGGTGGTGGTACTTTCGATATTTCGATTATCGAAATCGATGAAGTTGACGGCGAAAAAACCTATGAAGTGCTGGCAACCAACGGTGATACTCACTTGGGCGGTGAAGACTTCGACAGCCGTATGATCAACTATCTGGTTGACGAATTTAAGAAAGATCAGGGCATTGATCTGCGTAATGACCCATTGGCAATGCAACGTCTGAAAGAAGCCGCGGAAAAAGCAAAAATTGAGCTTTCTTCTGCACAACAGACCGATGTTAACCTGCCATATATCACCGCAGATGCAACTGGTCCTAAGCACATGAACATCAAAGTGACCCGTGCGAAACTGGAATCACTGGTAGAAGATCTGGTTAAACGTTCTATGGAGCCTGTACGAGTCGCATTGCAAGATGCCGGCCTGTCAGTTTCTGATGTGAACGATGTCATTCTGGTGGGCGGTCAGACCCGTATGCCAATGGTACAGAAAGTGGTTGCTGACTTCTTCGGTAAAGAGCCACGTAAAGATGTGAACCCTGACGAAGCGGTAGCAATGGGTGCTGCGGTACAGGGCGGTGTTCTGGCCGGTGATGTGAAAGATGTCTTGTTGCTGGATGTTACACCACTGTCTCTGGGTATCGAAACAATGGGTGGCGTTATGACTTCCCTCATTGTGAAAAACACCACGATCCCAACCAAACACAGCCAGGTGTTCTCTACGGCGGAAGACAATCAGTCTGCGGTAACTATCCATGTGTTGCAGGGTGAGCGTAAACGTGCCGGTGATAACAAATCTTTGGGCCAGTTCAATTTGGATGGTATTCAGGCAGCACCTCGTGGTATGCCTCAGATTGACGTGACTTTTGACATCGATGCTGACGGTATTCTGCATGTGTCCGCTAAAGACAAAAATAGTGGCCGCGAACAGCAGATCACTATCAAGGCTTCTTCCGGTCTGAATGAGGAAGAAATTCAACGGATGGTTCGTGATGCAGAAGCGAACGCGGAATCTGATCGTAAGTTTGAAGAGTTGGTACAAGTTCGTAACCAGGCAGATCAACTGGTTCACGGCACGCGTAAGCAAGTGGAAGAAGCGGGTGACAAGCTGCCAGCAGAAGATAAAACCGCGATTGAAAGCGCTGTAGCTGAGTTGGAAAAAGTTGCTAAAGGCGAAGATAAAGCGGATATCGAAGCGAAAATTCAGGCTTTGGTTCAGGCTTCCGCTAAGCTGTTGGAAATTGCTCAGCAGCAGGCTCAGGCTGGTGCAACCGCAGATGCTGGTGACAGTGCGAAGAAAGATGACGATGTTGTAGACGCTGAATTCGAAGAAGTTAAAGATAAAAAATAATAGCCCTTAGCGGGCGCGGTGACAGTTAGATGATGATAACTGTTGCTGATTAACCGGCACGGGCGTTGAGGGAACTCTGCGCCCGTGCGCGCATGTTAAGGGTAAAATAAGAGATGGCGAAAAGAGATTATTACGAGGTTTTGGGGGTTTCCAAAACAGCGAGCGAAAAAGAGATTAAAAAAGCCTATAAGCGGCTGGCGATGAAATATCATCCTGATCGTAATCAGGGCGATAAAGAGGCAGAAAGCCAATTCAAAGAAGTTAAAGAAGCTTATGAAATTCTGACGGATGACCAGAAACGGGCTGCTTATGATCAATATGGTCATGCTGCTTTTGAACAAGGCGGCATGGGCGGCGGCGGAGCTGATTTTAGCGATATCTTTGGTGACGTTTTCGGTGATATTTTCGGTGGTGGTCGTCGTCAACAGCGTCCAAGCCGCGGTGCTGATTTGCGTTACAGTATGGAGTTGACGCTGGAAGAAGCGGTTCGTGGTGTGACCAAAGAGATCCGTATCCCGACACTGGAAACTTGTGATATCTGTCATGGTAGCGGCGCTAAAGCAGG
Organism: Photorhabdus sp. RW14-46; assembly: GCF_963887965.1. NCBI lineage: Bacteria > Pseudomonadati > Pseudomonadota > Gammaproteobacteria > Enterobacterales > Morganellaceae > Photorhabdus > Photorhabdus sp. RW14-46. The sequence goes on along the minus strand of NZ_CAWPHH010000002.1, from coordinate 317,801 downwards.
AACCAGCCCTGTAACCTGTTCAACCTGTCAAGGTGCTGGTCAGGTTCATATGCGTCAGGGATTTTTCACCGTTCAGCAACCTTGCCCACACTGTCATGGCCGTGGTCAGATTATCAAAGATTCTTGCCATAAATGTCATGGTCATGGGCGAGTTGAAAGATACAAAACCCTGTCTGTCAAAATCCCGGCGGGTGTGGATACCGGTGACCGTGTTCGTTTGAGTGGTGAGGGTGAAGCGGGGGCTAAAGGCGCACCCGCAGGTGATTTGTATGTCCAGGTACAGGTGAAATCACACCATATTTTTGAGCGTCAAGAAAGTAATCTCTATTGTGAAGTGCCGGTTAACTTTGCAATGGCGGCACTGGGTGGAGAAATCGAAGTTCCAACTCTCGATGGTCGTGTGAAATTGAAAATACCTGCGGAAACCCAGACAGGTAAAATGTTCCGCATGAAAGGCAAAGGTGTTAAATCTGTCCGCGGTGGTGTTCAGGGTGATTTATTGTGCCGGGTAGTGGTAGAAACGCCGGTTAAATTAAATGAAAGACAGAAAGAATTACTGCGCGAATTGGGTGAATCTTTCGGTGGGGCCGGCGAAGAAACGAATAGCCCACGTTCTAAAAGTTTCTTCGATGGCGTAAAGAAATTTTTTGATGATTTGACCAAGTAAATATCTTCACATAATAGAGCTGGATTGTTAAATAAAGCTCGAATTATGGGTAAAAAGTCCTCGTTTTAGATGAGGACTTTTTGTTTTGGTTAAGAATTATAAACTAAACGTAATTTGTGTGAGCAAATTATAGGCATCATCCTCTTTTGGTGTCACTGATGGGTGATGAGTATACGATAAGCTATTAGTCCAATAGATGCCGTTGTAAACACGATAGCTATACGCTACAGAAGCGGTTGCACTATAACTTTCAGCAAGTTGACCATTGCGAGCAAAATAATTTTTTGCATCGTCGCTGAACTTATTATAGGCCAGACCAAAAGTAACCATATCGTTTGGACGCGAATCAAATGGACCAATGCTGAACAGTGATAATGAAATGTCGGCATTAAACAGGTTACGATCCTTTGGCGCATAGTTGGCTTTACCGTCAATATACCAGCCACGGAAAGGCATTGACATATCCGGCTTGGTTATTTGGTGGGTAGCGGCGATATAATGAGAGTAAGTGTAATTTTCATACTCTGAATTGTTATAGTTAAAATAAGGGGTTTTATTGAACACCGATCCACCCCGAAGCCAGATCATATTTTCCGTTTCATTGGCATTAACACGATAACCTAATTCGTTGATGACTAAGGTTCCTGCACTGGGAAGTTTCCAGCGCAGACCATAGGTATTATATTTTGAATCGGTTTTTAAACCTTCTGAGCTTTGACTTCTGGCAACGCCAATGTGGTCATACCAACGTTTATTTTCCGATAAAAACCGAATATCTATTGATGGACTTGGTTTGCTAATGGTTAGTCCAGCTTGGGACAACATCACACTGGTTGGCCCTAGCGCTGATGATGCTGTACTGCTACCCAAAAATAAGCCATAAAAATGGGAGAGTAGTGTCGTATAGCCATAATTTAATATGACTCGATCATTCAATAAGGGTTGATTAATGGAAAAGGCTGAGACAAAAGGATGTCCATCTTGACCATTATTTTTGAAGTTATTATAAGCATAGGTTAAACCTAAACGCAGTTGTGCTTTATCAGTGAAACCAATCCGTGATAAATCATAAGTGAGTTCTGTCGCGGCGATATTACCGGTAGTTAAGCGCTGTCCCATATAATTGGGACTAGGCGTATTTTTCCAGCTTCTTGATATATCGTAGGTTAGATTAGTAAGTAGTTGAAAATTTGCATAAAAGCCACGATCTGCCATCTCTTTTCTAAGGCCGCCCCATTCAGGAAATACTGTATCGCATGCAGATGAAACCGAAGGTGTTTCTGGTCCTCTTGGTAAAAGGGTATCATACGAGTGGCAGTTATTTTCCGCTGCTACAGTGACATTGTTATAAAGCAAAATAAGTGGAATCGTGAGTAAAAGAAATTTATTGGTTATTTTCATTTTCTACCTCCGGGGCTTGAAGGGTATTACCGTGACTGCTGATCACCGCTTTATACCAATTAAAACTTTTTTTACGCCGCCGTTCTAACGTTCCATTGCCTTGGTCATCACGATCAACATAAATAAACCCATACCGTTTTGACATTTCTGCGGTAGAAGCGCTGACCAAATCTATTGGCCCCCATGAGGTATATCCTAATAACTGAACTCCATCTTCAATGGCTTCCCGTATTTGAAATAAATGATCGTTAAGATATTTAATACGATAATCATCAATAATAGAGCCATCGTCTTGAATAACATCTCTGGCGCCCAAACCGTTTTCTACAATAAACAGGGGTTTTTGGTAACGGTCATATAGCATATTGAGAAGATAGCGAATGCCTTTAGGATCGATTTGCCATCCCCATTCTGAGCTGGACAGATAAGGATTTTTCACCGGATTAATGATATTCCCCGAGGTCTTGATAATCTCAAGGTTTGTTGTTGCGCAGCTACTCATGTAGTAACTGAAAGAGAGGAAATCAACCGTTTCTTTGAGTGCTATTTTATCTTCATCTGTGATATCAAGTGTGATATTTTTTTCTTTAAATAGACGGGTCATATAAGATGGATAATATCCACGAGCTTGTACATCAAAGAAGAATAGCCATTCACGATTCTTTTTCAATGATTCTAATATATCATCGGGATGACAAGTTAATGGATAATAAGGGGCCGCTGCCACCATATTACCTATTTTTGCATCAGGAATAATTTCATGGCAGGCTTTAACTGCGTTGGCACTGGCAACTAATTGATAATGTAGTGCCTGATAAATATCTTGAATTTTACTGTTTTCTGGTAATCCTGCACTGGTAAAACAGGAGAATAAAGACATATTAATTTCATTGAATGTCAGCCAATATTTTACTTTATGCTGGTAACGTTCAAAAACAGTTCTGGCATAATGGTCAAAAAATGCAATTGTTTTCCGATTTCCCCAACCACCATATTTTTTTACTAAGCCATAAGGCATTTCAAAATGAGAAAGCGTAATGAGTGGTTGAATATTATATTTTATCATTTCGTCAAACAGGCGATCATAAAAAGCCAGGCCGTTTTCGTTCGGTATTTCTTCATCTCCCTCAGGGAATATACGTGTCCAGGCGATGGAGGTTCTCAGGCATTTAAATCCCATTTCAGCAAATAGCGCAATATCCTCAGGATAACGATGATAAAAATCGATACCAATATCCTTAATATGAAAATCACCTAAATTGCGTTCTATGCTGTGACCAATGACGCCGTGGGGTTGCATATCTGAGGTTGATAACCCTTTTCCATCTATTTGATGGGCTCCTTCAACCTGATTTGCCGCCAGCGCTCCTCCCCAAAGGAAGTTATTTGGAAATTGTTTTTTCATGATTTTCCTCTTGTTAATTGCTCGTTAAACTTGGAAGATATCCTCTTAATATGATTCATCCTCTCAGAGTTTAAATTAATTTTTTGTACCGGATGTTATTGGTGAAACTTTTACTTCTGATGGTAAACCGAATAAATAGGTTGCGATACAAGAAAAGATAAATGAACCTAACGAACCTAATATGACACTCCAGAAAGCACTATCTATGCCGGTGGGAGAAATAAATGAGGTGAACGCAAAGATACCCATGCCGCCAACGTTATATGCTGTTCCTGAATAGAAGCCGACAATTGCTCCGCCAAGCGCCCCACCAATACAACCGATAATAAATGGGCGTTTTAGTGGTAATGTCACACCGTAAATAGCAGGTTCAGTGATGCCAAAGAGACTTGATATCAGTGCAGTACCTGATAATGTTTTCATATTCTTATCACGTGTACGTAAAAATACCCCCAGAGTTGCACCTGCTTGACCAAATATTGCTGGCTGGAGCAGTGGGGAGAGCATATCTTTTTTCTGGGTCATCATGTTATTGATCATTATTGGGATAAGTCCCCAATGCAGACCGAAAATAACACAAACTTGCCACAATGCGCCCATCAGGAGTCCGGCAATGACTGGGTTTAATTGATAGAAGAAGAGATATCCGGCAGCCAGGCCATTACTAAGCTCTGTTGCTACAGGGCCAATAACTAGAAAAGTTAAAGGAACGGTAATTAACAGGCACAGGAAAGGTGTGGCAAACAGTTTGACGGAGGAATGAAACCAGCTATTAAACTTCTTTTCCAGCAAGCAGCTAAACCATGCTGATAAGATAATGGGAATAATGGTTGAGCTATAATTAATGAAATAGACAGGAATGCCAAGGAAATTGAGGTGAACAGCAGGGGTCGTTTGCGAAAGTTTAAATGCCTCGGTCATGGTGGGATAGGTTAAGGCGGCTCCGATCACCATAGTAATAAAAGGGTTGCCTCCGAACCGTTTACCTGCGGTATATCCTAATAAAATAGGCATGAAATAGAGCATGGCATCGCCGGTAGCGTATAAAATTTTATAGGTCCCGCTGTCTATGCTCATCCAATTGAACACGTCGGATAAAGCGAGAATACCTTTAATTAATCCGGCGGCGACCAATACACCTAATAGCGGGGTAAAAATACTGGAAATGATATCAATGGTGGCATCAAGAATACGTTTTAAACCTTTTGCATTATCTTGTTTTATCCCTTGCGGTGACGTTACACTTTGTTTAACTTCGGTTTTTTCTGTATTATCTTGTAAGTATCTATTAATATCGTCGTAAACATCCCCTACGTGACTACCGATGACGACCTGATATTGCCCACCACTCTCTACTACGGTAATAATTCCCTTAGTCTGTTTGAGTAATTCGCTATTGGCCAGACTGCTATCTTTAAGTTTAAATCGTAAACGAGTAGCGCAATGGACCAGGCTAGATATATTCTCTTTCCCACCTATTGCGCTGACTATTTTCTTTGCCAGACTTTCGTATCTCATTAGACTTCCCCTTCATTTAATACGCTGAAAACAGCGAAAGACCGAATTTAAGGCAAAAAAAAACCTAACCCATCATCTATAATCGCCCTGGAATAAGGGGATCGTGACGTGATGGATTAGGTTTTGCCCGACGTCAGTCGCAACTAAGTCGGTAACAAGCCTATATCAGTTGGTTAAAAGCTAGTTATTCCTTGTGATACTTGCAAGTCATTAAATATAATTTTGGTAAAAATGTGATACTTATCATAAATACCTTGGGTAAGTTGGGTATGTTGCTGTGCCGTTGACTTTGTAAAAATAATGCCTTAGCCTGAAAGATAACATAATGAATATAGTGTACAGGAGTGTTACTGATAAGATCAGGCACAACCAGGTCACAAATATATTTCACCTATTTTATAGGCTTAGGTTGGAGCATATATACCCTAAAGATTTCAAGATGCATCGCGACGGCAAGGGAGTGAATCCCCGGGAGCATAGATAACTATGTGACCGGGGTGAGCGAGTGCAGCCAACAAAGAGGCAACTTGAAAGATGACGGATATAATAGTTTATCCTGTAAGGTATCTCTTTTGTTAACGATAGTAAAACTCATAAATAATAATGTCGTTCTTGCCATTGATGAGAATAATAATGAAGTTATTCTAATGGATAAGGGCATAGGTTTTAATAGAAAAAAAGGCGATAGGCTGAATGTTCAAGATGTTGCGAAAGTTTTCACTGTTGAAAAGAACGATAGAATTAATCAAATTATTGCGACTATTCCAGTCTCAGTTATAGAGCTAACCGAGAAAATTATCGCATTAGGGAAAGATCTTCTTGGCAAATCTCTCAACGATTCATTACTCATTACTTTGTCAGAGCATTTAAACTTTGCATTTGAGCGTGTGAGTAAAGGATATCAGATTGGTAATGTCTTACAATGGGAGATCCCTCATCTTTACCCGTTGGAATATGAAGTCGGTAAACAGGCACTTATCTATATTAATGGCCAGATTGAAAAACCATTACCGCCGATAGAAGCCTCATTGATTGCCTTGCATTTTGTCAATGCTCAATATGAAGGGCAAACGATGGGAGATACATTAAAATTAACGAATTTGATTAATAAAACGGTTAAGCTCATTCACTACTATTTTCATGTTAACCTTGATACAACCTCGGTAAATTACTCTCGTTTTATTACCCATTTGCGCTATTTCCTGATTAGACAAAATAAAAATGAGCATTCTTCTGCGATTGAGATGGATTTTTCTCTGCAAGAGTTGATAGAAGAAAAGTATTTCAAAAGCTACAACTGTGCAGTTAAGCTAATTAAATATCTGAGGGAGAAATATCAATGGAAAGTGCCCGATGATGAATTGATTTATTTAGTCATTCATATAGAACGGGTGGTTAATGATAGTTATAAGAGCAGGGAATTATAAGTAAGTGGAGCGTCAAAATAAGTGTCAATTGCTAATGGTATTAGGTGAGTATATTTATACCCGTTATCTTTCAAGTTGTCTCTTTGTTGGCTGCACTCACTCACCCCGGTCACATAGTTATCTATGCTCCCGGGGATTCGCTCCCTTGCCGTCGCGATGCATCTTGAAATCCATAGGGTATATGTGATTTAGGTTTTTTTCAGGTAATAGATTAGAGGTGGAGGATAAAATGAGAGATGAAGATTTTGCAAAAGAGATCATTATATTTACTGGCGGACAAGAAAATATAAATAAAAGTTGGCATTGTGTTACCAGATTGCGTTTTAATATTATAGATGATAGTAAAGTAGATATTGTTGCGATTAGAAAAATGCAGGGGGTTATTGGGGCGCATTTTCACAGCGGGCAATTACAAATAATTATTGGTAATAGAGTTGTTGAAATATTTAGTGAAATAATTAAGCAGTTAAAAGAAAATGAAGGAAATCATTATGGTCTAAAAAAGGGTTTCATTAGTCATATTCTTGACGTCATTTCAGGCATATTTGTTCCCGTATTGCCGGTAATTGTAGGGGCGGGTTTACTTAAAGGCGGGTTAATTTTTTTCTATATGATGGATTGGGTTTCAGAGCAGAGTAATGAGTATAAGTTATTATATATTCTTTCTGATACACCTCTCTATTTTTTGCCTATTCTTTTGGCTTTTTCAGCGGCAAGAAAATTTAAAACAAATGAATTTATTGCAGCCACATTAGCGTGTATTTTAATTTATCCAACATTATCTCATCTTGTGAGCAGTTCTGGTGGCGGATATTTTAGTGTATTTGGTATTACTATTCCCGCTAATCATTATAGTTATACTGCCATTCCAATTATTTTAGGGGTTTGGTTGCTCAGTTATATTCATCGATGGGTAGATAGGTTTATTCCAACGGTATTGAAAATAATACTTACACCATTATTGGTCTTATTAATTTCTGCACCTATTTTATTGATTATTGCTGCACCGTTGGGAAATACAATTGGTTTGTATCTTGAAAAGTGGCTTTTAATATTATTTTCCGTGGCTGGACCGTTTGCGGGATTATTGTTAGGTGGATTGATACCTATTTTAGTTATTACTGGGATGCATTATGCCTTTTTGCCAAGTGTTTTTGCTAACTTTAAGTCTCTTGGATACGATTTTATGTTATTACCTATCAGTTTTGCGAGTAATATTGCACAAGCTGGTGCGACATTAGCCGTCGCAATTAAAATTAAAGATAGGCAAATGAAATCATTAGCTTATTCATCTTCATTCTCTGCTTTTTTAGGTGTAACTGAACCTGCAATGTATGGCGTTACGCTTAAATTAAGAAAACCTTTTTATGCTGCATTAATGGGTGGAGCCGTTGGTGGCGCTATTATAGGTATTTTCTCTGTGAAAATATTTGCTTTTAGTGTACCGGGCTTGGTGTCATTACCTTTTTATATACAAAAAGATAGCAATAACTTTATTTTTATTTTGCTTGGCATTTTTAGTAGTTTCTTAGTGGCATTTATATCCACTTTATTAATGAAATTAGAATCTAATGTTGATTCTATAGTATTAATAAAGCCACGCTTTTCAAAAAAGAAGAAAATCATATTACGTTCTCCGATGACCGGCACAACAGAATCTCTCTCAAGAGTACCTGATGATACTTTTTCTGAAAAAATTATTGGTGATGGTATTGCTATTATTCCTACCGAAGGTGTGGTTAAATCGCCTTTTAATGGCAAGGTTTCAATGATTACTCCGACTGGACATGCTATTGGTTTAATTTCCGATCAAGGAGTAGAGTTATTAATTCATATTGGTATTGAAACGGTAGGTTTGCAAGGCGCAGGATTTAATTTACAAATTATAGAAGGGCAGAGAGTGGTTGCCGGTGAGGTATTAGTTAATTTTGATCTGGAATTTCTTCAAGAGAATAAAATTCAGATTATATCGCCAATTATCGTCACTAATAGTGAGGAATATTACTCAATAATGCCGACTAAAAGAAGAAGAGTTATTGGATGTAAAGATGATTTGTTGGTTATTAATCGATGTTGATTTGTTTTCCAAGTAATTAGTGTATGTTGATAATATTCTTAATGCTTTTTTTATTTAAAGATTGCGATATGACCAGTTTTAATACCTGTTAATTATTCATGCTGTTTTCTCGTTATTATTGTCTTATTTTATCTTTTCTGTCGAATTCTTAGAAATTATCTAGCTATATAAATTCTGAAAAAATATATTTTTCATAATATTAAGTCATATTGAATACTCATATTTTGAGGTGAAAAATTAAACGATCTACATTGACAATTAACCCTAAAAGGGCTACTTTTTATTGTGTAATAATATAAGGTAGCGGAATGGCCGCAGCCTGACATCCCTAAAAAGGAAGAACGACGAGCACTACTGAAATGACTACTGCTGAATTCGAAAAAATCCACGCTGAAATAGCAAAATTAATGGCAGAAACGACAAAGATAAATCGTGAAGCGATATGGTATCCGATTGTTGTTGCTTCTACTCTTATTGGTGCGGTAGCGACTATCACAACTCTATTGCTCAAATTCATTTAATTAATTGGCCCCGTAAGGGGCTTTGTTCTGGAATACTTATGCGACTGATCGGCAATTATTCTCCTCCTACTACAGAAGATCTCATTAAACTCAAAGAAGAATTAGGTTTCACGGGAGAACAAATGGCCGATTTAGCGGGAGTTTCCGGTAACAATCAATGGAGAAAATACACGGGTGGGAAAATACCACGTGTTATTTCTCTGCACATTCTATTCTATACCCTATGGATTTCAAGATGCATCGCGACGGCAAGGGAGCGAATCCCCGGGAGCATAGGTAACTATGTGACCGGGGTGAGTGAGCGCAGCCAACAAAGAGGCAACTTGAAAGATAACAGGTATATATAGCAACACAGTTAACACTATCATAAGATGATTTAAACCGCATTTTGGCTAAGATGCGGGAAATTGGTGCTAATGTAAGATAAATAGGCACGCTCCACTTAACGATTTCCTCTGATTGATAATCTATTTTATTGAGATGTAGATCATCAATAGATCGGTTATAGCGAATTATTCTGGTCATAAAATCGATTTTTTTCGAAACCATAGCTAGAGTACCATTTAAGTCCGATCAGTTTCAGAGGTTAATCATCGTGACAGCAATTATTCGTCAATTCCTGAAATTAGAAGCGGCTGGAGGGCTTCTTCTTATCATCACTGCCATTATTGCGTTGATAATGGCAAACTCGCCATTACAGGGTATTTATCAGCAATTTCTTAATATTTCGGTGGCAGTACAATTCGCTGCACTGGAGATCAATAAGCCTTTGTTGTTGTGGATTAATGACGGCTTGATGGCGGTCTTCTTTTTGATTGTTGGTTTGGAAGTAAAACGGGAACTGTTGGAAGGCTCTTTGGCAGGGCGTGATAAGGCACTATTTCCGGTGATAGCGGCGATAGGTGGTATGGTCGCTCCGGCACTAATATATCTACTCTTTAATGGCAATGATGAGTTTACCCGTCAGGGTTGGGCTATTCCTGCGGCAACCGATATTGCTTTTGCCTTGGGTGTGATGGCGCTATTGTCTAAGCGAGTACCAACAGAACTCAAGGTTTTCTTGTTGGCACTTGCGATTATTGATGATCTGGGCGTTATCGTGATTATCGCTCTGTTTTATACCAAAACGGTTTCTCTTGTGGCGCTTGGATTGTCAGCGGCAATGATTGCTTTGCTGGTTTGGATGAATTGGCGCGGTGTCGAAAAAACATCGGCTTATTTGGCTGTTGGCGCTATCCTTTGGGTTTGCATCTTGAAATCGGGTGTTCATGCAACACTCGCCGGCGTCATTGTTGGTTTTCTGATTCCTCTGCGTGGCCAGAATGGTCATTCACCATCTGAATTACTTGAGCACGGTTTGCATCCTTGGGTGGCGTATCTTATTTTGCCATTATTTGCATTTGCCAATGCAGGTGTAGCCCTGAATGGCGTTACGTTAAATGGTTTGACCGATATATTGCCGTTAGGTATTGCTGTGGCTCTGTTTCTTGGTAAACCCTTGGGCATTTTTCTTTTTAGCTATATTTCTATTCAGATCGGATTTGCTAAATTGCCACAGCAGATTAATCTTAAACAGATATTTGCGGTTTCTGTTCTTTGTGGAATTGGCTTTACTATGTCTATCTTTATTTCAGGATTGGCTTTTGAAGGGGTGGATGAATCTTTCAGTGTCTATTCCCGTCTTGGCATTCTGATGGGTTCAACCATCGCTGCGTTTATGGGGTATGGCTTGTTACGAATGGTCTTACCAAAGAAAAAGTGATGGCAGAGTGGTGATAAATTCATTAATTTAGCCAAATGAAGTTCTACATTTTAGAGAAAATTTCTGGACTGACTCATCATTTTTGTATTTGCGGTACAACAACTAGAATTGTATCGCGGATGCTTTATGTAGTGGAAAAACAGAAAATCACCGGGAGACGGTGGATTAGTAATGTATGGCTGGCGTTGTCTACCAGACGAAGGCGATACATAAGGAAAAAAGTATGCGGGTGTCACATCTGAATTTTAATCATCTCTATTATTTCTGGCATGTTTGCAAGGAAGGATCTGTGGTTGGGGCGGCAGAAGCGCTTTATCTAACACCTCAAACGATCACAGGACAGATAAAAGCGCTGGAGGAGCGTCTGGGAGGGAAACTGTTCAAACGTCAGGGCAGGGGATTAGTGCCATCAGAGCTAGGGCAGCTTATTTTCCGCTATGCGGATAAGATGTTTATGCTGAGCCAGGAGATGTTGGATATTGTTAACTACAGCCGTGAATCTAATCTTTTATTTGATGTTGGTGTTGCTGATGCACTGTCCAAACGTCTGGTTAGCCAGGTATTGAAAACGGCGGTTGTGGAACATGAACAGATTCATCTACGTTGTTTTGAATCAACCCATGAATTGTTGCTGGAACAACTCAGCCAGCACAAACTCGATATGATATTGTCTGATTGCCCGGTGGATTCTTCCCAACAGGAAGGGTTGTTCTCGGTAAAACTGGGTGAATGTGATGTGAGTTTCTTCTGCCGACAACCTATCCCGGAAAAACCTTTCCCGGAGTGTTTGGAGGAACGTCGCTTATTGGTTCCAGGGCGTCGCTCTATGTTGGGGCGTAAGTTGTTGACTTGGATACGTAATAAAAATCTTCAGGTTGAAGTACTAGGTGAGTTTGATGATGCTGCGTTAATGAAAGCGTTTGGTATGTATCATAATGCGATTTTCGTGGCGCCATCTTTGTATACCAATGATATTTTTATAGATAATGATATTGCCGAGATTGGTCGGTTAGATGCTGTGCAGGAAGAGTATTATGTGATTTTTGCTGAACGAATGATTCAACACCCGGCTGTTCAAAGGGTATGTAATAAAGATTTTTCTGCGTTGTTTAATGTGCTATCTAAGAAGCGTACTTAAAAATAATTGATAGTCACTGTTAACACAAAAAAACCGGCGCAGGCCGGTTTTTCAGTAACCCAAACGCAAATTATTGCATTGCGTTGATTTGCGCCGTCAGATTAGATTTATGACGTGCTGCTTTGTTTTTGTGGATCAGACCCTTACAGGCGTGACGATCAACAATAGGTTGCATGTCATGAAATGCTTTCTGCGCAGCTTCTTTATCGCCAGTAGCGATAGCAGCATATACCTTCTTGATAAAGGTACGCACCATAGAACGACGACTAGCGTTATGCTTACGACGTTTTTCAGACTGTATGGCGCGTTTCTTAGCTGATTTGATATTAGCCAAGGTCCAACTCCCAAATATATTCTATCAAGGACAATTCAAAGGCCGAGGAATATGCCTGTTCAACCTTCTTTTGTCAATGGATTTGTGCAAATAAGCGCCGTTGTACCGCGGCAACTTGTTTCGTTGTGATGGCGCAGGATTTTATCAGCTTACTTAGTGGGAATACAGTCTTTCACAATAAAAATCTCATTGAATAGTCCAGATAGAAATAAAATGAATATTTTTCGGGATTCCTGCTCGTTTTTGTTGTATGAATCAGGGCTATTGATTTAAATCATCTTATGATGGTGGGTTAACCTTGAGCTTTGTACAAGGTATAATTTGGCAATTTCCAGGGTATTGAGCCAGCTATGGAGCTAATTCGCGGTATACGTAATATCCGGACATGTCACCGCGGTTGCGTGTTGACGATTGGTAATTTTGATGGTGTCCACAGAGGTCATCAGGCACTACTGAAACACTTAAAACACGAAGGGCAGCGTCTGGGATTACCAGTAATGGTCATGATTTTTGAGCCACAACCTTTGGAGTTTTTTGCTAAGGGTCATGCGCCTGCGCGTCTGACGAGATTGAGGGATAAAGCCAAATATCTCGCCCAATGTGGAGTGGATTATTTATTATGTGTGAAATTTGATAGAAATTTTGCGGCAAATACGCCAGAAGCCTTTGTTTCACGGTTGCTGGTGGAAAAATTGGGTGTTAAGTTTCTCGCTGTAGGAGACGACTTTCGTTTTGGTCAATCTCGCAGTGGTGATTTTGCCTTTTTGCAGCGAGCCGGTGAGTCATACGGCTTTGATGTGACCAGCAGTGAAAGTTTTTGTGATGATGGTTTACGGATTAGCAGTACAGCTATCCGTCAAGCACTGCAAAATGATGATTTGGTATTAGCCGAAACATTATTGGGACATCCATACAGCATTTGTGGTCGGGTCGTTCATGGTAAGCGACTAGGGAGCACTATTGGTTTTCCAACAGCAAATTTGCCGTTAAAACGATTAGTGGTTCCGGTACACGGCGTTTATGTTGTTGAAGTTTATGGTTTAGGAGACCAGCCTTTACCGGGTGTTGCCAATATTGGTACACGTCCAACAGTCTCTGGTCAGGGTCAACAACTTGAAGTACATCTAATTGATACCCAAATGGATCTCTATGGGCGTTATATTGATGTGGTGTTACGTAAAAAATTGCGTAATGAACAGCGGTTTGCTTCCCTTGATGCACTCAAGCAGCAAATTGCGAATGATTTGGTTGCTGCGAAGGAATTTTTTAAGCAGCTACCTGTGTCATGTATCTAGCGGAAAATTGGAATTGAGAATCGAATGAGTGACTATAAAAACACCCTGAATCTGCCAGAAACAGGGTTTCCAATGCGCGGAGATTTAGCAAAGCGCGAACCAAATATGTTAAAACGTTGGTACAAAGATGAGTTGTATCAGGTAATTCGTAAAGCAAAAGCCGGTAAAAAAACATTTATTCTGCATGACGGCCCTCCTTACGCGAATGGCAGTATTCATATTGGTCACTCAGTCAATAAGATTCTCAAAGATATTATTATTAAATCCAAAGGAATGGCGGGATATGATTCGCCGTATATTCCTGGTTGGGATTGCCACGGTTTGCCTATTGAGCTTAAGGTTGAGCAGATTATTGGTAAACCGGGGGAAAAATTTTCCGCCGCTGAATTTCGTGCCGAGTGCCGCAAATATGCCAAAGAGCAAATTGAAGGTCAGAAGAAAGACTTTATCCGTTTGGGCATATTAGGTGACTGGGAACGGCCATATTTGACGATGGACTTTAAGACCGAAGCCGACATTATTCGTGCATTGAGCCGTATTATCGCTAATGGTCATTTGTTGAAAGGTGCCAAGCCTGTTCATTGGTGTACTGATTGTCGTTCATCACTGGCCGAAGCAGAAGTTGAGTATTACGACAAAACTTCGCCATCAATTGACGTGCGTTTTAATGCGGTTGATGCAGTTGCCGTTTGTGAGAAATTTGGTGTGCAGGCACCAGAACAACCGGTCTCTCTGGTTATCTGGACAACCACGCCGTGGACGTTGCCGGCTAACCGGGCAATCGCTTTGCATGCTGAATTTAACTATCAATTAGTGCAGATTGAGGGTGAATGCCTGATCCTGGCTGCTGATTTGGTAGAAAGTGTGATGCAGCGTGCAGGTATAACTTCGTGGACAGTGCTAGGGCATTGTGCGGGTTCCGCGTTGGAGCTATTGCGCTTTAAACATCCATTTATGGGTTTTGATTCACCGGTAGTACTGGGTGATCACGTGACTTTGGATGCGGGTACCGGTGCTGTGCATACGGCCCCAGGTCACGGCCCGGACGACTTTGTCCTCGGTCAGAAATATGGTTTGGAAGTTGCAAATCCGGTTGGCCCTAATGGTTGTTATCTACCCGGAACTTATCCTTCTCTGGATGGCATGTTTGTCTTTAAGGCGAATGATGTTGTGCTGAATATCCTGAGTGAAAACAATGCATTGTTGCATTTGGAAAAATTACAGCATAGTTATCCCTGCTGCTGGCGTCACAAGACGCCTATCATTTTCCGCGCCACGCCGCAGTGGTTTGTCAGCATGGATCAAAATGGTCTGCGTAAACAATCGTTGCAAGAGATCAAAGGGGTTCAGTGGATACCGGGTTGGGGTCAGGCCCGTATTGAGGCAATGGTTGAAAACCGTCCTGACTGGTGTATTTCACGTCAACGTACTTGGGGCACGCCGATGTCTCTTTTTGTCCATAAAGAGACGGAAGAGCTTCATCCACGTACTATCGAATTGATGGAAGAAGTTGCAAAACGTGTTGAAGTTGACGGTATTCAGGCGTGGTGGGATCTGGAGCCAGCCGAACTGTTAGGTGATGATGCGGCTAACTATGTCAAAATTTTTGATACGTTGGATGTTTGGTTCGATTCGGGATCAACTCACGCATCGGTGGTTGATGCCCGCCCTGAATTCCAGGGTAATGCTGCGGATATCTATCTTGAAGGTTCAGATCAGCACCGTGGCTGGTTTATGTCTTCCCTGATGATCTCAACGGCAATAAAAGGTAAAGCACCTTATCGTCAGGTGTTAACGCATGGTTTCACTGTCGATGGTCAGGGCCGTAAGATGTCTAAATCTATCGGTAATACCATCAGTCCGCAGGATGTCATGGATAAATTAGGGGCAGATATTCTGCGTCTATGGGTTGCTTCTACCGATTATACCGGTGAAATTGCGGTATCCGATGAGATCTTGAAACGCTCTGCTGATGCATATCGTCGTATCCGTAACACAGCGCGTTTCTTGTTGGCAAACCTGAATGGTTTCGATCCTGAACAACATAGCGTTAAACCAGAAGAGATGGCGGTGCTGGATCGTTGGGCTGTGGGGTGTGCTCAAGCGGCACAGGCGGACATTGCCAAATGTTACGATAAATATGATTTCCACACTGTTGTTCAACGTATGATGCAATTTTGTTCCGTGGAGATGGGATCGTTCTATCTCGATATCATTAAAGACCGTCAATACACTGCTAAGAGCGATAGTTTGGCTCGTCGCAGTTGTCAGACCGCGCTGTATCATATTGCGGAAGCATTGGTTCGCTGGATGGCACCTATCCTCTCCTTTACTGCTGATGAAGTTTGGAATGAGTTGCCTGGCAAACGTGCTCAATATGTATTTACCGAAGAGTGGTACGGCGGTTTGTTTGGTCTGGCGGCAGGCGAACTAATGAACGATGCTTTCTGGGCTGATTTGTTGGCTGTGCGTGGTGAGGTTAACAAAGTGCTGGAGCAGGCACGCGCAGACAAACATATCCGTAGTTCACTGGAAGCCGCGGTGACGCTGTACGCCGATAATGAATTGGCGGACAAACTGAATAGCCTCGGAGATGAATTGCGTTTTGTTCTGCTAACATCTCAGGTTGTTGTTGCAGATTATGAGCAGGCTGGTGAAGATGCGCAACAAAGCGAAATCGGTAGTCTGAAAATTGCTTTCCGCAAGGCGGATGGCGAAAAATGTCCTCGTTGCTGGCATTACGCTAAAGATGTGGGATTGGTGGCGGAACATGCAGAACTTTGTGGCCGCTGTGTAACTAATGTTGCCGGTAACGGCGAAGAGCGTAAGTTTGCCTGATGAATAAACCCATTTGCTCCACCGGCCTTCGCTGGCTTTGGTTAGTTGTTGTGGTATTGATTTTGGATCTGGGGAGTAAGCAGTTAGTGTTGCAAAACTTTCATCTGTATGAATCCGTTCCATTGATACCTTATTTTAATCTGACTTATGCCCAGAATTTTGGGGCGGCTTTCAGTTTCCTTGCAGAGAAAGATGGTTGGCAGCGTTGGTTCTTTGCATTCATTGCCGTTGCTATTTCAGTTGTCCTGATGGTGATGATGTATCGTGCCAGCGCAAAGAAGAAACTGAGTAATATCGCTTATGCCCTGATTATTGGTGGAGCACTGGGTAATCTGTTTGACCGGTTGGTTCATGGCTTTGTCATCGATTTTATTGATTTTTATGTCGGTGATTGGCACTTTCCAACTTTTAATATCGCCGATATGGCGATATGTATCGGGGCGGGATTGGTTATCATTGATAGCTTTCTAAGCCCGGATGAAAAGACCATCAAAGTGGGATAAGTAATATGTCAAACCAGGTGCAGGCGGATAGTGCAGTTTTACTGCACTTCATTTTAAAACTGCAAGATGGCTCTATTGCCGACTCCACTTACACTCAGGGCAAACCTGCATTATTTCGTTTAGGTGATGGAACCCTTTCTTCACCTTTGGAACAGCAGCTCACTGGGCTAAAAGACGGAGATAAACATACCTTTACTCTGGCGGGTGAGAATGTATTTGGTAAACCAAATCCTGATCTGATCCAATATTTTACTCCGCGTGATTTTGCCGCAACGGGTATTCCTGAAATTGGCACTATAATGTTATTTACGGCAATGAATGGCAGTGAAATGCCGGGCATAGTCAAAGCGGTAACAGAGGAATCTGTGACTGTTGATTTCAATCACCCGTTAGCTGATCAGAACGTCACGTTTGAAATTGAAGTGGTGGAAATTGATCCACAATTGGAGGAAAACCATGCAGATATTGCTGGCTAACCCCCGCGGTTTTTGTGCTGGTGTTGACCGTGCTATCAGTATTGTAGAACGCGCACTGGAATTATATGGTGCGCCGATCTACGTTCGTCATGAAGTGGTGCATAACCGTTATGTTGTAGATAACCTGCGCAAGCGGGGGGCTATCTTTATTGAAGAAATTTCAGAAGTACCGGATGATGCGATTCTGATTTTTTCGGCACATGGTGTTTCACAGGCTATTCGTGCTGAAGCGCGTTCTCGCAATTTGACAATGTTGTTCGATGCGACTTGCCCTCTAGTGACTAAAGTCCATATGGAGGTAGCAAGAGCTAGCCGCAAGGGCAAAGAAGCTATTCTGATTGGTCACGCTGGACATCCCGAAGTTGAAGGTACAATGGGTCAGTACAACAATGCGGAAGGTGGAATGTATCTGGTTGAGTCTCCGGCAGATGTATGGAACTTGAAAGTCAAAGATGAAGACAATTTGTGTTTTATGACTCAAACCACATTATCTGTTGATGATACTTCAGAAGTGATTGATGCACTTAATGCACGATTCCCAAACATCGTTGGTCCCCGTAAAGATGATATCTGCTATGCGACGACTAACCGCCAGGAAGCGGTACGGGATCTGGCGTCTGACGCCGATGTTGTCTTGGTTGTAGGTTCGAAGAATTCATCTAACTCTAATCGCCTTGCTGAGTTAGCTCAGCGGGTTGGTAAACCTGCTTACCTGATAGATTCTGCTGAGGATATTAAAGAAGAGTGGATTACTGGCATCTCTTTGGTTGGCGTAACCGCGGGCGCTTCGGCACCGGATATTTTAGTTCAGCAAGTTATTGAACGCCTGAAATCTCTTGGTGCTGATTCCGTCCAAGAATTACATGGTAGAGAAGAAAATATTGTATTTGAAGTGCCAAAAGAGTTACGTGTTGAAGTTAAAGAAATTAGATAAATAATCTAAATTATTACGATAAGTACGAGTAAAACAGTATATTTTCTCTTTATTTAAAACATTCATCTGACTGATCATCGTGTTAAATCAGGAAAGGGACTAACTTCATAGTGAGGGCTTATGGCTGATACAGATATTCGTGTTGCTATTGTTGGCGCTGGTGGGCGTATGGGACGTCAGTTGATTCAGGCCATATATCAATTAGATGGTGTTGCTCTTGGTGCAGCTTTGGAGCGCTCCGGTTCTTCTCTGATTGGCGCAGATGCCGGAGAGTTGGCGGGTATTGGTCATAACGGTGTGACTGTTTGTGATGACCTGACAAGTATCGTTGATGATTTTGATATCCTTATTGATTTTACCCGTCCAGAAGGAACGTTGACTCATCTTGAAATTTGTCGCCAGAACGGTAAAGCGATAGTGATCGGTACAACTGGCTTTGATGAGGCGGGTAAACAGGCAATTAAACAGGCTTCTGCTGATATCCCGATTGTATTTGCCGCGAATTTCAGTGTTGGTGTGAATCTGGTGCTTAAATTATTGGAAAAAGCAGCGAAAGTGATGGGCGAGTATAGTGATATTGAAATTATCGAAGCGCATCACCGCCATAAAGTAGATGCACCATCAGGAACAGCTTTAGCAATGGGGGAATCTATTGCTCATGCTTTGGGGCGGGATCTTAAAGCGTGTGCTGTCTATGCCCGTGAAGGTTATACCGGTGAACGTGATCCGAAAAGTATTGGTTTTGCGACTATCCGTGCCGGGGATATCGTGGGTGAGCATACCGCTATGTTTGCCGATATTGGGGAGAGAGTAGAGATAACTCATAAGGCTTCCAGTCGGATGACGTTTGCAAATGGCGCGGTAAAGGCTGCTCTATGGTTAAGTGGTAAAAATAGTGGTCTTTTTGATATGAAAGATGTGCTAAATCTCGATTTACTTTAAAAATTTATTTTTTTAACTTATTGATATCGCATAATTAAATGTTTTATTATGCGATTTTTAATTTATTTGTTTAATTCTATTGTTTTTTGGTTTATTTTTTCTATTTTTGTCTTGTTTATAACCTTAATTTTCTGCTTTCTTCTCCTTTTTGTGATTATTTTCAACTTTTCATCTGAAAATCAAATCTTCTATGCTCATTACCGTTTTATCAATTAACTTTATTGCTATTTTCAGTCTTATTTCATTGGTTTGTCTGGCGAAGTGTGCAAAAAAATAAGAAAAGTAACATTTTTTGTAGACAACTCTCCCTCTCATCATTAGAATGCGCGCAATTTGCCAAAATTTTGCCTAAAAAGCAGCTTTTGCATTGATTTTGAGGAACAAATCTGAATTAATATGCACTAATTGCGAGTAATTATTCTTTGGAGGGTGTTTTGATTAAGTCAGCTATATTGGTTCTGGAAGATGGAACCCAATTCCACGGTCGTGCCATAGGTGCGGAAGGGGCGGCAGTTGGGGAAGTGGTTTTCAATACCTCGATGACCGGATATCAAGAAATTCTCACAGACCCTTCCTATTCCCGCCAAATTGTCACTCTTACTTATCCCCATATTGGTAATGTCGGTGTTAACTCAGTCGATAAAGAATCACTAAAAGTACAGGCCCAAGGGCTAGTGATTCGTGATCTACCACTGTTGACCAGTAATTTCCGCTGCGAAGAAACGCTTTCTGATTACCTTAAACGTCATAATATTGTTGCGATAGCAGATATCGATACCCGTAAGCTGACGCGTTTGTTAAGAGAAAAGGGTTCACAGAATGGTTGTATTATAGCAGGTAAACAGATTGACGCTCAGGTTGCACTGGAAAAAGCGCAAGCGTTTCCGGGGCTGGAGGGGATGGATTTAGCAAAAGAGGTGACAACTAAACAGATTTATCCGTGGTTACAGGGGAGCTGGAAGCTGGCGGGGGGATTACCGGAAGATAAGCAAGAGCAGGATTTGCCTTATCATGTTGTTGCTTATGACTTTGGTGCAAAACGTAATATCTTGCGAATGCTGGTGGATCGTGGCTGCCGCCTGACAGTTGTTCCTGCTCAGACATCGGCGGAAGATGTACTGAAACTGAATCCGGATGGTATTTTCTTGTCCAATGGTCCGGGAGATCCGGCACCTTGTGGTTATGCAATCGATGCAGTCAAAACCCTGCTTGAGACAGAGATTCCGATCTTTGGTATCTGCCTTGGACACCAATTGTTGGCATTAGCCAGTGGCGCTGAAACTATGAAAATGAAATTCGGCCATCATGGTGGTAACCATCCGGTGAAAGATCTTGAATGTAATGTTGTCATGATTACTGCACAAAACCACGGCTTTGCTGTGGATGAAAAATCACTGCCGTCAAATTTGCGCGTTACTCATAAATCTCTGTTTGACGGCACGTTGCAAGGGATTCATCGTACCGATAAACCTGCATTCAGTTTCCAGGGGCACCCAGAAGCTAGCCCCGGTCCACATGAGACTGCATCGTTATTTGATCACTTTATTGAACTCATTGAGCAGTATTGTCAGAAAAATAATCGTCATAACACCAAGTAATCAGGAGAAAATAAAATGGCAAAACGTACTGATATTAAAAGTATCCTGATCCTGGGAGCGGGTCCAATTGTGATTGGTCAGGCTTGTGAATTCGACTACTCAGGAGCACAAGCTTGTAAAGCGTTACGGGAAGAAGGTTATCGTGTCGTTCTGGTGAACTCGAACCCTGCTACCATTATGACTGATCCAGAAATGGCCGATGCCACTTATATTGAGCCGATCCATTGGGAAGTGGTACGTAAAATCATTGAAAAAGAGCGTCCCGATGCGATTCTGCCAACCATGGGCGGACAAACTGCACTCAACTGTGCGCTAGAACTGGAGCGTCAGGGAGTGCTGGAAGAGTTTGGTGTTACCATGATTGGTGCTACCGCAGATGCGATTGATAAAGCGGAAGATCGTCGTCGTTTCGATATAGCAATGAAAAAGATCGGTTTGGAAACTCCGCGTTCTGGTATCGCCCATTCAATGGAAGAAGCGTTGGCAGTTGCTGATCAAGTCGGTTTTCCTTGTATTATCCGCCCTTCCTTTACTATGGGAGGAAGCGGTGGTGGCATCGCCTATAACCGTGAAGAATTCGAGGAAATTTGTGAGCGTGGCCTGGATCTTTCACCAACCAACGAACTTTTGATTGATGAGTCTCTGATTGGTTGGAAAGAGTATGAAATGGAAGTTGTGCGGGATAAAAACGATAACTGCATTATTGTCTGCTCTATTGAAAACTTTGATGCGATGGGGATTCACACCGGTGATTCCATCACGGTCGCTCCGGCGCAAACGCTGACGGATAAAGAGTATCAAATCATGCGTAACGCTTCGATGGCGGTATTGCGTGAAATCGGTGTAGAAACTGGGGGATCTAACGTACAGTTTGCGGTGAACCCAAAAAATGGCCGTTTAGTTATCATCGAAATGAATCCACGCGTTTCTCGCTCTTCTGCGCTGGCTTCGAAAGCGACAGGTTTCCCGATCGCTAAGATTGCCGCTAAATTGGCTGTGGGTTATACCCTTGATGAATTGATGAATGATATCACGGGTGGTCGCACGCCAGCGTCCTTTGAACCTTCTATCGATTACGTAGTGACTAAAATTCCTCGTTTTAATTTCGAGAAATTTGCTGGAGCCAATGATCGTCTGACAACCCAGATGAAATCTGTTGGTGAGGTGATGGCGATTGGCCGCACTCAGCAAGAATCTCTGCAAAAAGCATTGCGTGGTTTGGAAGTGGGGGCAACCGGTTTTGACCCGAAAGTCAGTTTAGATGATCCAGAAGCATTGACTAAAATTCGTCGCGAATTAAAAGATGCAGGTGCTGAGCGTATCTGGTACATCGCGGATGCTTTCCGTGCGGGTATGTCTGTTGATGGTGTTTTTAACCTGACTGATATTGATCGCTGGTTCTTAGTGCAAATTGAAGAACTCGTGCGATTGGAAGAGCAAGTAGCAGAGCAGGGCATTAACAGCTTGACGGCTGACTTCCTGCGCTATTTGAAGCGTAAAGGTTTTGCTGATGCACGTCTGGCGAAACTGGTCGGTGTGGCCGAAAAAGAGATCCGCAAACTACGCCACAAATATAATCTGTACCCGGTTTACAAGCGCGTTGATACCTGTGCGGCAGAATTTGCGACTGATACTGCATACATGTATTCCACTTATGAAGATGAGTGTGAGGCTAATCCGAATAGTGACAAGCCAAAAATCATGGTATTGGGTGGTGGCCCTAATCGTATTGGTCAGGGGATTGAATTCGACTATTGTTGTGTTCATGCGGCCTTGGCACTGCGTGAAGATGGGTATGAAACCATCATGGTGAACTGTAACCCGGAAACCGTTTCAACAGATTACGATACTTCGGACCGTCTCTATTTCGAACCGGTGACTTTGGAAGATGTTCTTGAGATTGTGCGTGTTGAGCAGCCAAAAGGGGTGATTGTTCAATATGGTGGGCAGACTCCGCTGAAATTAGCTCGTGAACTGGAAATCGCCGGTGTTCCCATTATTGGTACCAGCCCGGATGCGATTGATCGTGCGGAAGACCGTGAACGTTTTAAACAGGCGGTAAATCGCCTTGGTCTGAAACAACCCGAAAATGCCACCGTGACCACGATAGAACGGGCAGTTGAGAAGGCAAATATTCTGGGTTATCCGCTAGTGGTTCGTCCATCTTATGTTTTGGGTGGCCGTGCGATGGAAATCGTATACGACGAAGTTGACCTACGTCGTTACTTCCAGACGGCAGTCAATGTCTCTAATGATGCCCCAGTATTGCTTGATTGTTTCCTTGATGATGCCGTGGAAGTGGACGTTGACGCTATCTGTGACGGTGAGCGTGTATTGATCGGCGGCATTATGGAACATATTGAACAGGCCGGTGTGCATTCCGGCGACTCAGCTTGTTCACTGCCTGCTTACACCCTAAGCCAGGAAATCCAAGATGTCATGCGCCAGCAGGTAGAAAAGCTGGCATTTGAATTGGGTGTACGGGGCTTGATGAATGTCCAGTTTGCCGTCAAGGATGACGAAGTTTATCTGATTGAAGTCAACCCGCGTGCGGCTCGTACTGTGCCATTTGTTTCTAAAGCGACCGGTTTACCACTGGCAAAAGTTGCGGCTCGTGTGATGGTTGGTCAATCTCTGGTTGAGCAAGATGCAACTCAGGAGATCATTCCACCATACTATTCGGTGAAAGAAGTTGTATTGCCTTTCAACAAATTTCCAGGTGTAGATCCGATTCTTGGGCCTGAAATGCGGTCAACCGGAGAAGTGATGGGGGTTGGGCGTACATTCGCCGAAGCTTTCTCAAAGGCACTATTGGGATGTAACGCCAGAATGCCGCAAAATGGTAGAGCACTTTTGTCCGTGCGTGAAGGTGATAAAGGCCGGGTTGTGGATTTGGCCGCTAAATTGCTGAAACAGGGCTTTGAACTGGATGCGACTCACGGTACTGCGGTTGTGCTAGGTGAAGCGGGGATTAACCCTCGTCTGGTGAATAAAGTTCACGAAGGGCGTCCGCATATTCAGGATAGAACCAAAAATGGTGAATATAGCTATATTGTAAACACGACTGCGGGTCGTCAGGCGATTGAGGATTCCAAACTTATTCGCCGTAGTGCACTGCAATATAAAGTGCATTATGACACCACATTAAATGGTGGATTTGCTACCACAATGGCACTGAGTGCCGATCCAACTGAGCAGGTGATTTCTGTACAGGAAATGCATGCGATGATTAATAGTTAGTCTCTATTCTGATTAATTGAAGTAATAAAAAGTGCGCTCTGTTTAGCGCACTTTTTTATGTTTACTGAAAAATTAAAGAGAAAGAATCACTGTCTGTTATCCCAGTGCTACTTTGACACCTAATCCAATCAAAACAATGCCTAGTAATTTATCGATAATCTTCTGAGCCTTAGCTAATCCGCGGCGTACCGGTGCACTTTGAATCAATATGACTAATATTGGCCAATAGATGACTGACAATCCCCAGATAATAGAGGCATACCATAATTTTTCACCAACACCAGAATTGACATTTAGCAACTGAGTAAATATTGCCAGGAAGAACAACGTTGCTTTGGGGTTGAGCAAATTACATAAGAACCCCTGCATAAACGCTTTTTTGAAAGTGATAATCTGTCGTGGCTGATTGTCTGGGAGAATGCTGTTGCCTCCGCGAGAAAGCAAGCTATTGATCCCGATCCAAATAAGATAAGCCGCTCCGGCATATTTCATCAGATTAAATAGCCACGGCGTTGTGGTGATAACAATAGCTAACCCGGCGACACAGTAAGCCATATGACAAGTGATAGCGGCGATTAAGCCCGCAACTGTCATCATGGCAGCAGAACGCTGATAACGTATGGCATTTTTGACTACCAGAAAGAAATCGGGGCCGGGAGAGAGCATACCCAACGTTGAGATAATGATGACGACTAGTGATGTTTCCAGCATAATGTACCCTATGGTTAATATTAGCTTTGTTATTATTTTGATCAATAAATGTCTTAAGTAATAAACCAAGTATAAATTAATCTTTTGTACTTAAGAAAGCGTTGAGCCTATCGACTGGGTACATCCCTTTCCGTATAGTGTCATCAATTTTTATACTATTTGCCTAATAAGGTGGCTTAATGAATATCAGCTTGATCGCTGCTTTAGCTATGGATCGGGTTATCGGCATGGAGAATAAAATGCCGTGGAATCTACCGGGGGATCTAGCCTGGTTTAAACGTAATACATTGAATAAACCCGTTATTATGGGGAGAGTGACTTATGAATCTATAGGTCACCCGTTGCCGGGAAGACTCAATATTGTATTGAGTAATCAGCCGGGTAATGACGAGCGTGTAACTTGGGTCAGTTCAGTTGATGAAGCACTGGCTGTAGCAGGTGATGCAGAAGAGGTTATGGTCATGGGTGGTGGTAAAGTTTATGACCAATTTATTTCACGAGCGAGTCGTATGTACCTGACTCACATCGATGCAGAAGTGATAGGTGATACGCATTTTCCTGACTATGAACCGGATGAATGGGATTCTGAATTTACTGAGTACCATGATGCCGATGAATTAAATTCTCACAGCTACTGTTTTGAGATTTTACAACGTCGTCTCTAACTGATAGAACACGCCGATGAGCTTTTTTCACGGCGTGTCTGGCTTAATGCTGTTTTACTGCCGGTAACGATGATTGTGTAAAATATTGCTTATCTTCCCAACGCAACATCGTCAGTTGTCCTCCCCAACAACAGCCTGTATCCAATGCATAAAAGCTATCGGGTGTTCCCTGGCCTTCCAATGATGCCCAGTGACCAAAAACGATGGCATACTCTGGTGGGATTTGCCGTTCTAGTTCAAACCAAGGTTTTAACGGTGCAGGCGCATTTTCGGGTTTATCTTTGCACAACATGTCTAACTGACCATTTGGAAAACAGTAACGCATACGTGTCAATGCATTAGTACTGAAACGTAAACGTGCCAGCCCAGAGAGTTCTGGTGACCAGTTGTTTGGCATATCCCCATACATGGAGTTGAGAAACAGAGGGTAACAGCTACTGTTGAACATAGTTTCAACTTCGCTGGCGCACATTTTGGCTGTTTCCAAATCCCATTGAGGCGTAATACCGGCATGTGTCATGAGCAGTTTTAAATCATCATCGAACTGTAGTAACGGTTGTTTGCGTAGCCAATTAATTAATTCATCGGCATCTGGTGCAGACAGTAACGTATCAATTTTATCTTTAGGTTTATTACGGCTGATCCCGGCATAAACGCCCAATAAATGGAGATCGTGATTGCCTAATACCATTCTTGCGGCTGAACCTAACTGTTTAACATATCGGAGAACTTTAAGAGAGTCTGGGCCTCGGGCAACTAAATCCCCCGTTAACCATAATGTATCCTTTGTAGGATCAAAATTAGCCTTAGTTAATAAAGCACGCAATTCACGGTAGCAGCCATGAATATCACCAATGAGATATGTAGACATAATCAATTAATCAGCGTTGGGATAGCCAGACGGAAAACCGGAATAGCAACGCGAAATGGTTCACCATTGTGATCAATCATTTCATAATGGCCTTCCATAGTACCCAAGGGCGTTTCCAATATCGCCCCGCTGGTGTAACGGTATTCGGTACCTGGCTGGATTATGGGTTGCTCACCAACAACACCTTCCCCTTGAACTTCCGTTTGATGGCTGTCGCTGTTGGTAATCAGCCAGTAACGATTAATTAATTGGACCCGTTCGCGCCCAAGATTTCGAATAGTAATTGTATAGGCAAAAACGAAACGCCGTTGATCGGGACACGATTGGCTTTCTACATAAACACTTTGTACCTGAATAGAAACCCTGGGCGTATTAATCATAATTGACTCCTGTTATGACTGCATTTCAGGTTGTTCTGATAGCCAGTTTGCCATTTTACAGTACTGCTCAACAGAAATATTCTCTGCACGAGTACTTGGATCGATACCAAGTTCTGTGAGCTGTTCTACAGTAAAAAGATCACCGAGGCTGTTACGGATAGTTTTACGCCGTTGGTTGAAAGCTTGAGTCGTGATCCGGCTCAGCATACGAATATTCTTGACGGGGTGCGGTATGCTTTTGTGCGGTACCAGACGTACAACGGCTGAATCGACTTTAGGTGCAGGAGTAAACGCGGTTGGCGGTACTTCCAGCACAGGGATAACCTGACAATAATATTGGGCCATGACACTTAAACGCCCGAAAGTTTTACTTCCGGGGCCGGCTACCAGACGGTTCACCACCTCTTTTTGTAACATAAAATGCATATCAGCAATAGCATCAGTATAGCTGAAAAGGTGGAACATTAACGGCGTGGAAATATTATAAGGTAAATTACCAAAGACGCGTAGCGGCTTCCCTCTTTGCTGAGACAATTCGCCAAAATTAACCGTCATGGCGTCTTGCTGGATGATGGTAAGTTTATCTTTTAATTGTGGATGAACTTGTAGACGTGCGGCTAAATCGCGGTCGAGTTCAACCACGGTCATTTTATCCATACGTTCGCCGACCGGTTCTGTCAATGCACCAAGACCGGGGCCAATTTCCAACACTGCTTGGCCGGGTTGTGGATTGATAGCGGCAGCAATACTATCAATGACAAATTGATCGGTTAAGAAGTTCTGACCGAAACGTTTACGGGCAAAGTGCCCTTGGTGGACTCTATTATTCATTACTGTTTTGTATCATTTTAATTGCTAAATTCAATGCGGTGATAAAGCTTCCCACATCAGCTTGACCTGTCCCTGCTAGTTCCAATGCTGTGCCATGATCGACCGAAGTACGGATGAACGGCAGGCCCAATGTAATATTCACTGCTCTGCCAAAACCTTGGTATTTTAACACGGGTAATCCCTGGTCGTGATACATTGAGAGCACGGCGTCCGCATGTTGAAGATATTTAGGTTGAAACAGGGTATCTGCTGGTAAAGGGCCTTCCAGCACGATACCTTCTGCTCTCAGACTGGCTAACGCAGGAATAATGACATCGATCTCTTCCCGTCCCATATGGCCGCCTTCTCCTGCATGGGGATTCAGACCGCAAACATAAATACGGGGTTTTGCCAGGCCAAACTTTGTTTTTAAATCATGGTTAAGAATAGTAATCACTTCCCGCAGACTATCGAAAGTGATGGACTTTGGTACATCAACAATGGGTAGATGCGTCGTTGCTAGGGCAACCCGAAGTTCTTCTGTCGCAAGCATCATGACGACTCGCTGGCATCCACTGCGATCGGCAAAGAATTCGGTATGGCCGATAAAAGGCATGCCGGCATCATTGATATTCCCTTTATGAACTGGCCCTGTGACTAATGCTGAAAATTCCCCGTTTAAACAACCGTCACAAGCTTGTGCCAGTGTTTCGGTGACATATCTACCGTTTTCTTGATTCAATTCGCCAGCGATTGCGGGCACATGAAGAGGAACTGGCAGTATTGTCAATGTCCCGGCAGCCTGTGGCTCGGGGGTTTTGTCAGCAGAATATTCTTGTAGTTGCAAAGGTAAATTAAGTTGTCTGGCTCTGTCGAGAAGCAGGTTGGGGTCTGCGCAAGCGACCAATTGCATTGGCCAACTTTGTTGAGCAAGAGCCACTGTTAAATCAGGCCCAACCCCGGCAGGCTCGCCGGGGGTAATAACAATTGGTTTATTGATAATAATCGGTTTATTGTTGTGCATCGTTGCCATCTAAAATTTTCACATAAGCTGAGGCGCGTTGTTCCTGCATCCAGCTTTGTGCTTCTTCGGTGAATTTACGGTTGAACAACATACGGTAAGCACGATCTTTCTGAGCGACATCTGTTTTATCAACTTTGCGAGTGTCCAGTAGTTGGATCAGATGCCAACCAAAAGATGAGTGAACTGGCTGACTGATTTCACCTTTGTTCAGTCGCATTAATGCGTCACGGAAAGCAGGATCGTAGATATCAGGAGCCGTCCAGCCGAGATCACCACCACGCAGGGCGGAGCCTGGATCGTCTGAAAACTCTTTGGCGGCATCGGCAAAATCAGTTTTTCCACTGCGAATGTCACTGGCGATTTGCTGCAACTTGGTGCGCGCTTGATCATCGGTCATGACAGGAGAAGTTCTCAATAGAATATGGCGGGCATGAACTTCAGTGACGGCGATGGTTGGATTACCGCCACGGATATCATTAACTTTGAGAATATGGAAACCAACACCAGAACGGATTGGGCCAACAACGGCACCTTTCTGAGCTAATTGCAGTTGTTCAGCAAACAGAGTTGGTAACTCCTGAAGCCTACTCCAACCCATATTACCGCCTTTCAGCGCTTGTGGATCGGCAGAATAGGCGATAGCCAATTTACCGAAATCAACACCATGTTTAAGTTCAGACATAATTTTCTGCACTACCGTCATGGCTTTTTCCATCTGCGCCTGATCAGGATTTTCTGGCAATGGGATCAGAATGTGGCTGATATTCAGTTCAGTATCGTTAGTATTCTGGTTGCTAATTTGTTTAACTAAGGCGTCGATCTCTTGAGGCAAAATGGTGACACGACGGCGGACTTCATTATTGCGCACTTCTGCTATCAGCATCTCTTTACGGATTTGATCACGGTAAGTATCGAAATTCATTCCGTCAGCAGCAATGCGATGTTTCATTTGATCCACAGTGATGTGGTTCTGGGCTGCAATATTGGCAATTGTAGAATCCAATGCTTGATCAGGAATGGTGATCCCCATCTGTTTTGCCATTTGTAGCAGGATATTATCTATAATCAGACGCTCAAGGATCTGATGACGTAGCGTTTGCTCATCCGGTATTTGCTGGCCGGCATGTTGCGCATCCCGTTTGACAGATTGTAAGCGGTTATTGATGTCGCTCTCCAGTACCACCCCGTTATTAACAACCGCAGCAATTTTATCCATTTGCTGAGGTGCAGCGAAGGCAGTACTCACTGAAAACATCAATCCAAAAATGAGAGTTCTCCAGTTCTTCATACTTTTCCCATCATATGTAGGTTCCGCAATAGCGGGTTTATCGTGTTTAATATCAAACCTTATATTGGCATCAGAATGCACGTTGGTATGGCATGATGCCAGACTGCAACATTTTTCTGCTACCCAGACTATGATTGTTACTTAAGCCACGAAGTTCAAAGTTAAATGACCATTTGTTGTCATATTCGCTATTGTTGTCTTTCCAACCAACAATCTTACGTTCATAGCCAACATTAATTGCCCAGCAACAAGTGTTGTACTGTAGCCCTACTAACTGACTTGCCGGTTGCTGTTCTTTGGTATCGTAATAGTAAGCACCTACTAAACCCCAGCGCTCACTTAACGGCCAACTTGCAACCAGACCGACTTGGGAGATCCCTTGCTGGAAAGCCGGAGCACTCTTAGCTGTAGCTTGGATATAATCTCTGTCAACAAAACGATAGTTCAACTGCACAAGTCGGTCTTCATCACGGCGATATTCTAGTACTGCATTCCCCATCGTTACGTTGCCCAGGCGAGTATCGTACTGCATACCACCTTTCAAGCCCCAAGAATCATTAATTTTCCAGTAAGTATCACCTGCCCAGGTCATCATGCCGGTACTATCTTTACTGTTGATGATGGTTTCTTTACCAGTGCGTGGACGTTCAAAGTAATAGATTTGACCTAATGACAGGTTAAAACGTTCAACCAAACTTTCATCATAAATACGGGTAGTGAGACCGGTAGTCACTTGATTGGCCGATGAAATACGGTCCAGGCCACCATAAAAGCGGTCACGGAACAGGCCGTTGTAATCAGTTTGCAGTAAAGATGAGTCGAAATTATTGATATTATCTTGGTCTTTGTATGGCACATACAGATACTGAACCTGCGGTTCTAGCGTTTGGGTGTAATTGTTGTTCAGGTA
The DNA here is from genome assembly GCF_963887965.1 of Photorhabdus sp. RW14-46. Lineage (NCBI taxonomy): Bacteria > Pseudomonadati > Pseudomonadota > Gammaproteobacteria > Enterobacterales > Morganellaceae > Photorhabdus > Photorhabdus sp. RW14-46. The sequence continues at coordinate 287,066 of NZ_CAWPHH010000002.1, read as the reverse complement.
CGTTGAACGCTCAAATACCATTTTGGCTTCGCTTTTGAACTGTGGCAGAACCCGGTTAACAGATTCTTTATATTCAGCATTCTCGGTAGCTTTGGGAATATCCTGCTGATAGTGAGTCGCCATCAGCTTAACTTCATTATTCATACTGGCCCAACCATTGGAGAGTGGCAGGTTAATGGAGGGCTCCAGATGCCAGCGGGTTGCTTCCGGGTTATTTTTACCTACACTGGTAAATTTTGCCGCCTGACCATAAACTTTAAGGTCAAATGGACCCAGATCGTTTTTGTAATAATTCAAATCTAACTGTGGTTCTGCTCTGTAAGCTTTTCTACTGGTATCTTTAGAAAAAATCTGGAACTGTTTAGTTGATAGCGTGGCATTCCAGTTTTGTTGAGCATAGCCCAGACTAAATTTTTGTGTGGCATAGCCATCGGTGGTGGAACCATATTGAGAGCTGAAATCAGAAAAATATTCGGGATCACTGACTTTGGTATAGTCGATATTAAAACGCCATACCCTATCCATCACACCACTGTGTCTCCAATAAAATAACCAGCGATTATCACTTTCTCTGGCGGTACGTGTGTTTGTCTTTTTGTCTTTGACATACTGTTCGTCGTTATTCAGCCAGTCGAGAGCAAGGGTACCTGTGCCTGCTTTGGTTAAGTAACGGAATTCATTATCCAGTTTTAAACCACGTTTACTGATATAGTGCGGTGTAATTGTGGCATCATAATTTGGTGCAATATTCCAATAATAAGGCAGCAGAAATTCAAAGCCGTCATTTTTGGAATAGCTGGCGTTAGGAATAAGAAAACCGGAACGGCGTTTATTACCGATCGGTAATTGAAGATACGGACTGTAAAATATGGGAACGTTAGCCACCCTGAAACGGGCATTCCATATTTCAGCCACTTCTTCTTCGCGATCGAGAATGACTTCGGAGCCGACAACGCTCCAGCTATCATTACCCGGCAGGCAGGAAGTAAAAGTACCGTTATCCAGAATGGCATAACGGTTTTCACCACGCAGTTTCATTTTGTCTGCGGTGCCGCGTCCTTGACGCCCGACCATCTGATAATCACTTTGATACATATCGGTATCTTTATTATTTAAATTAGACCAAGCGCGTGGACCTTTCAGAATAATCAGGGGATCATCATAATGGACATTGCCCGTTGCAGTTACGGTTCTTAACGGAACTTTATCTTCTGTTTGATCAAGTTGTACCTGATCGGCAGTCAGGGTTTTATTACCCTGTTTAATATTAACATTACCGATAAATTTAGCGGAACGCGGATAATCTGCGCGTGAATCATCTGCCAGAATATTGATAGGAAGTTGATTTAAATCGCCATTAATGATTGGCTGATCATAAACAGGTATACCCAGCATACACTGCGCTGCGAGATCAGCATGTGCATACTGACCATAAAGTGCGGCCCATACCGTTGTGGCCAGCAAAGTTGGATAACATTTCTTCATAGATATTTATGCGGTTCCGTCATCAGTGGCATTATGCCGGGCAAACCTCAAGAGACTAGCGTACTCAATGAATATACGCCAGTGTAAAGTCATACCTTTACTTATACCCGTCATCTTTCAAGTTGCTTCTTTGTTGGCTGCACTCACTCACCCCGGTCACATAGTTAGCTATGCTCCCGGGGATTCGCTCCTTTGCCGTCGCGATGCATCTTGAAATCCATAGGGTATATCTTGCCGTTAGGCACAGAGCTGAATGAATAGTATGATAATGCAAAACTACACTCAGAGCATTGGTGAATTGAGGAGTATATGCATTATTGGGGAAAATTGCTTGGGCTGATCTTTGGTGTTGTGTCTGGAGCAGGCTTCTGGGGTATTGTCATTGGTCTATTTATTGGCCATATGCTTGATAGGGCCAGTGTACGGAGAAACCAAGGTTTTTTTGCAAATAATCAGTCTCGCCAACTGCTATTTTTCAGCAGTACTTTTCAGGTGATGGGCCATATTACTAAATCAAAAGGGCGGGTGACTGAAACAGATATCCGGCTTGCGAGCCAGTTAATGGAACGAATGCAACTTCACGGGCAAGCCAGGATTGCGGCACAGCAGGCTTTTCGTGAAGGTAAAGAGCCCAATTTTCCTTTGCGTGAGACACTAAGACAATTGCGTCGAGCCTGTTTTGGCCGGTCTGACTTAATTCGCATGTTTTTGGAGATCCAGTTACAGGCGGCATTTTCTGATGGTCAATTGCATCCGAACGAGAGGACGGTGTTGTTTATTATTGCTGATGAACTTGGGATCTCTCGTAACCAATTCGAACAATTCCTTGCCATGATGGAAGGTGGCCGCAATTTCGGTGATGGAGGCGAGTGGCAGCAACGGCAGTATGGCGGTTATCAGAAGGCTGCGCAGGGGCCAACACTCGCGGACGCCTGTAAGGTGTTGGGGGTGCGTGAAAAGGATGATGCGACGACAATTAAACGTGCCTATCGTAGATTGATGAGTGAACATCATCCGGATAAGCTGGTAGCAAAAGGTTTACCACCGGAAATGATGGAGATTGCTAAACAAAAGGCCCAGTCAATTCAGGCTGCCTATGATCTCATTAAAAAAGAGAAGGGTTTTAAATAGCCCATTTTTTATTTTTAAAAACATGCCACTAAATATATAGGGGAATAACATCCCCTACGGCTGTTGAGTTTATTTTTTATTCCTCTAAAATATTAGAATATTTTATGTTTTATTTTGTTTTAACTTAGGAGGAATGCAAAAAATGGCAAATATCCGTGTTCTTTTGGCTTGTTGTGGCTTGGCCTTGTGTCTGATATTGGCTTCATTGGATTCGGTTACTGTATTTGTCTATTAATTAAAAATCGGCTTTACACTGAAAATGCATTGGCGTTCCATAGACCGGATGTGTGATATATAACTCTTGTGCATGTAATTGCAGGCGAGGTGCCATTGCTCTTGCCTGCTGATGAGCGTAAAACTGGTCTCCCAAAATTGGGTGCTCAAGTGCTAGCATATGTACTCTGAGCTGATGTGAACGACCAGTGATCGGTGAGAGTTTTATTCGAGTTGCCTCATCTTCGTAAGCGAGTACTTCGTACTCAGTCTGGGCTGATTTCCCGGTTTCAAAACACACTTTCTGCTTTGGCCGATTCGGCCAGTCACAAATCAGCGGTAAATCGACAAGACCCGTTTCTGGTTCCAGACGTCCCCAAACCCGAGCAATATAGGTTTTTTCCGGCTCTCGTTCACGGAACTGACGTTTCAATTCACGCTCTGCATCTTTGGTCAGTGCAACTACCATTACGCCGCTGGTTGCCATATCCAGCCGGTGAACAGATTCTGCGGCTGGAAACTGTTGTTGTATCCGCGTCATAATGCTGTCTTTATGCTCTGCTGCCCGACCGGGAACAGAAAGTAGCCCACTGGGTTTATTGACCACAATGATATATTGATCCTGATAGAGCACATGTAACCAGGGATCGGTAGGAGGATTATAAGCTTCCATTGAGGCTCCGGTAGCTGAATATTAGGGGGAGGCGCGGGAATAGGGTTCTTAGTAAAGGTTACCCTATCCCGGTCCAGCCTCCGGGTATTACTAATATTTACTGATGTGTAACGACAACAAGGCGAATAGCATCCAGACGCCAACTTGCCTGATTTAAGTTAAGCAGTAACTGTTGGCGATTGGCTTCAATGGCTTCCAATTCATCATCACGAATATTTGGATTGACCGTCTTTAATGCTTCCAAACGGGAAAGTTCAGCAACAAGATTTTCATCTGCTTCCTGTTCTGCTTGTTCAATCAATGATTTTGCCTGAGTTTCGACTAAACCTTCGGCTTGTTGCAAAATAGCGTGAACTTCCTTTTGTACCGCATTGACCAGTTTACTTGCAGTATGACGATTCACTGCATTAAGCTGGCGGTTAAAGCTTTCAAATTCCACTTGATCAGCTAGATTATTGCCTTTCAGGTCCATCAGTATCCGCAATGGCGTTGGTGGAAGGAAGCGGGTCAATTGCAGGCGTTTAGGGGCTTGTGCTTCAACGACATAGATCAGCTCTACCAGCAGGGTTCCAACAGGTAATGCTTTATTTTTCAAAAGGGATACTGCACAGCTACCCGTATCACCGGAAAGGATCAGATCTAACCCATTACGGATAATTGGGTGCTCCCAACTGATAAACTGGGCATCTTCACGGGACAGTGACTGTTCACGATCAAAAGTGATAGTACAACCATCTTTTGGTAATCCAGGGAAATCTGGGACCAGCATATGATCGGATGGTGTCAGCACTATCATATTGTCATTGCGATCTTCCTGATTGATACCAACGATATCAAATAAGTTGAGAGAGAAGTTCACCAAATCAGTATCATTATCATACTCTGAAATTTTTTCTGCCAGTCGCAAACCATGCTCGCCGCCATTGGAGTTCATTTCCAGCAGCCGGTCACGGCCTTGCTCCAGTTGCTGTTTGAGTTGCTCATGTTGCTGACGGCACTGATCAATAAATTCACCAAATTTTTCTTGGTCCTGATTATTGGGTTTGGCAAGATAGTTCAGCAGAGTTTCATAATAGTGATCGTAAATAGTACGACCGGTTGGGCAGGTATGCTCGAATGCATCCAAACCTTCGTGATACCAACGAATCAGGACTGCTTGGGCGGTGTTCTCCAGATAAGGCACACTAATTTGGATATCACGGCTTTGGCCGATACGATCCAGACGTCCGATACGCTGTTCCAGTAAATCTGGATTGAATGGTAAATCGAACATCACTAATTGGTTGGCGAACTGGAAGTTGCGGCCTTCTGAGCCAATTTCGGAGCATAGTAATACCTGAGCTCCTTCTTCTTCGGAAGCAAAATAGGCTGCGGCGCGATCACGTTCAATCAGTGATAGACCTTCATGGAAAACAGCACCACGAATCCCTTCTCGCTCACGTAGTACCTGTTCCAATTGCAGAGCGGTGGTTGCTTTCGCACAAATTACCAGCACTTTTTCATGGCGATTTGCCATCAGAAAACCGAGTAGCCATTCTACGCGAGGATCAAAGTTCCACCAGGTAGCGTTTTCGCCTTCAAACTCTTGATAAATTTGTTCTGGATAGAGCATATCCCATGCGCGTGCTTCCAGCGATTTTTTAGCGCCCATAATATCGGAGACTTTAATGGCGGTCTGATATTGGGATGGCAGAGGTAACTTTATCTGGTGCAATTCCCGATGGGGGAAGCCTTTCACACCATTACGGGTATTACGGAACAGAATACGACTGGTGCCGTGGCGATCCATCAGCATGGAAATCAGTTCACGCCGTGCAGTTTCACTTTCACCACTATTACTATTGGCAGCTTTCAGCAGAGGCTCAATATTCTGCTCACTAATCAACTCACCCATTAGGTTTAATTGATTATTATTAAGTTGTTCACCTGATAACAGCAGTGTGACAGCATCGGCAACTGGACGATATTTTTGTTGTTCGTCAATAAAAGTCTGATAATCGTGGAAACGGTTTGGGTCAAGTAGGCGTAGACGGGCAAAATGACTTTCCTGTCCTAGCTGCTCTGGTGTTGCAGTCAATAGCAGCACACTTGGGATCTGTTCAGCTAATTGTTCGACAACCTGATATTCACGGCTAGGTGCATCCTCGCTCCAGACCAGATGGTGAGCTTCGTCCACCACCATCAAATCCCAGCTGGCTTCAAGCATATGCTCAAAACGCTGTTTATTACGGCGGGCAAAATCCAGTGAACAGAGTACCAATTGTTCTGTTTCAAATGGATTATCGCTATCGTGCCGTGCTTCGATATAGCGGCTATCGTCAAACAGGGCAAAGCGCAAATTGAAACGGCGCAGCATTTCTACCAACCATTGATGTTGAAGACTATCCGGCACAATCACCAGAACACGTTCAGCACGACCGGCCAGCAATTGCTGGTGGATGATCATCCCGGCTTCGATGGTTTTACCCAAACCGACTTCATCGGCCAACAGAACTCTTGGTGCGTAGCGCTTGCCGACTTCATTTGCGATGTGAAGTTGATGAGGGATCAAGCTTGCGCGGATACCCCGCAAACCACTTTCAGCCAGTTTAAATTGTTCGCTTTGGTATTTACGGGCGCGAAAACGTAAGGCAAAGCGGTCCATACGGTCAATCTGACCAGCAAACAGGCGATCCTGTGGTTTGTTGAAGGTAAGTTTACTGTCAAGGAACACTTCGCGCAGACTGATATTTTCTTCCAGAGTATCAAGTCGTGTGCCCGTATAAATCAGCAGGCCATTTTCTTGTTGGATTTCATCTACTTTGAGTTGCCAGCCTTCATGGCTGGTGACAACATCTCCCGAGTTAAACATAACACGGGTAATAGGAGAATCATTGCGTGCATAGAGGCGGTTTTCACCGCTGGCAGGAAAGAGCAAAGTGACCATTCGTGCGTCCAGTGCAACAACGGTTCCTAATCCAAGTTCGCTTTCTGTATCGCTGATCCAGCGTTGACCGAGGGTAAATGGCATAAATTTTAACTCAGTTTCTGTTAGATAATGTTATTCATGGGTGGAGGACGACAGCTTTTTATTTGATTTAACGGAGATAATGGGCAGACAGCAAGACACCCCGTTATTTCCCTTATCACTCGTCAAAGGGGCGATATGTTAATGGAAGCAAAGCCAGTCGTCACCTGCAAAAAATAGTCATCAGCCAAAAGGCGTTACTATCTGTCCGGTGAGCGAAATTGTAAAGTCATCCTGTAAAGCGGCAGGATAGCATCAGCGATAGGCTGAATTTGCTGGTTAATATCGTGATCATAGTCCGGTGATAAATGCAGATTTTCCAGTAGTTCTGGCTCGGAGAGTGTCATGACATAGCTTATCCTGCCACTATTTTGATACGGCAAAGACCGGTGATATTACAGATTTTACTTATCTGCCAGCGTTGCTGTTCTCTCATGTGGCGGTACATTGTGCTGATAGTCAGACAGTTTACGGCCTAATCTTTTACAGTAGGTTAGTTTATCATCAAATTTTCCTTCCAGGGTACTGATAATATGGTGAGAATAAATTTATGGTAAGGATTTCGGTTAAAAACCAGTGAATACAGTTGTTTCTGGAAAATTAGCGTTAGACTGGCACAGCCAGTACGTACTGCTTCCAGATTTTTAGTATTAACCATGCCTATATAGCATCGGTTTTCATGCCTAGAATAGCTGCTTCAGGAACAGTGCCGGCAACCAGCGTATTTGTTAAGCCGTCATAATGGATATTGCCATCAACGATTAATAAAGCGCGATCAGCTATACGAGCGGCATCATCCAGATTATGGGAAACCATCAGTAATGTAAGTTGGCGTTCATGGCAAACTTGTTCCAGCAATACCAGCATTTCATTACGCAGTGCCGGATCTAGGGCAGAAAAGGGCTCGTCAAGTAATAAAATTGGCTGTTGGCGTACTAGACAACGGGCTAATGCTGCCCGCTGCCGTTGTCCACCAGAAAGTTGAGCTGGCAGACGGGGCAGACAATCTTCCAATGAAACTTGAGATACTATTTGCTGTAATGTCTGTTTCTGCGTGCTATTGAGACGTAATCCGGGATGTAAACCTAGCCCGATATTCTGCTCAATTGTCAAATGAGAGAAGAGATTATTTTCTTGAAACAACATGGAAACCGGGCGTTGAGCAGGTGATGTGCTGGTATGATTTTCTCCGTTCAGCCATAGGGAGCCTTTTTCTGCTGTTTGAAAGCCGGCGATTAAGTTCAGGAGTGTACTTTTACCCGCCCCACTAGGGCCTAGGATTGCGATACGTTCTCCGGCCTGAATGTGTAAGTCAAAGCGCATCATCAGATGTTCATAGCGGTAAGTCAGATTTTCAAGTTTGAGCATTACGTGGTCTCGGTAAGCGTTCAAGTAAACTAAACAGCGTAAAACATAACAATAACAGCAATAAAGCAGTGATCGCGCCATCCTGACTACGATAAGCCCCGATTTGCTGATAGAGGTAGAAGGGCAGGGTACGGAAATCTTCATTACCAAACAGCGCGACAACGCCAAAATCTCCAATGGAAAGGACACAAGCAAAGGCCAGTGCTTGTGCCAGCGGAACTTTTAGTGCTTTTAGTTCAATCCAGCGCAGTCGGTTAATACCTTGGATATTCAGGGAGCGACACAGTGGATTATAGCGAGCCGCCAGATCTTTCATTGGATTATCCAGAACTTTCAGTGCATAAGGAATTGCCATCAGTGCGTTGGTTAAAATCACCAGACCGTAGGGTGAACGGGGCAAGCCGACGGTATCATTGAGCAACAGAAAGAATCCTGTTGCCAATACAATGCCTGGCATAGAGAGGATTAACAAACCACTCATCTCCATTGCTTGTCCCCAATGGGGGGAATGACGCAGGTACAGCTCACGGCTGCTCCACAGCAGCATCATAGTGAATAAAACGCATAATAACCCCGCGCCTAAAGCAATCACCGCTGAGGTGATAAAGGCTCGCCACAATGCAGGTTGGCGTAATACATTAAGCAACCCGCTGTTAAGGCCATCCACGACAACGGCCAGCAATGGTGGCACGAGTAGTAATAATGCGGCGATAATTAACAAGCTGTCGCAGATTTTTCTCAACAGAGTATCTTGTGGATTACGCCATTGCTGTTGGTTGCTGTAGCCGACAGATAGAGCACTGTTAAGTTTCTGACTGAGGAGCACAAGGCCAAGGCAGCAGGTAATCTGAATCAACGCCAGTAACGCGGCACGGTTGAGATCGTAGTCATAGCTTAACGCCTGATAGATTGCCAGTTCGACAGTTGTTGCAGCAGGTCCGCCACCTAACGCCAGCACAGTCGCAAAACTGGCGAAACAGAGCATAAAAATCAGTGCACCAGTGGGCAGGATCTGGCGGCGTAGATAAGGCCATTCAACAAAACGGAAATGTTGCCATTCATTCATACCTAGCTGCGCCGCTAATTGCCGTTGTTCCACCGCAATGTTTTCCAGCGATTGCAGTAAAAGCCGTGTTGCCAGTGGCATATTAAAGAAAATATGTGCCAGCAAAATGCCTGATAAACCGTAAGGGGTGAAAGGGTAATCGATGCCGATCCATTTGCAGAACTGAGCCAGCCAGCCGGTTCTACCATAAACCGTCAGAATGCCGAATAGAGCGACTAGCACGGGCAAAACCAGCGTCATAGCACACAGGCGCAGAAAGAGGGTCCGGCCTGGAAAATGACGGCGATAGAGTGCTCTGGAAAGAAAAATAGCCGGAATGACAGAAAATAGTGCTGATAAAAAGGCTTGCCAGAATGTGAAACGTACCACGTGCCACAAATAGCGATCTTCTATCAATAAATACCAATCACTTGCAGGTGAATTAAACCAGAGCGTCCCGAATGCCAGTAAGGCGACCAACAGTAAAAAACCGGCGGCAATCGCCCCCGGTAACAGCCATCCGGCTATCAGCGGCTGACAGCGCTTTGCCATGTACGAATCCATTGGTTACGGTATTTTGCGACTTCTTCCGCGCGATATTGTAGCGATTTTTCGGGTATGGAAAGCTGCAAATATACTTCCGGGAGTGGGATATCAATGACCGGATACATCCAGTTAGTGGTTGGAATTTCCTGTTGGAAAGTTGGCGTCAGCATAAACTGCATAAATTTCTGGGCAAGTTCCGGTTGCTTGCTGGAGGCCAGTTGTGCGGCCACTTCGATTTGAAGGTAATGACCTTCACTGAATGTAGCCGCAGTGTAATCGTCATTCTTCTCAGATAACAGGTGGTAACCCGGTGAAGTGGTGTAACTCAGCACCAGATCGCCTTCTCCTTTGAGGAACAGACCATAAGCTTCGCTCCAGCCCTTGGTAACGGTGAGTGTTTTCTTTGCCAGCTTTTGCCAGGCTTGTGGGGCATCATCACCGTAAATTTTCTGCATCCATAACAGCAAACCTTGCCCCGGTGTGCTGGTGCGAGGATCTTGATAGATCACTTTCCAGTTATTGTGGCTGTTGATGAGCTCATCCATGCTTTTTGGTGGGTTTGGTAAAGTCTTTTTGTTGTAAATGAAAGCAAAATAGCCATAGTCATAAGGAATGAATACCTTGTTATTCCATGACACTGGCAGTGTCAGTTTGCTGGTATCCACTTGACTTTCAGTAAACAGCCCTGTTTGTTGGGCTGCTTGAATCAAGTTGTTATCCAACCCAAGAATAATATCGGCAGCAGTACGCTTGCCCTCCATTCTTAGGCGATTGAGCAAGGAAACACCGTCTTCCAGAGCAACCAGTTTCAGTTCACAGTGACATTCAGCTTCAAACGCTTTTTTAATTGCGGGCCCGGGTCCCCATTCAGTGGCAAAAGAATCATAGGTATAGACCGTTAATACTGGCTTGGCCTGTACAACTTGACTTAATAGCAACGCAGGAGCTGATAGGGCTGCCAGTACGATTAATTTGGAAAATAACGTCTTAAACACTTTGCTCTCCTTAAATTAAGAGGATTGGCAAAGGATTTGAGGAAGCGCTAAACGGCAAGATAACGTCTGTGAAATAGTTAGCAGCTCAAATCCCTACGCCGGTATTAGCCGGATCAGGTTCGGCGGGTTTACTCTCAGCAAGGCTGTTTTAAACAGCCAGCACCCCGTTGAGATGGCGCTATTGTAGAGATTTAGCTAGCGACTGCAAAGTCCAATGATAGAGGTTTACCACTTGAGGGTAGTGTGAAACAATTAGTCATCTTTCAAATTTAGTTTATCGAGGTAGTCTGGTGATCGATGATGATGGCTACCGCCCGAATGTAGGAATTGTAATTTGTAATCGGCAAGGCCAGGTTTTGTGGGCCCGGCGTTATGGGCAGCATTCCTGGCAATTTCCTCAAGGGGGAATTAATCCGGGGGAATCACCAGAACAGGCTATGTACCGGGAACTGTATGAAGAAGTGGGGTTAGGTCGGAAAGATGTACGCGTTCTGGCCTCTACTCGTAATTGGTTACGTTACAAATTACCCAAGCGTTTGGTGCGTTGGGATACACGACCTGTCTGTATTGGTCAAAAGCAGCGATGGTTTTTATTACAACTGCTCTGTAATGAAGAAGATATTAATGTGCAACACAGTAATACCCCAGAGTTCGATGGTTGGCGTTGGGTCAGCTATTGGTATCCTGTTCGGCAGGTAGTCTCTTTTAAGCGTGATGTTTATCGGCGCGTGATGAAAGAGTTTGCTTCGGTTGTAATGCCAATGCAGGAAAGCGTATCTCTGCCACGTTCTTCGTATTCTTACCGTCGTAAAAGAAGTTAGGTGAGTTCCATGCTCATGCGTTTACGGGAAATTGTTGAAAAAGTTGCTATGGCAACCAATCTGGCCGAAGCGCTTGAGCTATTGGTGAACGAGACTTGTCTGGCAATGAACACGGATGTCTGTTCTATCTATCTTGCTGATCATCAACGGCGGTGTTATTACCTGATGGCAACTAGAGGGTTGAGGAAACCCCGAGGAAGGGCTATCAGTTTGGCTTTTGGTGAGGGCGTTGTCGGGCAAGTTGGTCAATTGTCTGAACTGATTAATCTGGCGGATGTCCGCAGCCATCCAAGTTTCAAATACTTGCCTCAAGTTAAAGAGGATAGCTTTCGCGCTTTTTTGGGCGTTCCCGTGGTTTACCGCCGTCAATTGCAAGGTGTTTTGGTCGTTCAGCAGCAGGAACAACGCTTGTTTAATGAAACCGAAGAGTCCTTTATGGTGACGCTTGCGACACAACTCGCGGTGATCCTTGCTCAAGCTCAGACTAAAGGCTTGTTTGGTCGATATCGGCAGACCAGAATTAAAGCCTTGGCAATTTCCAATGGCATCGTGATGGCTCAGGGATGGCAAGATTGCTCCCAACCCTCACTTGACCAAATTTTTGAAGCCTCAACTCTTGATCATGCAGCAGAACGTTCTCGTTTAATTCAGGCACTGGAAGATGCAATAGCAGAATGTCGTCGGCTCAGTAAACGTTTTACCGTGGGTTCTCAAAAAGAGAGCGCCGCGATTTTTGATCTTTATTCCTACCTTTTGAATGATCCCCAGTTGAAACAAGATCTGTTCTCCTGTGTTGAACAGGGCTCTGTTGCGCAATGGGCCGTTAAACAAGTTATTGAGAAATACGCAGAACAATTTTCCAGCTTGCAGGATGCTTATATGCGGGAAAGAGCATCAGATTTACGGGCACTTGGACAGCGATTATTATTTCATCTGGATGATTCACTTACTGCCAGTCATCAATGGCCTGAATGGTTCATTCTGGTTGCAGATGAACTGAGTGCTAACCTATTGGCAGAAATGCCGCAGGAAAGATTAGCAGGGGTTATTGTTCGTGATGGCGCAACTCATTCACACTCTGCCATATTGGTTCGAGCAATGGGTATTCCGGCCATTATGGGGGCGGATATCCAGCCGGAACTCCTGAACAATCGTATGCTAATTCTTGATGGTTTCCGTGGGGAAGTCTTCATTGAACCTGAGCCACTGATTTCGCAGGAATATAAACAGATTATCGAAGAAGAAAAGGCACTTAGCAGATTGGCTGAGGGAGATGTGGAGCAGGAAGCACGGTTAAAAAGTGGCGAGCGCATTTTGGTTCAGCTTAATGCGGGTTTGAGCCTGAAATATGAGTTGCAGATCAGTAATAGTATTGATGGTGTTGGACTCTATCGCACCGAAATACCCTTTATGCTGCACTGTGGTTTCCCATCAGAAGATGAACAAAAAGCGCGTTATCAGGAGATGTTACAATTATTTCCCGATAAACCGGTGGTACTGCGTACACTTGATATTGGTGCGGATAAACAACTGCCTTATATGCCGATCAGCGAAGAGAACCCTTGTTTGGGATGGCGTGGTATACGAGTGACGCTGGATCAACCGGAAATTTTTCTTATCCAACTGCGGGCAATGCTCAGAGCTAACGCTGATATGGGTAACCTGAAAATCCTGCTGCCAATGGTGACGAGTGTAGAAGAAATTGATGAAGCTAAGCGATTGGTAGACAGAGCGAAAGAGGAAGTTGAGCAAATGCTGGCGCGCCAAATATCTATGCCTCAGCTCGGTGTCATGATTGAAGTTCCTTCGATGATTTTTCTGTTGCCACAACTCAAAAACAGAGTCGATTTTGTGTCTATTGGCACCAATGACCTAACACAATATCTATTGGCAGTGGATCGGAATAACACTCACGTCGCTTCTCTTTATGATTGCCTACATCCGGCGGTGATTCGGGCATTAAAACTAGTATTTGAAAATAGCCAGCGGGCAGGTCTTACGATCAGCATTTGTGGTGAAATGGCAAGTTTCCCTATGGGAGCGCTGTTATTGATTGGTCTTGGCTATCGCAGTTTGAGTATGAGTGGTTGTAGTGTGCCAAGAATTAAATATTTATTACGTCATCTGGAGTTGGCTCAGGTTGAAAAATTAATGGCCGAAATCCTACAAGCTGAAACCAGCCTAAGAGTGAAGGAGCTGTCAGCAACATTTATGGAGCAGCATGGGGTGGGCGGTTTGGTCAGAGGTGGCATTTAATCCGTTTAACGGCCTGTGCTATGATTCTCAATCACTTGCCTTAGGGCATTAACGCTAAATATTAAGTGGGGAAAGATGAGTAACAGCTACCTGGCATTTCCTAATATTGACCCGGTCATTTTTTCAATAGGTCCAATAGCCCTCCATTGGTATGGTTTCATGTACTTGGTTGGGTTTGTATTCGCCATGTGGCTAGCGACACGCAGGGCAGCGAAACCCAATAGTGGTTGGACAAAAAACGAAGTAGAGAACTTGCTTTATGCAGGTTTTGCTGGCGTATTTGTTGGTGGCCGTCTGGGCTACGTCCTGTTTTATAATTTCCCTGCCTTTCTCGACAACCCCCTTTATTTGTTTAAAGTTTGGGATGGTGGGATGTCTTTCCACGGTGGTTTAGTGGGGGTTATCTGCGCAATGTGGTGGTTTGGCCGCAGAACGAAACGCCATTTCTTACAAGTTGCTGACTTCATTGCCCCGTTAGTCCCTTTTGGTTTAGGCATGGGGAGAATCGGTAATTTTATTAACGGCGAGTTGTGGGGACGTGTCACATTGGATACGCCGTGGGCGATGTTATTCCCAAGCTCCCGTGGTGAAGATATTGCATTGGCTGCAACCGATCCCTCACTGTTATCAGTACTTGAGCAATATGGTGTTCTGCCACGTCACCCTTCACAGCTTTATGAAATGGCGTTGGAAGGGATCGTTCTGTTCATTATTTTGAATTTATATATCCGTAAACCTCGCCCAATGGGCAGTGTTTCCGGTTTATTCTTAATTGGCTACGGTATTTTCCGAGTGATAGTCGAGTTCTTCCGCCAACCAGATGCACAACTGGGCTTATTCGACGGGATCAGTATGGGGCAAATTCTTTCTATACCAATGATCCTGGCGGGAATATTAATGATGATATGGGCATATAAACACCAAGGTAATAAGGTACAAGAGGTAAAATGAAACAGTATCTGGACTTAATGACAAGAGTGCTTGCAGAGGGCACTCCGAAAGCAGACCGCACCGGGACGGGGACACTCTCGATTTTCGGGCATCAGATGCGTTTCAATTTACAGGATGGTTTTCCACTGGTCACAACTAAACGTTGCCATATCCGCTCAATTATTCATGAACTTCTCTGGTTCTTGAATGGTGATACCAATATTAAATATCTGCATGAAAATGGGGTGACTATTTGGGATGAATGGGCGGATGAAAACGGTGATTTAGGGCCGGTATATGGTAAGCAATGGCGCGCATGGAGTACCGCAGATGGCCGCCAGATTGACCAATTGAAAACTGTACTGGAACAGCTTAAAAGCGATCCAGATTCACGTAGAATTATTGTTTCGGCTTGGAACGTTGGTGAATTGGATAAGATGGCATTAGCGCCATGCCACGCTTTCTTCCAGTTTTATGTTGCGGATGGCAAACTTTCCTGTCAGCTTTACCAGCGCTCCTGTGACGTATTCCTTGGCTTACCGTTCAATATTGCCAGCTATGCATTGCTAGTTCATATGATGGCGCAACAGTGTGATTTGGAAGTAGGCGATTTTGTCTGGACCGGTGGTGATACGCACCTTTATAGCAACCATATGGAGCAGACAAAATTACAACTCAGCCGTGAACCGCGTTCACTACCAAAACTGGTGATAAAGCGTAAACCGGCATCACTTTTTGATTATAAATTTGATGACTTTGAAATAGTTGATTATGACCCACATCCAGGAATAAAGGCCCCGGTTGCTATTTAGCGGTTGCGGTTAAAATAGTGCTTCTATGTTCGTCGACAATCTGGAGGAACAATTTATAATAAATTGTTCCTCTTTTCATTTTGATGATATAATATACAGATACGTAGAAATTAAGAGGAAAAAGACCATGAATACTATTTCCCAAAAAAAAGCTAGGGATCTGCTTAGTAATCCAAAGCATTTCGAGGGTGGTGTGTTTATTACCAAAAACGGGATATCTGAATTGTTTATTCAACCAATGGCAGAACGTGAGAGAGAGTTGGCCGAAAGAGGCGTAGAACGACAGGCGATAGCATTGCTTAAAATCGCGATGTTGTCTAAGAAAGATACTATAGAAGGTAGAAAAATGACACTTGAAGAAGCACTTCGTAGGCGCAAGGAACGTCGGGTGTGATATATAAAGTTCAAATTACCGAAACAGCCTACCAGACACTTTCTATTATTGAAGACTACAAGGCTAATACTATAGGGTTGGAAGCAGCTCAGAATTTGGTGGATGATTTATTAATTGAATCATCGGAACGGATAGGGGAGAACCCGTTAGCATACGGCTATTGTTCAATGTTGCTGGATAAAGGAATGCAATTTCACCAATGGCTTTCCAAAGATCGGCAATTTCGTGTTATTTATGATGTAGTTGGGGATGAAATTCAAATATTGGCATACGCAAGCACAAACCAAGATTTAATTGCCCTCTTGTACCAACTACTGATCATACACTGATATACCCGTTATCTTTCAAGTTGCCTCTTTGTTGGCTGCACTCGCTCACCCCGGTTACATAGTTCGCTATGCTCCCGGGGATTCGCTCCCTTGCCGTCGCGATGCATCTTGAAATCCATTGGGTATATATTTAAAACATTGAACGCTATACTTAATAAAATATTCTCAATTAATTATTTTCTGGTCTGATATTATTTATCTTTATAGAATAAATTAATAGTAATAACATCCTCATGTCAAGCACTCAATATTTTCTTTATTATGTTCATGAAGATTCTTCCTCATAGCCATATAATCTTACAATGTATGAAAATAATAAGAAACAAAAATAACTATTCTCGTTGATTTTTGCGAAGCTCTACGCAATTTAAATGTAACAATGATAAACTATTATTTTTTTATTGATGCACTCTCGCATAAAATTTAATTGTGTATTTATTTTGTGTTTAAAATGAATAAAATGTTTTACGAAAGGAAATAAGGAATTATCAATGGTAAATAATATGAATATAATCGGCCATTATAATATTGATAATCAATCAGGTTTTTCTTTATTGGAATTAATGGTCGTTATTGTTTTGGTGTCAATATTTTCCTTATGGGGCGTACAGGAATGGGGCTATCACCAGGAAAGAGTCAGGTTACAGGAATCAGCACAGAAGATATTGACATTTATATCTAGGCAACAATCTTTGGCAAATTATTTGAACAAAAGGGTGATATTGTGGTTGAAAACTGGCAAGGATTGGTGCATAGCGTTCTCTAATTCGGTATTAGCTAATTGTAATTTAGAAAATGTTGAGGGAATAAACTCACCCTATCAGGATGTTATTATCAGTTCAGCAACCAAGGATCAGATAGAGTTTCATGGAATAAGAAACACCATGATACCTGCGAGTTTTACTTTGGCGAATTCCGCAGGTGAAATATCCATTATTTTTTCTTCACGAGGTAGGATAAGATCATGTAGTAATAATAAGTTTAATCAAATTCCAGCTTGTGATTAGTTAAATTTTTCCCACTATACCCTATGGATTTCAAGATGGATCGCGACGGCAAGGGAGCGAATCCCCGGGAGCATAGATAACGATGTGACCGGGGTGAGTGAGTGCAGCCAACAAAGAGGCAACTTGAAAGATGACGGGTATAAATAAGAGATACTTTAATTGGAATAATGAAACATAAAAACCAATCTGGAATGACATTATTAGAGGTTATTGTAGCAATGGCTATTGGTAGTATTATCTTACTGGCGATTGCTAAAAGTTACCCTATTTTAACTAAACAAATAATGGAGTTATATCAGAGATATCGGTTAGGCTATTTTGTTAAACAAACGTTACATATTATAGAAAAGGATATTCGCCGTGCTGGATATTGTCAGCATTATTGTGATGGAAAGCCAATATTCATCGATAATAAAAGTGATGAGAGTGAGGATTCATGTCTGATTATTGCATACGATCTTAATATAAATAACCAATGGGAGCCGCCAGAACACAGTGAATCGGAATTCTTTGGCTATCGTCTTAGCAATAAGTCAGTAGAGTGGAAAAGGGGGGCGGGTAACTGTCAGGAAAATGGCTGGGAAAGGCTGTTTGATCCAAATGAGATAGTGGTAGATTCCTTTAAAGCTGAAAAATTACCGGCAAAAGATGGCTTAGTTTTTATCAAATTGGTACTTATTGCACATTGGTTTAAACATCCATCGATAAACTACCAATATCAGTCAGTAATACGTTTGCGCAATATCAGGGGATAAGTACCGTGGCTGAGCATTCTCCACATGTCTGTTTTCAATATCAGCAAGGTAATGTATTGCTCATTTCAGTGCTGATATTATTGACCGTTAGCCTGATGATGTTAAAGGCTTTGCATCATCATCTGGATAACGCTTTAATCATGATGGTCGATGAACGCAGATATCTAAAAGCTTTTCAGCAAGCAGAATCTTCATTGGCATGGGGAATCGCTCAGTCATGGCCACTTCATAGTAGTCAAATAGAAGATAGTAATAAAACAGAAGAGTGGTATTGCCAGCAACAACAAGAATTTCATTTGACCAGTTGTTTAAAAAGGCAATCGAGTCATTTTTTTCTACTAAAAGGTATGGCTGATGTGGCACCCGGGCAATCTGTTGGATTATATCAATGGATGAAATTACACTCATTTGGTGGAGATGATTCTCTTATTCCGGTAGAGAGTGGTTGGCTGGATTTTTGTCCTGAGGTAGATGTGGGATTTTGTTCATGAAGTCAGAGCTTTTTTATGAGCATCAAGCAGGCATGAGTTTGCCCGAAGTAATGATTGCTGTTATGGTTTTTTCGGTCTCTTTATTGGGATTAATGCGTTATCATCAGGCGTTATTATTTGGGTTTCAGCAACATTGGCAGCAATCAAAGGCAGATAAATTATCTTATGGATATCTGGAACAATATGAATTAATTGCAGGTCAAAATGCTTTACCAAAAATAACATTGCCACCGGGATGGCATGCTGAATTTCAGACGGCCTATCCGTTGTCTAGCTGCTATCAGCTTACAGTTATAGTGACAACGCCTTATAATCAGCAAAGTAAAGCAAGCCGATTGATTTGTTCAAATGGGAGTTCTGATGTTTAAGGTTTATCATTCTAATCAATTAGATCTTCTTAAGGAACTGATGGCAATATTGATCGGGGATAACCCACTGACTGATCCATTTGCGCAAGAAGTCATTTTGGTACAAAGCCCAGGTATGTCACAGTGGCTGCAAATCCAACTGGCCGAAAGAATAGGCATATCAGCTAATATTTCATTTCCGCTTCCCGCTACGTTTATTTGGGATATGTTTACCAAAGTATTGCCTGATATTCCTAAAGAAAGTGCTTTTAGTAAAGATGCTATGACATGGAAATTGATGGCGTTATTGCCTCAATTGTTGCCTGAAGCAGAGTTTGTTGCACTCAGGCACTACCTTGATCAAGATTTTGATAAACGGAAGATTCATCAATTAGCTGGACGAGTTGCTGATCTGTTTGACCAATATCTCGTTTATCGCCCGCAATGGTTGGAAAGTTGGCAGCAAGGTCAGCTTATTGATGGCTTGAGTGATAATCAGTTGTGGCAGAAAAGATTATGGCTGGAACTGACGAAATATACTCACCAGTTACAACAACCTCAATGGCATCGTGCTAATTTGTATCAGCGTTTTATTTCGATACTGGAAAATAATACTGAACAGCAAAATAGTACTGATTTTTCAGCTTGTTTACCGAAACGGGTATTTATCTGTGGCATTTCTGCCTTACCACCGGTCTATTTACAAGCTTTACAGGCATTGGCACGGCACATTGATATTCACCTGATGTTTACCAATCCATGTAAATATTATTGGGGAGATATTCAGAATTATGCTTTTTTGGCAAAACTGAGTAGCCGTAAACCACGTCATTATAAGAGCGAACAGGAGCTGGAATATTTTAAAGATCCTGATAATGCTCAATCATTGTTTAACGGTGACGGTGAACAAGATGTCAGTAATCCCTTGTTGGCATCGTGGGGACGGTTGGGCCGTGATAATCTCTATTTATTGTCGCAGCTTGAGCAGAGTTCGGATATTCACGCTTTTGTTGAATTAGAACAGGATAATCTATTACATCAATTGCAAAGGGATATTCTCTATCTGGAAGATCATGCCCAAATTGGTTCAACAAAAGAAACATTTGAAAACAGTTTGAAAAAAAGAGTACTTGATCCGTTGGATCGTTCTTTATCTTTCCATGTTTGCCATAGCCCTCAACGTGAAGTGGAAGTTTTACAGGATCAGCTATTGAGATTATTGGAAGATAATCCATCGCTGACGCCAAGGGATATTATTGTGATGGTCGCGGATATTGACAGTTATACCCCCTATGTTCAGGCAGTATTTGGTAATGTCTCTGTTGAACGCTATATTCCATTTGCTATTTCTGATCGTAAAGCTCGTCAGGCACATTCGATTTTACAGGCATTTATTACACTGCTTGATTTACCTCAAAGCCGTTTTACAACAGAGCAGGTTTTAGCATTGTTGGAAGTACCCGCGCTGGCGAATAAATTTGACATACATGAAGATGGTTTGCGTTTGTTAAGACGTTGGGTTGAAGAATCAGGTGTTCGTTGGGGGCTGGATGACGATAATGTCGAAGAGCTATCTTTACCGGTGACAGGTCAGCATACCTGGCGTTTTGGACTGACCCGAATGTTATTGGGTTATGCAATGGATAGCCGATCGGGCCCTTGGAAAGAGGTATTGCCTTATGATGAATCCAGTGGTTTAGCTGCGGAGCTTGCCGGCCAATTGGCTGAATTTTTAATGCAATTAAGCTATTGGCGCAAAATTCTTGCTGAGAGCCGGGCATTAACGGGTTGGTTACCTGTCTGCCAGCAGTTGCTGGAAACATTTTTTGTCTCAGATAATGAGACTGAATTAGTACTAGCAATGATAGAACAGCAATGGCAGAAAGTCATAGTCAATGGCTTGAATGCCCGTTATCAGGAAAGTGTGCCATTGGTTTTATTGCGAGATGAATTGGCACTTCAGTTTGATAATGAAAAAATCAGTCAGCGTTTTCTCGCCGGATCTGTCAATTTTTGCACTCTAATGCCGATGCGTTCTATTCCCTTTAAGGTCGTCTGTTTATTGGGAATGAATGATGGTATTTACCCCCGTTCAATTCCACCGCTTGGATTTGATCTGATGGCGGAAAAAGGTCAGAGGGGAGACAGAAAACGACGGGATGATGACCGTTATCTATTCCTTGAAGCTTTGATATCTGCCGAACGGTTTCTTTATATCAGCTATATTGGTAAGTCTATTCGTGATGATACGGAATGTAATCCTTCCGTGCTGGTGAATGAATTACTGGATTATGTTTGCCAAAGTTTTTGTTTACCGGGAAATGAAAAACTGAATGTTGATGAAAGTGCTACCCATGTTAGAAAACATCTGTTGTATCTTCATGCCCGCGTTCCATTTGCACCGGAAAATTTTATACCGGGCAGTTATCAGCAAAGCTATGCCGGGGAGTGGTTACCGGCGGCAACTGAACAAGGTGCAGCATACGCTGAATTTTGCCAATCTATTGAAATGGCGCAAATTCAAGAAATTACACTTGATAATTTGAGCAGTTTTTACCGCCATCCCGTTCGGTTTTTTTTCCAACGTTGCTTGAAAGTAAATTTCGTTATTGAAGAAACGGAATTACCGGAGGAAGAACCTTTCGTTTTAGATAATCTTCAACGTTATCAGTTTAATCAGCTATTGTTAAGTGCACTAATTGAACAGCAATCGCCTGAACCACTTTTCAATCGGCTGCGTGCTGCTGGAGGATTACCTTTTGGTGCTTTTGGTGAGGTTTATTGGTTAAGACAGCAAAAAGAGATGCAGCCTTTGGCGGATAAAATTCGTGAACAACAAATGGAAACTTTATCTGTCGATTTACATCATAATTTAGGCCCGGTGATTCTGACAGGGCGTATTAATAAGGTGCAACCGGATGGCTTGCTACGTTGGCGGCCTGCCAGTTTGACAGCCAATGATGGCATGCAATTGTGGATTGAGCATCTGGCTTATTGTCTGACAGGTGGTGAGGGTGAAAGTCGCAGCTATGGGCGTGATGGCAACGAATGGCGTTTCGCTCCTGTACCTTCAGAGTACGCTAAAGATTATCTGAATCAATTGATTGAAGGCTATCAGCGAGGAATATCAGCACCTTTACCGCTGTTTTGTAAAAGTGGTTGGGCGTGGCTTTCAGCATGTATGAATAAAGAGACTGGTGAGATTGATGATAGTGATGAAATTCAATCAAAGGCTGAAAGTCAGTTATTGAAAGCATGGCTTGGCGATCAGGGACGCAGAGGCGAAGGGGATGATCCTTATATCCAACGAGCTTTCAGGCAAGTGGATAAATCATTTTTGGCAAAATTTAAACAGGAAGCGCTCAGTTATTTGTTACCGATAGCGCGATATCAGAATACATAGAGAGAATATCAGATAATGCATAAACATTTTGTTCGCATGATTACTGTGATGTTCCTGCTTTTTTGGGGAACGACGAGTTATGCGCAAACACCACAATCATCACAACTACTGCAAGAGACAATTTATAAAAGCGAGAGTGATCATCGTCAGTATCAGGGAATCAAACTGGCGAACAATATGACGGTCTTGCTGGTATCTGATGAGAAGGCAACCAAATCTCTGGCAGCGGTAGCAATTCCGGTTGGTAGTATGGAAAACCCTGACAGCCAGCTCGGGCTTGCACATTATCTGGAACATATGGTTCTGATGGGATCTGAACGTTACCCACAGTCAGGTGATTTATCTGAATTTTTGCAAAAACATGGTGGTAGCTATAATGCCAGCACCGCTTCTTACCGCACAGCTTTCTACCTTGAAGTAGAAAATGAAGCGTTAGCTCAAGCCACAGATCGTCTGGCTGATGCACTGGCTGAGCCGTTACTTAATCCAGTGAATGCAGATCGGGAGCGAAATGCGGTTAATGCAGAGCTGACAATGGCGCGTTCGCGTGATGGGATGCGGGTTGCTCAAATACGGGCAGAAACCTTGAATCCTAAGCATCCCAATGCTCGTTTTTCTGGTGGTAATCTAGAAACATTAAAAGATAAACCGGGGAGTAAATTACAGACAGAACTGGTGGATTTTTATCAACGCTATTATTCAGCCAACCTGATGAAAGGTGTCATTTACGGTAATCAGCCTATCGATAAACTGACTCAAATTGCCGTTGATACTTTTGGTCGGATACCGGATAGAAAAGCGAGTGTGCCGGTGATTACTGTGCCAGCAGTAACGGAAAAAGAGAAAGGGATTATCATCCATTATGTTCCTGCCCAACCGCAAAAGGCATTGCAATTGGAATTCAGTATTGACAATAACAGTGCTGATTTCCGCAGTAAAACCGATGAATATCTCGGTTATATAATAGGCAATCGTAGCCTGAATACATTATCAGATTGGCTACAAACTCAAGGACTAGCAGAAAGTATCAGTGCCGGTGCGGAGCCTATGGTTGATCGCAACAAAGGTATCTTTTTTATTTATGTGACGTTGACAGATAAAGGGCTTGCACAACGGGATCAGATTGTTGCGGCTATTTTTGCTTATATTAATTTATTGAAACAAAAAGGCATTCAGAAAAGTTATTTTGATGAAATCGCGAAGGTTTTGAACCTATCTTTCCGATATGGTTCCGTTGTTCGTGATATGCATTATATCGAATGGTTATCGGATGCTATGTTGCGAGTTCCTGTTTCCAATGTACTGAATGCCGGTTATTTAGCTGATAACTATGACCCGAAAGCAATCGCCAATCGGCTTGCTGAGTTAACACCTGAAAATGCAAGAATCTGGTATATCAGTCCAAAAGAGCCACACAATAAACAGGCTTATTTTGTTCAGGCACCTTATCAGGTTGATCGAATTACATTGCAGCAACGAGTTAAATGGCAGCAATTAGAGGAGCAGATGAGCTTTTCTCTGCCTGCACTAAATCCTTATATTCCTGACGATTTGAAGCTGATAAAAGCAGATAAGAGTAAAAAACATCCAGAAATGATCGTTGAACAGCAGAATGTCCGCTTGCTTTATATGCCGAGCCAATATTTTGCTGATGAACCTAAAGCCAGCATTACGCTTGATTTGCGCAACGCAGAAGGTTTGAATAGCGCTCGTGAGCAGGTCACTTCCTCTTTGCTTGATTATTTGGCAGGGCTTTCCCTTGACCAGCTTAGTTATCAGGCTTCTGTTGCAGGAATGAATATTTCTACGGGCTCATCTCAGGGGCTGCAATTAGGAGTAAGTGGTTACACTCAGAGTCTGCCAGCGCTTTTAACCTCTTTAATCAGTAATTACATGGCATTCACACCAACTGAGGAGCAATTGGCACAGGCTAAGTCTTGGTATCGTGAGCAGATAGCGGTTTCTAATAACGCTAAAGCTTATGACATGGCTATGCAGCCGTTGAAGCGCCTTTCTGTGGTGCCTTACACTGAACAATCCACCCGTCTGGAAGCGCTGGAGACTATCACGGTTCAGGATATTGTTACGTATCGTCATGAGATGATAAAAAATGCTGCTTTGCAAATGATGATCATTGGGAATTTGACCGAACAGCAGAGCAAAGTGATTGCTGAATCTGCCCATAACCAACTGGCAAATCAAGGAAATGATTGGTGGAGTGGGGATAAGGTGGTGATTGATAAAAATTACCCGGTTAATTTCCAGCGTGTTGGCAGCAGCACAGATGGTGCTTTAGCAGAGGTTTATATTCCGACGGGTTATAACCGTATAGAAGGTTATGTTTATTCCAGTTTGTTGAGCAACATGCTCCAGCCGTGGTTCTATGAGCAGTTAAGAACAGTAGAGCAACTGGGGTATGCAGTGTTTGCTTTCAATATCAGTGTGGGGGAACAGTGGGGGTTGGGTTTCCTACTGCAAAGTAATAGCAAGCAACCAAAATATTTGAATCAGCGTTATCAAGATTTCTATCAGAACGTGGGTAATAAATTGAAAGCCATGCCTCAAGCTGATTTTGAGCAGTACAAGAGTGCGCTGATTAATGAAAAGCAGCAACCGCCACAAACTTTCTATGCCGAAGTTGCCCGTTTCTCCGGTGATTTCAGTCGTAATAACTTTAGTTTTGACAGTAGAGATAAAATGCTTGAGATCCTAAAGAAAACTACACAGCAACAATTGATTAGTTTCTATCGGAATGCGGTAATCAAACATATAGGGTTGTCATTCATTTCACAAGTGATTGGTAAATCAGGAAACTTGGATGGATATGCGAAATTGAAAGGTTGGAAAACCTATCAAAATGTGACTGAATTTCAGAAACGGTTACCTGTTGAGGTAAGAGCTCAGTGATCACAGAGATATCTGTCCACAGGCTTAATGTATTAACTCTGCCGCTGACTGGTCAGCGGCTGATCGAAGCATCGGCCGGGACGGGTAAAACCTACACCATTGGCATTTTATATCTGCGTCTTCTACTTGGACTGGGGAAAGATGCCGCTTTTTCACGGCCTTTAAGCGTGGAAGAAATTCTGGTGGTGACTTTTACTGAGGCAGCAACAAATGAGTTACGTGGTCGTATCCGTGAAAATATTCATAAACTTCGCCTTGCCTGTATTCGAAATGCAATAGAAGAGACAGAACCTGCCTATCAACAGCTATTGAATGAAATCCCGGATAAAGGGCAGGCGGCTATTTGGTTACTCGCCGCAGAGCGGCAAATGGATGAAGCGGCGATTTATACCATTCATGGTTTTTGTCAGAGAATGTTGGCACATAATGCCTTTGAATCTGGGATTTTGTTTGAACAGACATTAATTCAGGATCAACATCCGTTAGAACGGCAAGGGTGTGCCGATTTCTGGCGGCGACACTGTTATCCATTGCCGTTATCAATGGCGCAGGTGATCAGCGAGGAGTGGAGTGGGCCGGAAGCCCTGTTGGCTGAATTATACCCTTATTTACAAGGGGATATGCCATATATGGTTGATGCACCAGCCAGCGATGAAACGCTGTTAAGTCGTCATGAAAAAATTACCCAGTTGATCAACGATGTTAAATACCAATGGAATGAAGCTGCGGGAGAGTTGCACGATTTAATTGCGGGTTCTGGTGTCGATAAAAGAAGTTACAGTAGTAAGCACTTACCAAATTGGCTGAATAGTGTCATGGATTGGGCTCAGACGCCTACAGAGGATTATCAGTTGCCAAAAGCGCTGGAGAAATTCCGGCAGTCAGTATTGGCAGAAAAGACAAAAAAAGGTGAGGTACCTGAACATTCACTTTTTGTTGTGATAGATGATTTATATCAGAAACCACTTACTTTACGTGATTTGATTATCTCCAGAGCTATTATTGAGGTTCGCCAATCAATCCGTCAGGAAAAATTAACACGTGGTCAAATGGGGTTTGATGATTTACTAACCCGTCTTGATGATGCTCTGAAAGGTCCCGGCAGTGATTTGCTTGCTGAGACAATCCGCCGACGCTATCCGGTTGCGTTGATCGACGAATTTCAGGATACCGACCCACAGCAATACCGAATTTTTCATACCATTTATGGCACTCAGCCTGAAAATGGATTGCTATTTATTGGTGATCCCAAACAAGCTATTTATGCATTTCGCGGCGCAGATATTTTCACTTATATTCGTGCCCGCTCTCAGGTAAGTGCTCACTATACTCTGGAAACAAACTGGCGCTCTGCCTACTCGATGGTACAGGCAGTAAACAAACTGTTTATGCGTTCAGAAAATCCATTTTTGTTTGAGCAGATTCCTTTTATTGAAGTTTCTGCGGCAGAGAAAAACCGAGAACTCTCTTTTAGCTATGACGGTGAAGAACAGGCCGCACTGAATTTCTGGTTACAACCAGGAGAAGGTGTTTCTATCGGAGATTATGAGCAAACGATGTCACGGCTCTGTTCTGCGCAAATTCGTGATTGGTTGCAGGCAGGTAGTGAAGGGCGGGCTTTGTTACATAAAAGTGAAGGTTCTCGGCCTGTGACGGCGGCTGATATTACGGTTTTGGTGCGTAGTAGAAAGGAAGCGACACTGATCCGTAATGCACTTAATCTGTTATCTATCCCTTCCGTATTTCTTTCTAACCGAGAAAGTGTATTTGATACCGTAGAAGCCAAGGATATTCTCTGGTTGCTGCAAGCGGTGTTATCACCAGAGAAAGAGCGGGTGTTGAGAAGTGCGCTTGCCAGTGGTTTGTTTGGTTTGACCGCTCGACAGATAGACAAACTAAATCATGATGAGAAGACGTGGGACCAGTTAGTTGATGAGTTTGATGGCTACTTTCGTCTGTGGCAACGCCGTGGCGTGTTACCTATGCTACGAGCGGTAATCGCCAACCATCATATTGCTGAGAATTTGCTTGCCAGTTATGACGGTGAACGGCGCTTGACAGATGTGATGCATATTGGTGAGTTGTTGCAGGAGATATCTTTACAACTTGACAGTGAACATGCGGTCACTCGCTGGTTGGCTCAGCAAATCTCTCATCCTGATCCACAATCTGAAAATCAGCAGATACGGCTGGAAAGCGATCGTCATTTGGTACAAATTTGTACTATCCATAAATCTAAGGGGCTGGAATATCCGCTGGTATGGTTGCCATTTATCTGTAATTTCAGGGAGCAGAAGCGGGCGATATATCATGATCGTACAAGCTTTAATGCTTGCCTCGATATCTTTCCTGACGACGAGACGATTGAGCTGGCGGAACAAGAGCGATTGGCAGAGGATTTGCGTTTACTCTATGTCGCATTGACGCGTTCTGTTTACCATTGCAGTGTCGGCGTGGCTCCGCTGATAAAAGGCAATAAGAAAAAGGCCGGGGATACTGATCTGCATCAATGTGCTCTGGGCTACCTGTTGCAAAAGGGGGTGAAAGGGGATGCTGATTTTCTGGCAACATCGCTTAAAGAATTAAGCGGAGATGGCATTGTTATATCATCAATTAATGAGACTGATGATCACCCTTGGCAATCGCAAAGTAAAAATGATTTAGTCCTGTCGGCCAGGCAATTTAAACGTAGAGTTCAGGATGATTGGCGTATTACCAGTTATTCTGGTTTACGAAACTCTGTAGTTCATCGTGGTAATGCTTCCGCTTATTTTGCTGGAGAAGAATCTATTGACGTGATTGTTCAGTCTATTGCGCCAAAACTTGATGTTGATGCTAGTGGTGAAAGACAGTTAGTAGAACAACCTGAAATGACACCACATACATTCCCACGGGGAGCTTCCGCGGGGACTTTTTTACACGCTATTTTGGAAGAACTTAGTTTCAGCCAATTACCTGATGAGAAATGGTTGGCAGAACAACTGCAATCAGCCGGATTTGATGAACGCTGGAGTGGGACATTACAGCAATGGATGGTCGATATTTTTACTATTCCATTGAATGATGAAGGAGTGCAATTGGCAAAAATTCCGCTACATCATCAACAGGATGAAATGCAATTTTATCTGCCGGTTGAACAACTTTTGCGATCTCAGACGTTGGATACACTGATACGTCGTTATGATCCAATTTCTGCTCGCTGCCCCCAACTGGAATTTCAGCAGGTGAAAGGAGTGTTGAAAGGGTTTATTGATTTGGTCTTCTGTTGGCAAGGTAAATTCTACCTGCTGGATTACAAATCAAACTGGTTGGGAGAGGAGAGTCAGTTTTATACTCGCCAGGCAATGGAAATAGCCATGATTGAGCATCGTTATGATCTGCAATATCAACTTTATACACTGGCATTGCATCGTTACTTGCGTCACAGGCTGGCTAATTATGATTACCAACAACATTTCGGCGGCGTGATTTATCTGTTTCTGAGGGGAATAGATAAACAACAGCCGGGGAATGGTATTTTCAATTGTCGGCCATCGGCTGAATTTGTTGATGCTTTGGATCTGCTTTTCAGTGGTAGTGAACAGCTTGAGAAAGAGAAAAATTGATGATTTCGTTATTACAACAAGCAGTAAACCTCAGGCTTTTGCGTTCATTGGACTTACAGTTTGCTCATGTATTGATTGAGGATAAAGATCCTGTTTTGTTGTTGGTGATGGCGCTGTTAAGCGCTGAAACCGGTACCGGCCATGTTTGCCTGCCGGTTAATCGGATAACGCCTGAATATTTTTTTGATGGGCGACATCGTGAATTTGCCGAACAGTTATGGCAGGTTGCGGGAAAACCTGATGAGCAGAGTTTGCGGATAGCACTGGAAAATTGTGCTGCGGTTAGTGATGGATTTCAACCCACGCCTGTTGTGCTTTCCCATGATCGGCTTTATTTGCAGAGAATGTGGCAAAGTGAATGTCAGGTGGCGGCTTTTTTTTCTGGCAATCAACCAATTGATAATATTCAGGAACAGCAACTGAGAGTTGTTTTAGATGAATTATTCATGCTATCTGAGGAAATTGTGGACTGGCAAAAAATAGCTGCGGCTGTCGCGGTGACTAGCAGAATTTCGGTTATCTCTGGCGGACCAGGAACCGGGAAAACTACCACTGTTGCTAAGCTGTTGGCTACCTTAATTAAACTTGAACCTGATAAAAAGCGGGTTATCCAACTGGCGGCTCCGACCGGAAAGGCGGCCGCCAGATTGACCGAATCTCTTAATAGTGCGGTCAGAAAATTGCCTCTGACGGAGGAACAATTTGCATGTATGCCGGATCAGGCGCAGACGATTCATCGCTTGCTAGGAGCGCAGCCTGATAGCCAGCGCTTGCGCTATGATCGAGATAATCCACTGAACCTGGATGTGCTGGTGGTGGATGAAGCTTCAATGGTGGATTTACCCATGATGGCTAGGTTGATTGATGCATTGCCACCGAAAGCGAAAATTGTTCTGCTTGGTGACCGAGATCAATTGGCATCAGTGGAAGCAGGCGCGGTGTTGGGTGATATTTGCCGTTTTGCCGAACTCGGATATAGCGTAACGAGGGCGCAACAGCTAAGCAGATTGACGGGATGCCGGTTAGTTGCGGGTGATCAGCAAAATATCCCAGAGGTTCGTGATCGTTTGTGTCTTTTACGTAAAAGTTATCGTTTTAATGTGGATTCGGGGATTGGTCAATTGGCGACGGCCGTTAATCAGGGAAAGAGTCGACAAGCTCTCGCTATTTTGCAGCAACCGTTGAAGGATATCTGTTTTTACCCATTGTCTGACGATGAAGATTATCAGCGGTTGTTGGCAGAAACGGTATCGGGTTATTACCTTTACTTGCATCTGGTGGCAAAACAGGCACCAGTCAAAGAGATTTTAGATGAATTTAACCGCTATCGTTTGTTGTGTGCACTTAGAGAAGGGCCGTTTGGTGTCAGTGGGCTTAATGAGAGTATAGAACAGCTATTACATCGTCAGGGGCTTATTCGTCGTCCAGTCGGGACTTTCAGCCGTGGTTATGCAGGGCGGCCCATCATGATATCGCGTAACGACAGCACATTGGGCCTATTTAATGGTGATATTGGTATTATGCT
Organism: Photorhabdus sp. RW14-46; assembly: GCF_963887965.1. Taxonomy (NCBI): domain Bacteria; kingdom Pseudomonadati; phylum Pseudomonadota; class Gammaproteobacteria; order Enterobacterales; family Morganellaceae; genus Photorhabdus; species Photorhabdus sp. RW14-46. The sequence goes on along the minus strand of NZ_CAWPHH010000002.1, from coordinate 257,021 downwards.
CAGAGACGAAAATCATGAACTGCGTGCTTATTTTCAACTGCCTGACGGGCAGATTAAGGGAATCCAGCCAAGTCGTTTACCACAACATGAAACTGCGTATGTGATGACCGTACATAAATCGCAGGGCTCAGAATTTGAACATACCGCTTTGGTATTGCCAACGCAATTTGTGCCGGTTGTCAGCCGTGAACTGGTTTATACAGCGATAACCCGTGCCAGAGAAAAACTGACTCTTTATGTACATGAAGCGGTATTGCGTCAGGCAATCCAGACGCCAACTCAAAGGCGAAGCGGGTTAGCAGAGCGGCTTAGCTTACAGGTGGATTAGCGCTTATTCTGATAGACTAACTTGTGCAAAAAAATTTATATATTAATGATGTTGCCATATCTTCTCTGACATTTTTTTGATCGTTATTTGTTCGGTTGTTGGATGGGCTTTTAAGCCCGACAATCAGATCATTAATCCCTTTAATGAGATTTCTGATTTGCCGTGCTGACTTCGGTAAATATCCCTTTTCAGTTTTGTAAAAAGTTCTCGATTGGGTGATTGAAAAATTCTCGTGCAGTGAACTAGAGATTACATTGACCTATGCAAGATAAATGTATCTTAAACCTACCTATATGCCAAATTTTGGTTAATTTCTAACTGAAATATCTTTTCTTAGTCCTTCATGTTGATTGATTGTGAGTCGTAATCGTTCAGTCAGCAATACCGAGTAGTTTCATCGTGATGGCTATATACTGATCGATATCTTAATTTCACCGATTCAAAAGATTCAAAAATAGTTGCAATGACTGAATCAAATTGCTGATGTTTATGTTTTGTTATCAATGTAAACAATAAAATTATAAATTTAATAAATTTTAATATTATTGTGTGGTTAATGTCACAGTTTGTGAATATATTAAATGAAATTTATTATTATTTGATGATATAAACGCCTAATTATATGAATTGTGATTTGTTTACTAAACGGATTGCGGATATGTCTGGATAGCTTGCTAGGGGTGAGATGAATATCCAGATTTTTGATTTAAGGATTAAGTTGTCTGATGCAAGATAATGAAATGAGTACTGAGTCACCCCACTCTTCCCCGGGGCTGGACACCGGCCTGATTTGCCTGGCAATGTTGGCCAGGTTTCACAACATCGCTATATCGACTGAACAACTTTCACACGAATTTTCCACTGCCAGCCAAGGTTTTACCCTGAAAGAGCTGCTGCTGGCTGCTCGTCATTCAGGGCTGAAAGCCAGGGCTGTGCACACAACACTGGCCAGACTTGAACATACTCCCTTGCCCGCCATTGCCATTGACCGAGATGGGCAATTTTTTATTTTGGCTAAACTGGATAAAGAACAGGCTCTGATTCAGGATCCACGTTCGGCGCGCCCCGAAGTTATCAGCTTCGAGCAGCTTGAGCAGCGTTGGACAGGGCAATTGGTGCTTGTGCGTTCCAGTAACGGTCTGCCCGGAGAGACTTCTCGTTTTGACTTCACTTGGTTTATCCCGGCTATCGTCAAATACCGCAAGTTGTTGGGTGAAGTTTTGCTGGGGTCTTTTGCCTTGCAGTTGTTTGCCCTGGTGACTCCGTTGTTCTTTCAGGTGGTCATGGACAAAGTACTGGTGCACCACGGCCTAACCACACTGGATGTGGTCGCGGCAGGATTGCTGGGCATCATGCTGTTCGAGTCGGCCCTGAGCGGTCTGCGTAGCTACGTGTTTGCCCACACGACCAGCCGTATTGATGTGCAGTTGGGATCGAATCTGTTTCGGCACTTGATTAATCTGCCGCTGGCTTACTTCCAGGCCCGGAGAGTCGGTGATTCTGTGGCTCGTGTACGTGAACTGGAAAATATCCGCAGCTTCCTTACCGGCAACGCCATTACCCTGATGCTCGACGTGCTTTTTTCTCTGGTGTTCATCCTTGTGATGTTTTATTACAGCGGCTGGCTGACTCTCATTGTGGTGTTATCATTGCCGCTTTATGCACTCGTCTCGGGGTTGGTTACACCTCTCTTGCGTAAGCGATTACAGGATAGTTTCACCCGCAACGCTGAGAATCAGGCATTCCTTGTCGAAACGGTCAATGGCATTGATACCCTAAAGTCAATGGCGGTTGAACCGCAGGCCATCCGCAAGTGGGACAACCAACTGGCGGCTTATGTTGCCGCCGGTTTCAAAACACAGACCTTATCCACTATCGCCAATGAAAGTGTTTCGCTTATCGGCAAGTTAGTGACGGTTGCCACACTCTGGCTAGGTGCCCGCCTCGTGATAGAGGGGCAGCTATCGGTGGGGGAACTGATCGCATTCAATATGCTGGCCGGCCGTGTCAGCGGCCCTATCATGCGTTTGGCGCAACTGTGGACCAGCTTCCAGCAGACCGGAGTCTCAGTGCAGCGCCTGGGAGATATCCTCAATTCCCGTACGGAATTGTCTCAGGCTACACGTAGCACAGTACCGCCGCTCAAGGGGCAGGTAGAGTTCGAGCAGGTGCATTTTCGTTATCGGGCTGATGGTTCTGAGGTGCTGCGCGGCGTCAATCTGGTCATTGGCGCGGGAGAAATCATTGGTGTGGTGGGCCGCTCTGGTTCCGGCAAAAGCACTCTGACCCGCTTGTTGCAGCGGCTCTATGTTCCGGAGCGCGGACGGGTCATGGTCGATGGCATGGACTTGGCATTGGCTGATGTGTCCTCGCTGCGCCGGCAGATCGGCGTGGTGTTGCAGGACAATATGCTATTCAACCGCAGCATTCGCGAAAACATTGCCTTGAGCGATCCGGGTGCGCCGCTCGAAGTGGTCATGCACGCCGCCCGCATGGCTGGAGCTCATGAATTCATCCTTGAACTGCCCGAAGGTTACGACACCATTGTGGGAGAACACGGCGCGTCACTTTCAGGCGGTCAACGGCAACGGGTAGCCATTGCCCGCGCCTTGATCGGCAATCCTCGCATTTTGATTTTCGACGAAGCGACCAGTGCGCTGGACTACGAGTCTGAGCGGGTGGTTCAGCAGAACATGCAAAGCATTTGCAAGGGGCGCACGGTCATCATTATCGCTCATCGGTTGTCCGCTGTACGCGACGCGCATCGTATCCTTGTAATGGATCGCGGGCAGATCGTTGAACAGGGCGCCCACGCCGAGTTACTGGCACGTCAGGACGGCCACTATTCACGACTGCATCGAATGCAGCAGGGATGACAGGCTTCCATTTCTGGAAAGTACGATCAAAACGGCTAATCACGCAATCAATGGTTAATAACATAATCAATGGTTAATAACACCATCAGAGGCAGATGTGACCAAGATAAACATACTCCGATTCAAGGAAAATAATTTCAAATGAGCGCTACCCTTTCCTTATTGCAGCGTTATCGTCACGCGTGGCGTGAGTCTTGGCACCAACGTAAAAACATGGACGTGTCGCCGCGACTGGCTCATGAATTACAGTTTTTACCGACGGCTTTAGAGTTGCAGGAAACACCGGTTCACCCAGCACCGAGAATTTTCACCTGGACCATTCTGGGTTTTGCTGTATTGGCGTTGCTCTGGGCCTACATCGGCAAAATCGAGGTCGTGGCTATCGCCCCGGGAAAGGTCGTTCCCAATGGCAAGACCAAGTTGATTCAATCCAGTGAAACGGCGGTGGTCAGAGCGATCCACGTCAATGACGGCCAGTCGGTGAAAGTTGGCGAGTTGTTGGTTGAGCTCGACCCGACGGCGGCGAGCGCCGATGTCAGCCGGATCCAGAGCGAGCTGCTGGCTGCTCGTATCGACAGTGCGCGGAGTGCCGCCATGCTCGACGCGATCAATCAACAAAAGTCGCCGGCGTCGCTGGTAGGAACGATTGACAACGCCAACCCTGAGCAGGTACTCAGTGCCCAACGCTGGCTTCAAGGACAATATCAGGAATACCGCAGCAACCTGGAGTTGGTGGATGCAGAAATCCTCCAACGCAGCGCCGAAATCCAGTCTGCCCAGGCCCAGGTGGCTAGTCTGCGAAAAACGCTGCCGATTGCGACACGATTGGCCGAGGATTACCAACGGTTATTGAAGAAACAGTATGTGTCGCGGCATGAATATCTGGAAAAAGAGCAGACGCGATTGGATCTGCAACGTCAGTTAAGCGTACAACAGGCCAGTGTCTTGCAGTACACCGCCGCTCAGGACGAGGCGCGACGTCGGCGTGAGACTGTTGTTGCGCAAAATCGCCGCGCCATGCTCGACCTGCAACAGGAAGCCAACAAAAAAGCAGCGACCCTGGTTCAGGAGCTGGCGAAGGCCCGCTATCAGGAAACCTTGACCAGCCTCAAAGCTCCGGTGGCCGGCACAGTTCAACAACTCGCTATCCATACCGTTGGTGGCGTGGTGACACCGGCTCAGCCGCTGATGGTCATCGTCCCCGCAGACCAATCGGTAGAAGTGGAGGCCAGGCTGGAAAACAAGGATGTGGGTTTTGTCCATGTTGGTCAACCGGTCACTGTTAAGGTGGAAACTTTTACTTTTACCAAGTACGGCACCGTTGACGGCGAAGTGCTCAACGTATCGAACGACGCTATCGAGGACGAAAAGCATGGGCTCATCTATAGCAGCCGCATTCGCTTGAAGTCTGATCATGTGATGGTCAATGGTCAGCGAGTCGCACTGTCTCCGGGCATGTCGATCACGGCAGAAATAAAAACTGATCAGCGTCGCGTGATCGATTATTTCTTGAGCCCATTGCAGCAGCATATAGATGAAAGTCTGAGAGAACGGTAGGTTGTGAGGGCAGCTCTGTGAACTCGGCTCGCCATACTCACCGTTTTCCGGGGTTGAGATAAATGACCGTTAATGTTTTTCGCCGCCTTGCTTTATTTGGAGTGATGAAATGAAAGAATTACGTATACATGAAAGGTTCAAAAACTGGCGAAATATGATTGTTTTCATGAGTTGCACCTTATTAATGGCATGCTCTAAGTACATTGATATATATAAACCGATTGACGTATCGAAGTCTGGTCAATCAGTCAAAATTGATTTTGAAATCAGCAAGAAAGGAAATTATCAGTTTGCCCTGTTGTTTGCTAATGGGGATGGTTTTTATGAAATGGAAAGGCGGGATAAGTTGTTCGGGAGTATTGATAAGGACGGAGTTGCCATCCCCGTTTCACTTCGTGTGATTAAAGACGGTAAGGTTTTTTTTGACGAGAAAATAAACGCTGTGGGAAGTGGTTGGGGGCGTACCTTTGATTACGAAGAGAGAAGGGTAAATACGACTGTGCGAGAAATTAAAACATTTTCATTACCTCCCGGACGTTACTCTGCGGTAATTACTACCCTGGAAGATGTGCCTGCTTTTAATGGAATTGAGAGTTTTGTCGAGTTCACCTATTACGATCCGAAGATTTAAAATGGTATCAGTATAAACAAAGGAAATATCAAAATTTGGAGTGACGTGATGAAAATATTACAGGTACACGAAAGATTCAAAAACTGGCGAAACATTATTATTTTTATGAGCTGCACCTTATTAATGGCCTGCTCTAAGCACATTGATACTATATATAAGCCGATTGATGTGTCGCATTCGGGGCAATCCGTCGAGATTAATTTTGAACTCAGTAAGCGAAAGGCTGGGGATTATCAGTTTGCCCTGTTGTTTGATAAAGGGGATGACTATGAGGAAATGAAAAGGCGGCTTGAGTTGTTCGGGGATATTTATAAGGACGGGGTAATAACTCCTGTTTCACTCCATATCGTTAAAGATGGTAAGGTTTTTTTTGATGAGAAAATAAATGCTGGGGGATATGGCTGGGGACGTACCTTTGATTACGAAAAAAGAAGGATAAATACGGCGGTGCGAGAAATTAAAACACTTTCGTTACCCTCCGGACGCTACTCTGCAGTCATTACTATTCTGGAGAATGTCCCAGTCTTTAATGGCATTCAGAGTTTTGTACAGCTCATATATTTTAATCCGAAGATTTGAAATGATATCAGTATAAACAAAGAAGATATAAAAATTTGGAGTGACGTGATGAAAGTTTTACAGGTTCATGAAAGATTCAAAAACTGGCGAAATATGATTATTTTTATGAGCTGTACATTATTAATGGCCTGCTCTAAGCCCATTGATATATACAAACCGATTGACGTATCGAAGTCTGGTCAATCAGTAAAAATTGATTTTGAAATCAGCAAGGTTGGAGATTATCAGTTTGCTCTGCTGTTTGATAAAGGGGATGATGATGAAATGAAAAGGCGGCTTGAATTATTCGGTTATATTGATAAGGACGGAGTGATAACCCCCGTTTCGCTTCATTTGGTTAGAAACGGCGAGGTTTTTCTTGACGAGAAAATAAACGCAGGGGGACGTAGCTGGGGACTTAGCTTTGATTACGAAGGGAGAAGGATAACTACGGCTGTGCGAGAAATTAAAACACTTTCGTTACCCCCTGGGCGTTATTCTGCTGTCATTACCACCTTGGAGGATGTTCCCGCTTTTAATGGCATTGAGAGTTTTGTAGAGCTCACCTATTTTAATCCGAAAATTTAAGAAGATTTAAAATGGTATCAGTATAAACAAAGGAAATATAAAAATTTGGAGTGAAGAAATGAAATTGTTACGTATATATGAAAGGTTTAAAAATTGGCGAAATATTATTATTTTTATGAGTTGTATCTGGTTAGTAGCATGCTCTAATTACATTGATGCTATACGCAAGCCGATTGATGTGTCGCATTCGGGACAATCGGTCGAGATTAATTTTGAACTCAGCAAGCGCAAGGCTGGAAATTATCAATTTGCTCTGCTGTTTGCTACTGGGGGTGATTATAATGAAATAGACAGGCGATCTAAGATATTTGGGAGTGTTGATAAGGATGGGATTGCTATTCCCGTTTCTCTTCGTCTGGTTAAAGACGGAAAGGTTTTTTTTGACAAGAAGGTAAATGCGGTAAGGCTCGATGGGTGGCAAGCCTTCTATTACGAAAAGAGATTAATAAATACGACTGTGCGCGATATTAAAACACTTGAATTGCTCCCCGGACGTTACTCTGCGGTAATTACTACCCTGGAAGATGTGCCTGCTTTTAATGGCATTGAGAGTTTTGTAGAACTCTCATATTTTAATCCGAAGATCTAAGAAGATTTTAAATGATATCAATATAAATAGAGGAAATATAAAAAATGGCAAAGAATTATACCGTAACTTATAAAGTAGCTAAGTCGGGAGCGAAATATATTTATCAGTCTGATAAAGGAAAGCACAAAACAGGAGATGTGCATTCTTCATCCGGCGGCCATATGTGGTATGTTTTAAATGACGGCGACGGGAATAAAGAGAGTTTTGGCTTCGAGTCAAAATATGGCTCACCATTTGGTGAAGGGAACATGACCCCTTATGATAATGCCGCCTACCAAGAGACTGTTTCCGAAGTCACCATTGCGTTGACGAAAGAGCAATACACCAAGTTACGCGAATTTTCAAAAGAACCAAAGCCAGAAGAATTTGACGTTACACGTTACAACTTGTTCACCAATAGTTGTGTGGATTTCGCATATGCATCATTAAAAGTCATTGGATATAACAAGTATGGTTCTGAAGGAAATCCGCTTCCCAAGCATAATATTCATCGTATGAATGACATGTTAAAAACTCAAGGAGCTCAAATTATCCGTGATAACCTGACTCGTCATGGTGAGTATTATGAAGAAAAAGGTGGTATGCAATGTTTATGGCTTGGCGTAGACGATATACATCCTCGCCCACCATCGACAAACTTAATTAACATTGATATCAATTCCTCCCCACAGCCGCAGAAACATATTCAGGGCGAAAACAAAGCGCAGCAGGATGTTGCTAACGGTTATATCCAAAATTCAGCGACCCATAAAATATTCACCCTCGCGGGCATTCTCAATAAAACCGATTTCGCTTCAACCCAAATGGCTAGCCTTGCCACAGGCGGCATTCGTCCCGGTGAAATGCAGCTCGACCCTAATGTCCGGCCCAACGCCTATTTGTCACAGTTCTACCTCGACCTGACCTTGAACAGCAATAAACAGGATGCCAGCCTGCGCAATGCTGTGACGTTGAACGGCTTATCGGCGATGACGACGTTCAACACCTATGTTGACCCGCTGTTATTGGATCTGAGCGGCAATGGTGTGCACATGACTGATATCCGTGACGGCGTGCTGTTCGACATGGATAACAGTGGCACGCTTAAGCGTAGCGGCTGGGCGGATCGCAATACGGGAATACTGGTGATCGACGATGGTAGTGGTCAGATAAAAAATGCCAGCCAGATGTTTTCCGAATACTACGGTGGTAAGGCCGGAATAAACGGTGCCGCTGGCGAAAAAAAATTCAAGGAGGGTTTCGGTGCTTTAGCCAGTGAAGATGCTAATAAAGACGGAGTGATTGATCCGACTGACCCGATCTGGAGCAAGCTGCGGGTTTGGGTCGACAGTACCCGAGATGCAAAAGTCGATGCGGGCGAACTCAAGACACTGGCGGAATGGGGTATTACCCAGATAAACGTCCGGGCTTCGAACAAAACAGACGTCCGTGATGGGAATAAGGTCGTTGCCAGTGGGTCGTTTACTATCAATGGTAAAACTCAGGAAATGCTGGCCGTTGATTTTCTTGGTGATACCGTTAGCAACACCCTGAGCAATCAGGGGGCTGGTACAAAAGTGACTTCCACCACCAACGATATCACAACCACGGCTTACGCCAGCCAGAGTGAAGCAGATGAAACCCTAAATGCGGAGCAACTGGGAGTCAGCAATCTGTATGGTGGCAGCGGCAATGATACGTTGATTGCGGCAAAAACTGGTAGCTGGCTGGTCGGGGGCGCAGGGAGCAATACCTATGTCGGTGGTACCGGCGATGACGTTTTTGTTATCAGCGCTTCTGACGATACGAAAAACATTCACGGCAATGGCGGGCACGATACGGCGATCATTGTCGGCAAAAAAGGCGTGGAGCTGAACATGGCTCAAGCCGGTTTAACTATGGCTCAAGGCGGGAGCGGCAGTGATGTCATCAGAAGCGGTGGAGCCAATGGTGTCTTTATCAAGGGCGGTTCCGGTGATTCGGTGCTGGTCGGTGGCATGGGTAACGACGTCCTGGTCGGCGGCAGCGGGCACAACACTATCATTGGTGGCAGTGGCAAGTCGGTTATCTATGCCGGTCCTCAGGGCGACACAATCTATGCTTCCCAAGGCGGCAGCATCATTCACGCTGGCGGCAGCGATGATAAGATTTTTGGCGGCTTTGGTGACGACGTGATCGAAGTGGGTCACGGCAATGCTACGATTGATGGGGACGGAGGGGTCAACATCGTCAGTCTGCACGGTAACCACGGTGATTATCAAATTACCCGTACCGACAGTGGGTATGTAGTGGCCGACAAGGTTGCTGGGCGTGACGGTACGGTAACGCTGAAAAATATCCAGAAACTCAATTTTTCAGATATTTCGGCGGTTGATTTACAAACACCCAATGCGATGCCTGTCGAGGATGTCCTCACTCACGACAAGGACGGCAAGGTTTTTGATCGTACTCAGCCACATCTGATTGCCGCAGAAAGTCTGTTGGCTAACGATCAACACCTTAACAGTCAGGGTGCCCTGCGCATTGCCAATGTTGGGGATGCGATAGGCGGTACGGTCAGCCTCACAGCCCAGGGCGATGTCTTGTTTACGCCGGATGCAGATTACACCGGTGTCATTAGCTTTAAATATGGGGTAACTGACGCAGCCGGGAATCCGTCAGCATCGGTAGTCGATCTGAGCAGTGGGGAAACCGCGCCGATGCGCGCCGTGGCGACATTATTGACCCCGGAAGTCCCGCTCGATCCATTAGCTGCTCAACAATGGTATCTGAGCGATGCCAACATTCTGCCGGTCTGGAAGGACTACACCGGCAAGGGCGTACGCATTGGTCAGTTCGAGCCGGGCGGTAAGTTTGCCACCGCGCCTGAAATATTTGATATCAATCACCCCGACCTTGCGGCGAATGTCGACAAAGCCTGGTTGCAGACTCAACAAACCAATGGCACCTTGCCGAATGTGGTCTCCAACCACGCGACAATGGTGGCGGGTGTGATGGTCGCGGCGAAGAATAATACGGGTGGCGTCGGGGTTGCCCATGATGCGACGTTGGGCGGCTATTATCTGGCCAATGACGGTGCCGATCTTGCGGGACTGGGGCATATGGTCAGTTTTGATATTGCCAACAATAGCTGGGGATTTGCCAACGATTTCGCGCTCAGCAGCTTTCAGGGCGGCTCCATCAATACTGCCGCGTCGCTGAGCATGAATGCGCAGTATGCGGCGGCTAATGGTCGTGGCGGATTGGGTACCGTCATCGTGGCGGCGGGCGGCAACCATCGTGCAGAAGGCGGCAATGCCCAAGGGTCGCTGACCAATAACAACCGCTTTTCGGTGGAAGTCGGTGCAATCAATGCACAGGGCGATTTGTCGACGTTGCAGATTGGCTCTTCACCCTTCTCCAATCCGGGAGCCAGCCTGTTGGTTTCGGCACCGGGCAGCAATGTCGTGTCTACCAGCTATATGCTGAAAACCGAACGTGGCTCAACTTTCGGCAATGACTACACCAGCATGCAAGGCACCAGCTTTGCCGCTCCGATAGTCTCCGGTGTTGTTGCGTTGATGCTGGAGGCTAACCCGAACTTAGGCTATCGGGATGTGCAGCAGATCCTTGCTCTGTCCGCTCGCAAGATCAATGACCCCTCTACCGCATGGAGCGATAATAGTAGCCATAGCTGGAATGGCGGCGGTATGCATACCAGCAACGATTACGGTTTCGGTCAAATCGATGCGCGAGCCGCTGTTCGCCTGGCTGAGTCTTGGATGACTCAAAGCACCGCTGCCAACGAGTACGTCTATAGCGCATCCAGCGGCCCTCTGGGGAAAACTTTGGCAGCGGGTGAGACGCTGACGTCGTCCATCGCCATGAATGCCGGTCTGAATGTCGAGCATGTCGAGATCGATTTTGACGCCCAGGCAGGCCGTCTTGGTGATCTGACGCTCAAACTGATCTCTCCCGATGGCACTCAGAGCATCTTGCTCAATCGTCAGGGTAAGGTTCCAGACGGCATGCCGGGCGCGAGTGCGACCGATCTGGGTAGTAGCCAGTCGGGGACGTTCAAATACAGCTTTATGTCGACCCATGATTTGGGTGAACGCTCGGCTGGCAACTGGACCCTACAGGTGAGCGATGCGCATTCCGGCCTGCCGGTCACATTAAATGCCTGGTCGTTACGTTTGTACGGCAGCAAGAGCACGCCGGATGACACTTACTTTTACACCGACGAATATATCCAATCGGTGGTCGGGCAGGCCAACCGCGCAGTGTTGGATGATGCGGTCAATGGCGTGGCGGGAGGGCGTAATACCCTCAATGCGGCGGCTGTTTCGCGGGATACCTCGGTCAACTTGCTGACCGGTGTTGCCAGCATTGGCGGCACAGCGTTGACAATAAAGAATCCGTCGGGCATTCAGAACATCGTCACCGGTGATGGCAACGATACGCTGGTCGCGGGTAATGCCGATGCATTGCTTGATGGCGGGCGTGGAAACAACACACTGGCAGGTGGTGCGGGCAAGGACTTCTTTGTGGTCCACCACCGTGAGGCAGGCAGCGATGTTATCAGCAACTTCGAGGCGGCTCGTGGCGAAATCATCGATCTGGTCGGATTTCGTGGAAAAACGTTTGCCGATCTGTTGCTGACGCAGCAGGGGGCGGATGTTAAGGTCGATCTGGGTAAGGGGCAGAGCATTGTCCTGAAAAATCAGCCACTCGCCGGGATCGGTGCGGCGAACTTCAAGTTCCAGGACACCTTTATCGCCCCGGTGGCTTACACGAATAGCGACGCCGCAACGCTCCAGCCACAAGAAGGCTTGGGAACCGTGATCCTTAAGGGCGGCGGCAAGGGCGTCATGCTCACCAGCGATGCTCAGGGTCAGATGAAATTTAGCTTGAATGGAACGATCTATAGCCATGACAGTGCGGCGTCAGACGTTTTTGTGGTGGCAGCCCAACCGGGTGTCAAGGACTACAAGAATGCATTACGTGGGTTCCGTCACGGCATAGATAAAATTGATTTGCGTCAAACCGGCGTCACTGATTTCAGCCAACTCACAATTGCTAAGAGTCATCGTGGCACGATCAACGGTCTGTCACAAATTCATGGCGTTGAGGTGGTCTTTAATGGGGTCAGCGGTACTGATTCAAACGTGAAGTTGCTGTATCTCGATACTCTGGATACTTCGCAGGTCGATGCGGCCGACTTCCTTTTTGCGGAGCTTACACCAGATTTGGTCCCAACGGTCAAGCCAGTGGTGACGCAATCTCTTGATAAACCGACGGTGACTGTACCGGGTTCATTGACACCAATTGTCGACCCCCTTGGCGTTGATAAGCCTTTACCACTTTCCCCTATCGACTTGAAGCCGATTAGTATTCCCCCAAGGAAGCCGGTTAGCATTCCCCTTATTGACTGGAGTCTGACTAAAATTTCTTCTATTGATATTGACCGGGATATGATTAAAGTTACCCCTGTTGAGCTGAATCCGACCAGAATTAACACTGGCCTTGTCGACCTGAGGTCGCGTTTTGACCAGAATGTTGACCGGATGTCACTGATTGACCGGAAGCCGATTAGCACTCCTCCTGTTGAGCCGCGCACAACACTTAACGTTCCGAAAATTGAGCCAGCAGTGGAATCTACACCGGTGACCACTGACCCTGATTCCATTACGGTCAAAAATCCCTTTTCCGAGGTTACGTTGGGGGACGAGAGCAAGACTATCAATGTGAAAGCTATGGATAGCAAAATAGTTGCCGGTAACGGTGACAATAAGGTTAATGTGATGGACCGCTTTGCCGATATCACGTTAGGTAATGGTAAAAACGTCATTGTTGGCAATATCGACAAACTAACAGTTGGACATGGCAACAACACCATTAAAGCGTCGGGAACCTTCACGAAAGTAAACGTCGGGGATGGCAATAACCATATCGTGACCCGCGGTGAGATGTCGACGGTAGAAGTCGGGAATGGTGATAACCATATCATGACCAGCGGTATTATGTCGAAAGTAAAAGTCGGGGAGGGTAATAACCATATTGTGACCAGTGGTACTATGTCGACGGTAGAAGTCGGGCATGGGGACAACGATTTGGAATTTAGTGGTGATATGGGGAACTTGGTGTTTGGAAAGGACATCAGCCCTGAGCGTTTGTGGTTCCAGCATGAAGGACAGGATCTGCAAATTTCGGTCATTGGCAGCAAGCAGGAGGTAACGCTGCATAATTGGTATGCCAATTCCACCGAACGACCACGTAACATCATGGCCGGTGATGGTCATCGGTTGATGGAAAGTGATGTCGAAAATCTTGTCCAGGCGATGGCTGCCTTCGCGCCGCCGACACCTGCGACCACAATGCTCGGCGATGTCGAGCAACAGCGGCTGCAACCTGTGCTGGCAGCCAACTGGCACTGATCGGTAACAAGGCCCGCGATGGTTATCGCGGGCCTTATAAATAGGTGAATTGCGCCGTTTAAATGTAAGCGCCCCATATGGGGACTTCTGCCTTTCGACAGGCAAAATGTCTAACTGTTGGGGCGCGTTTCACAATTTAATATGAATGGAAAATACAAAATAACCATTTATTTAATCGCCAAGTATGTCAGTCAGTGTGGAATTAAAAACAGATTAACGGTGTTGCGCTTATTATGTGAATCCAGGCTGTGGTTCCAAATTCAGCATAAGAATCTTAGAACGGCGCTGATAGTTGTATAATACTTGTTTCTGAATCGGTAGCATTGAGAGTTCTGCGGGCTCAAAACCCCGCTCTTGGAACCAGTGAATGCTGCGGGTAGTCAGAACAAACAGTTTTTCCAGTCCGAGCTGTTTGGCGTGTTCCGCAATGCGATTCAGTAATACTTCACCTCTTAAAGAGCTGCGGTATTTAGGATTCACCGCTAAACAAGCCATTTCGCCAATTTTCTCTTCAGGATAAGGGTAGAGCGCGGCACAGGCGATAGTTAGGTTATCGCGTTCGATAATGATGAATTTATCAATTTCTCTCTCAAGTTGTTCTCTTGAACGGCGAACCAGAATACCCTGTTGTTCCAGTGGGCGAATAAGTTCGAGAATACCACCAATATCATTGATATTAGCTCGGCGTATTTGTTCCGCACTTTCCATCACTATTTGAGTGCCAATACCATCTCGGGAGAATAATTCTTGAAGTAGAGAACCATCTGCCTGATAACTTAATAAATGGCTGCGACGAACGCCACGACGGCAAGCTTTTATTGCACTCCGCAAAAAACAGACTGTGCCTGAATAGTAGTCACCTTTAACTTCTAGCTCTTTAATCAGTTCCGGTGCTTGATTAAGAAAAACTTCCGATAGAATTTTTCCGTCTTTGTCTTGTACACCTTGAGTAGAACAGAATCCAATCAGTTTTTCAGCCTGTAGTTTGATAGCTAATTGAGTAGCAACATCTTCAAATGCCAGATTAAAACTCTCTCCGGTGACAGAAACTGCGACAGGGCCAATTAGCACGATTGCGCCATTGTCTAATTGACGATTTATGGCATGCTCATCGATACGGCGAATTTTTCCGCTGTGGCAATAATCCACACCATCATCAACGCCAAGAGGTTGAGCAATAATGAAGTTACCACTGACAACATTAATGTTGGCACCTTGTAACGGGGTATTATTCAAATTCATAGAAAGGCGTGCAGTGATATCCAGTTGCAGCAAGCCAGCAGATTGTTTGACTAATTCTAATGTTTTATTATCGGTAACACGGGTGTGTTTGTGGTAAACCGGTTCGTAATGATGGTCTGCAAGGTTTTGCTCAATTTGAGGTCTGGCACCATAAACGACGACCAGGCGGATGCCTAAACTATGCAGTAATCCTATATCGTTGATAATATTGGTAAAATTTTCGTGAGCAATAGCCTCTCCACCAAGCATGATAACAAAAGTTTTACCACGGTGTGCATTGATGTACGGAACAGAATGACGAAATCCTTCAACTAACTCGGTGCTTCGTTCTTTCATAATAGGCTCTCGATTGAATTTTTATTCGTAATTTATGCTTTTTTATTCCTTTTGAGAGAAAATGGCAAGAGGCAATTCAGGTAAAAACATTTTGATATACCTGTAGACGTTAATAATTTGCAAAATATAAAATGCTTTTCATTGACGACAGCATAATGCTGATTGGTTAGCGTTTTTCACTTGATCGTTTCGTTTGGTGAATATCACCCTGAATGTTTATATTTTATGAATGGAATATTAGTAGATGAGTCATTCAGATCATAATCTGTCACGACGTCGTTTGTTGCAGGGAGCCGCAGCGATGTGGTTGCTTAGCGTTAGCCAGGTGGGTTACGCAGCGTCAGCAAAAATTATCGCAGTACGTATTTGGCCGGCCTCTAGTTATACCCGTGTGACGCTTGAGTCCAATATTCCACTCAAATATCGCCAGTTTGTGCTAAAAAATCCAAATAGAATTGTGGTTGATCTTGAAGGTATACAACTGAATCATACTCTAAGTGGGATGGGGGAGCAGATTCAATCTCGTGATCCTTATCTTAAACTGGTGAGGGTAGGGCAGTTTAATCCTAAAACGGTTCGTTTGGTGTTTGAAGTTAAGCAATCGGTCAGCCCACATATGTTTACTTTGAAACCGGTGGCGAAATTTAAACATCGTCTGGTGTTGGATATTTATCCGGCAGAGAGGGTTAATACGGATGATGATCCATTGCTTGCCCTACTTGAAGAGTATAATAAAGGTCATTTAGCAGAAGATCTGCCAGTAGAAAAACCAAAGTCGGGCAAAGCAGGTAAAGACAGGCCAATTGTTATCATGCTCGATCCTGGACATGGTGGTGAAGATCCTGGTGCTATTGGCAAATATAAAACTCGTGAAAAAGATATTGTTTTGCAAATTGCTCGTCGATTGAAAACGCTCATTCAGCGTGAACCGGGTATGAAAGTTTATATGACCCGTAATGAAGATGTGTTTATCCCGCTCAAAGTCCGGGTGGCAAAAGCGCGTAAGATGCGGGCTGATCTCTTCGTTTCTATTCATGCTGATGCTGTTACTAACCGAGTTGCCCGTGGCTCTTCGGTTTTTGCACTCTCGACTAAAGGTGCAACCAGTAATACCGCACGTTTTCTAGCCCAGACGCAAAACGAAGCTGACCAAATTGGCGGAGTGAGTAAAAGCGGTGATAAGTATCTGGATCATACGATGTTTGATTTGTTACAAACTGCGACAATCAATGACAGCCTTAAATTTGGTAGCGAAGTGCTTAAGCGTATGGGCAAAGTGAATAAATTACATAAAAATCGGGTGGATCAAGCTGGATTTGCGGTACTGAAAGCACCAGATATCCCTTCGATTCTGGTAGAGACTGCGTTTATTAGCAATTTGGAAGAGGAGCGGAAACTGAAAACCGCACGTTTCCAGCAGCAAATCGCAGAGTCAATTTTTGCGGGTATCAAAGCTTATTTCAAGAATGGGGGTAATTTGGCAATTTGAGCTTGCCGCTATGGGTAATTTTTGCTGTTAAACAGGGAAGGAGGCTATTTTCCTTTAGCCTATACTCCCTGCCCTATTTAGTGGGTAGTGATAGGTTGAACTGCCAGGCGCAAGCCCATGACACGCAGAATCGTGCTTAGACTTCTAACTTCCGGGTTGCCCTCGGCTGACAAGGTGCGATAGAGCTGGTTCGGATTCAACTCAGCTTCCTTGACCACGTTACGAACTCCGCCGAAAGTGTTCTCCTATCTGTTTCTACTCTTCCATTCACGCCAGTATTCACACGCTCTGGGTTTTGCTTACGTTTGTCGCCGCCGCAGAGCAGAAGAACTACAGTTAAGCCAGATTTGGCGTAATAGACCCGATACCTTGGCCCTATGTCAATGCGCAGTTCCCAGACACCCTCGGACAAGGGTTTGTGATCAGTTCCATGCGCATAATGCGTCGGTCAATGGCAATTTGAGCCTTGGTGTCACGTACTATGTTCTCGCCATTCTTCAAAGACATCACGTCCGTTGTTGTCGATATAGTGTCGTATCTCATTCATGGCTTTGTTATCGTTTATAAACGATAACAAAGCCAGAAATGACTATATGTGGATATTTATCATTAAACCGAGAGCAGATACGATGACGAAAAAATTATCTAAAAGTCATTATGAAGTTGCTTTTGGAGTTTGTATGCTGAAATGCATAGAGAATTGGTTGCGGGGGCCGGATTTGAACCGACGACCTTCGGGTTATGAGCCCGACGAGCTACCAAGCTGCTCCACCCCGCGTCCGTTTTGATATTTTGATTAGCGAAAATTGGTTGCGGGAGCCGGATTTGAACCGACGACCTTCGGGTTATGAGCCCGACGAGCTACCAAGCTGCTCCATCCCGCGTCCGTTTAGAACCTACTTTGTATTTTCCTGCATCACTAACGCCTGCTGGAATCGGTTCCATTCGCAAATATTGAACTACTTTATAGTGTTGGTTGCGGGAGCCGGATTTGAACCGACGACCTTCGGGTTATGAGCCCGACGAGCTACCAGGCTGCTCCATCCCGCGTCCGATGCGGGCACTATACTCAGGATAAGATCTGTTGCAAGTTTTTTTATTAATTATTGTTTGTTTCGTTACGTTTTTGATTAGTTACTCTGCGTATCGATGTTTTTCTATTCGTTTGTGTCGTTGTTTTGTTAAGTTATTTTTTTTATGGTAAGTTTCATCGTTTCTATTGGTTTAGTATTTTGTTCGCCACAGAGTTATGTTGGTAAGAGAGAAAACAACAATGAAATACTGGGGTAAGTATCTGTTGTGTGGAACCGTGATTTCACTGTTGGTTGGATGTCATTCTCGCCCAACAGCACAGGGCCAACAATATAGAGATGGTCATATTGCTCAGGATTTACGGTTGGTTAATCAACCTAATGCGCAGGGTAAGCCAGTTAATGCAAAGGATTTTTCAGAGCAGGTTGCGCTGATTAGTCAGTCTGCTCCTCGTCTGTATAATCGTAATAGTTTAACTTTTGACGCTGTTCAAAACTGGATGCTAGCGGGTGGTGAAACCAGTAAGTTGCATCTGTTTAATTTACGCGCTTACCAGATGGAAGGTGTGGATAATTACGGTAATGTCCAATTTACCGGCTACTATACGCCAGTGTTACAAGCTCGTCGTGTTAAACAGGGAGAATTTAAATATCCTCTGTACCGGATGCCGCCTAAGAGTAAATACCGTTTACCAAGCCGAACTGAAATAGACAATGGCGCCCTTAGCCCCAGTCTGATTATTGGTTATAGTCGTTCACTGATTGATAATTATATTATGGAGGTACAAGGGAGTGGCTATGTCGATTTTGGTGATGGTGGGCCACTGACTCTTTTGGGTTATGCCGGTAAGAATGGCCATATTTACCGGAGCATTGGCAAGTTGCTGATTGAGCGCGGAGAAATTGCGCAGGAAGATATCTCCATACTGGCGATTCGTAAATGGACAGAATCTCACAGTGAGGCAGAAGTCCGTGAACTGTTGGAGCAGAACCCATCATTTGTTTTCTTTAAACCTGAAAACTATGCACCGGTACGTGGTGCGAGTAGTGTTCCTTTAATTGCAAAAGCTTCTGTGGCTGCTGATAAAATGCTTATTCCACCAGGAACAACCCTGTTAGCAGAGATACCTCTGTTGGATAGAGAGGGTAAGTTTACCGGTCAGTACCAGATGCGGCTGGTGGTTGCATTGGATGTTGGTGGGGCGATAAAGGGACATCATTTCGATATCTATCATGGTATTGGTGGGGAGGCGGGTATAGCGGCAGGTTTCTATAACCACTACGGTCGGGTTTGGGTGTTAAAAAAAGCGCAGCCTACCATGTTGATGGTAAGTCAGTGATTGCTCTTCATAAATTTTATAACAGGTTTTCAGGATTGATATTCAGTAATGCAAACTTCTCTTTCTGATGCATATATGCAGCGCTTTGCCGGGACTGCCCGTTTATATGGACAAAAAGCGCTTTCTTTGTTTTGCCATTCTCATGTTTGTGTTGTGGGTATCGGTGGTGTTGGCTCTTGGGCGGCTGAGGCTCTGGCTCGTACAGGAGTCGGTGCGATCACTCTGATTGATATGGATGATGTTTGTATCACCAATACTAATCGCCAATTACATGCTTTAAAACAGCATATTGGGCAACCAAAAACTGAAGTGATTGCCGAGCGTATTCTGGCAATTAATCCAGAGTGCAAAGTGACTTGTGTTGATGATTTTCTCACACCCGATAATGTTGAAGAGATGATGGCGGCTGGATTCAGTTATGTGATTGATGCTATCGATAGTGTCAGGCCGAAAGCTGCGCTGTTGGCTTATTGCCGTCGCCATAAAATTCCGCTGGTGACAACCGGTGGAGCAGGAGGGCAACTTGATCCTACACAGATTCAGGTTGTTGATTTGGCAAAAACGGTTCAGGACCCTTTAGCGGCTAAACTGCGCGAAAGGCTGAAATCTGATTATCGTGTTGTGAAGAATGGCAAAGGTAAATTAGGCATTGATTGTGTGTTTTCAACCGAGCAATTAGTTTATCCGCAGAGTGATGGTTCTGTTTGCGCCGCGAAAAGTACCGCAGAGGGAACTAAGCGTATGGATTGCGCTTCTGGTTTTGGTGCCGCAACGATGGTCACGGCGACATTTGGATTTGTTGCGGTTTCCCATGCTCTGAAAAAAATGATAGCTAAAGCGCAACGTCAGGGTGATCTTTAATCTTACATATAAGATCTTGCGGCGTTTTGCACGGTATTAATCAGCGACTTGACGCCGTTTAGCCGTGAGCCGCTTATCTGTTGTTCCAGCCCAAGTTGTTGGAACAGCGCCAATAGATTGGTTGTTAAAACTTGTTCCGGTGTCTTGCCTTCTACGGCCGTTAAGATCACTGCCAGCAGGCCTTTTACAATGCGGCCTTCACTGTCACCATAAAAATGTAAATAGCCATCTGGCAGTAATTGATGCCCTAACCAAACCCGGTTTTCACAGCCGGACATTTCAGTGTCTTGCTGTTTCAAGTTCTCTGGTAATGCGGGCAGTTTCTTTGCTAGTAAGATTAACTGGCGATAACGATCTTCCCATTGGCGGCATTGGTCAAAGGTTGCAATGAGCTGTTGTTGGCTGATTTCCCGGCCAAATGGGTGTGGTGCAATCCGGTTTTCAGTGGCTTGAGTCATAATGTCATTCGTCCTGTAATTCATTCATCCTGTAATAGAGAAAGGCCAAATTTTACTGCCTGAATTAAAGCATCGGCATCTTGTTGGTTGTTGTAAGGCATAAAGGAGGCGCGCAAACAGCCGCTGATACCTAACGCTTCGATCAAGGGTTGAGCGCAATGCTGACCGGAACGTAAAGCAATATTTTGTTCTGCCAGAATGGCGGCCAAATCACTGTGATGAATGTCGGTAAAATTAAAAGCCAATAAGCTGGAACCGGCAATGCGATAGCTGATAAATCCGGGTAAAGCGGAGAGTTGTTCTTCGGTATAATCAGCCAGTGTGACTGCATGGGTTTCGGCTTTGGCAATATCAATATCTTTTAACCATTCCAGCGTGGCAGAAAAACCAATAATACCTGCAACATTCGGTGTGCCCGCTTCAAACCGGAAAGGTACCGCTTCGGGTATAAAACCGCTGAATGACGTGTGGGAGAGCATTTTTCCGCCCCCTTGCCAGGGAGGCATAGCATTAAGAAGCTCACTTTTGCCGTAAAGTATACCAACGCCGTTCGAACTATAGAGTTTATGAGCAGAGAATGCGTAGAAATCGATATCTGATTGTTGAACATCAATGGGATTGTGAACAACGCCTTGTGCGCCGTCTACAACGACCAGACAGCCATGTTGGTGTGCTATTGCAGTTATTGCAGCAAGATCAACTGCTCCGCCAGTCACATTGGACATTTGGCTGATGGCTATCAAGCGGGTGTGTTTGTTTAGCAGTTCAGGCAACATGTGGATATCAGGCAATTTGCCATTGCCTAAAGGCCATTTAATAACCTTGGCACCGATTTGCTCTGCCAACATTAACCACGGTATCAGATTGGAATGGTGTTCCTGCTCACTAACGATAATTTCATCATCGGGCTGGAGATGAGGGCGGAAATAACTTTGAACCACTAGATTGAGGGATTCTGTTGTTCCTTTTGTCCAGATAATATTTTCAGCTTGTGGAGCGTTGATGAATTCAGCAACTTGTTGCCGGGCTTGTTCATAGCGGGAGGTGATTTCCAGCGCTGCGTGGTGTTGGCTACGATGTACGGTAGCGCTACTGTTTCGATAATAATCTTGAGTTGCCTTTATCATGGCTTGTGGTTTGAGAGCAGTGGCTGCACTATCCAGAAATACCGTCTGTTGTTGTGATGGTAATTGCTGTGATGGAAATTGCTGTGATGGTAATTGTTGTGATGGAAATTGCTGTAGCGCTGGAAATTGCTGGCGGAACTGTTCTGGTTCGAACTTTTTCATAGAAGTATTAATTTTGTTTTAGTGGTGATGGTGCTTAACCATTTGTTTCTGGCTGAAAATGGATGTATCTGTCATCTTTCAAGTTGCCTCTTTGTTGGCTGCGCTCACTCACCCCGGTCACATCGTTATCTATGCTCCCGGGGATTCGCTCCCTTGCCGCTGCGATGCATCTTGAAATCCATAGGGTATAGGTTATTACATGGAATAATATTGCCATGTTCCACGCCTTATGCCAAAAAAAAGCACCGCAACTGCGGTGCATTAAAAAATCACTATGGACAGACAGGGTAAATGTACAGGAAGTGAAAAAACAGTAGCTTGAGCTACAGGGTCCGGTTTCCCAGACAACTTGCAAACACAACATCACAACCACAAAGCCAAAAGTTTCATAGCGTTAAGCTGATTCACTTTTCGTTCCGGCTTAGGAAGTGGCGCCACTATAGGGATTTACTGGTGTATCCTCAATGGACAATTTATAATGATTCGGATTACAAAAACTAATAACTAAATATAAAGAGTTACCGGTATCTCCAACATTACATAAGGGCTCACATGTCCAAACGTTTACCTCCACTTAATGCGTTGCGGGTTTTTGATGCCGCAGCGCGCCATTTAAGTTTTACTAAGGCGGCAGAAGAATTATTTGTGACGCAGGCCGCAGTTAGCCATCAGATGAAAAGTCTGGAGGATTTTCTTGGGTTGAAGTTATTTCGCCGCCGCAATCGATCACTATTGTTGACTGAAGAAGGTCAAAGCTACTATCTGGACATTAAAGAGATATTCACGGCGATAAATGAAGCAACACGTAAACTTCAAGCTAGAAGTGCTAAAGGTGCTTTGACGGTTAGCCTTTCACCTAGCTTTGCTATCCAGTGGTTGGTTCCAAGGCTGTCCAGCTTTAATTTAGCTTATCCCGGCATTGATGTCAGGATACAGGCGGTAGATAGAGAAGAAGATAAGCTTGCTGATGATGTTGATGTTGCCATATTTTATGGTCGTGGAAATTGGCCGGGGTTACGCACTGATCGTCTTTACGCAGAATATTTGCTTCCCGTTTGTTCTCCTTCGTTACTGACTGGAGAAAATTCTTTGAAGACCCCCGCAGATTTGGCGCGTCATACGTTGTTACACGATTCTTCTCGTCGTGACTGGCAAGCGTATGTGCGCCAGCTTGATATGCAGCAGCAGATAAACGTTCAGCAAGGACCGATATTTAGCCATAGTGCAATGGTGATCCAAGCCGCTGTTCATGGGCAAGGTATTGCATTGGCAAATAATGTCATGGCTCGGACTGAAATTGATGCGGGGCGCTTAGTTTGCCCATTTAATGATGTGTTAGTGAGTAAGAATGCATTTTACCTTGTTTGTCATGACAATCAGGCTGAATTGGGGAAAATTGCTGCATTCAGACAATGGGTTTTGGCACAGGCAGCCAGTGAGCAGGAAAAATTGGGCTTTATTACCAATGAGTAAGAGCGGAATAAGGTATTCGAGCTGTAAAAGCTCTCAGATAGAAGAAAAAGGAAGATAACAGTGAATAGTCGCCTAATGCTTATCTTTGCTGGCTTAAGTGGGTTTTTCTATGTGGCGTTTGGTGCTGTAGGGTCACATTTATTATCTCCGATGATGGAAAAATATCAGATAAGTTGGATTGATCTTGGTCTGCAATATCAGGGTATTCACACTCTGGCAATGATGGCGATGTCTGCCATGCTAATGCGTAAAGTTGTGCTCTGGTTTTACTGGAGTGGCGTTTTTTTTGCAGTAGGTATTTTGTTGTTTAGTGGCAGTCTCTATTGTATGGCCTTATTGCAGGTTAAATTTTTCGCTTATATTACGCCAGTTGGAGGATTTAGCTTTCTTATTGGCTGGTTTTTAGTATTAATTGGCGCTTTGCGTCTAAGGAAATCGGCGCTTCGCCATGAATAAAATTGCTTTATATTGCCGCCCTGGTTTTGAAAAAGAGTGTGCAGCAGAAATCACCGATAAGGCGGGCCAAAAAGAGATTTACGGTTTTGCCCGGGTGAAAGACAACAGTGGTTATGTCCTGTTTGAGTGTTATCAATATGAAGATGCCGATCGGCTGATTCGTGAGATCCCATTTCGGGAGCTGATTTTTGCCCGCCAGATGCTGGTCGTGGGTGAATTATTGCGAGATTTACCTCCTGAAGATCGGATAAGCCCGATTGTAGGTATGTTGCATGGTGTCATTGAACGTGCAGGTGAATTACGGGTTGAGGTGCCTGATACTAATGAAAGTAAAGAGTTATTAAAATTCTGTCGAAAATTTACTGTTCCGTTGCGTAATGCTATGCGTCAGGAAAAGATCTTGCTGATTCGGGAAAACGTTAACCGCCCGGTGATACACGTTTTCTTTATCGCTCCGGGTTGCTGTTATGTTGGTTATTCTTACAGTAACAATAATTCGCCATTTTATATGGGTATTCCTCGGTTGAAATTTCCTTCGGATGCACCAAGTCGTTCAACATTAAAACTGGAAGAAGCCTTTCATGTTTTTATCCCACATGACGAATGGGAAGAGCGATTGGCTAGCGGTTTGTATGCAGTTGATTTAGGTGCATGCCCTGGTGGTTGGACTTACCAACTGGTGAAACGGAGTATGATGGTTCATGCGGTAGATAATGGCACGATGTCGAAAAGTTTGATGGATACGGGGCAAGTTAAACATCACAAAGTTGATGGTTTTAAGTTTGAGCCTTCGGCAAAGAACATTTATTGGCTGGTATGCGACATGGTGGAAAAACCAGCAAAAGTGACGCAGTTAATGGTAGATTGGTTAGTTAATGGCTGGTGCCGGGAAGCTATTTTTAATCTCAAATTACCCATGAAAAAGCGTTATGAAGAAGTTGCTCATAATTTGCAGAAAATGAACTTGCAATTAAAAGAAGGGGGTATAAATGCACAAATTCAGGCAAAACACCTTTATCATGACAGGGAAGAAATAACGGTTCATGTTCGTCGTATTTGGTCTGCTTATGCAGCTAGCCGGAATGATTACTGATTCACGGTTGTTCATTATCATTCTGGAATAACTCATAAAATAAGATTTCTTAAAACGCCTCAGTTATATCCTGAGGCGTTTTTTTCAGTATTGAATGACATTATTGCATTTTATCTCTTATACCGTGCGGAGTAAAATGGGTGTATTAGAATGATTTAATTCATTTTTTCAGCTAAGAAAGTATTACATAATACTCCATGTGTGAGGTAATTATGATCTAATGTAACAATGAATATTGTATGACTTATGTGGTAAAATTGTTGATTTTTTCACTTTACTTAAGGTAAATATAAAAAATAAATATATTATTATAAGCGTTTAATTAAACGTGAAATTAATGTTAAATAATTAAATGAATTAATATTATAAAATGGAAAATAATGAAAGAGATTATTTTTTAATTATTTTAATTAATGTTTTAAGTATAGCATTTAATTTTGCTATTAAATGTAAATAATATTTATTTAATATAAATTTAAATCGCTGTTTTATATTTAATATGTTTTTGAATTAATCAGCTATGTTGATAATATTATTTTATATTCAAAAACCAAAAATATAATTTTATTATATTGGGACTGAGTGCTTTATAATAAAGGAAATATTAACTATTCTGTGATATATGTTTTTTATTGATTTAATCAAGTGGTTATTAATTTTTTAATAATATATACCCTATGGATTTCAAGATGGATCGCGACGGCAAGGGAGCGAATCCCCGGGAGCATAGAGAACTATGTGACCGGGGTGAGTGTAGCCAACAAAGGGGCAACTTGAAAGATAACGGGTATATTCATATAACGGCTTGGGATAATCTCCGATTAAAATTATCAAGAATAATGTTATAAGTGTTTTAAAGTTTACTTCATATATAGTTAAATAAATAGATAATTGATTCATAATAAAATACCGCTAAGAAATTAGCGGTATTTTTTTCGTCTTAAATGGTTATGTTATATAAAACAATCGCTTATTTGTTTTATGTTATTTTTATCACGTTTATATTAAAAAAATATGTTAATTGCTTTTTACATAATTAACTTTAGTGTTACGTTTATGCGAAAGGGATTTTAGTTGTTAATTTGTATGACCAGGGGCGGTCTGTTGTTTTCAGGTTTTATTGACTTGTATTTAATTAAATAAAAAGAATTTTATATCTAAGTCCTGATTTTATGGAGAAATATATGTCTTTAAAGAAGAAAATTTCATACTCGGAAGACGTTAGCGGTTCAGAAAAAGCAAATGAGTTGCTGAAATGGTTACAGGCTTATATACCAGGTAAAGACTCTAATATTGTCGTTGAGCATGAGCCCAGTAAAGATGCTGCTAAAGAATTAATCCGGGGTGATTATCGTTGGGGGCATCAGGATGACGATAAATCTAAAGCTTTCCAATTAAAGTATTCTTTCCTGGAGAGTAAGCCGGATAATATGCCGTGGCATATTTCTGAATTTTCAGCATTTAATGAAGCACAAAAAGCTGCTGCAAAACTGTCAATACAATCTTGGGCTGATGTTGCTAATATTAATTTCGTTGAAACCACTGATGCCAAAGAGGCAAATGTTACCTTTGGATTCTTTGATGTTAGCTTGACGGGGAGTTATGCGTTTGCTTATCTGCCAACCCCCGAGAAGACACAGGTAGGAACTTGGTATAACGCGAAAAGCCGTACTTTCTTAAACAACGATATTGACGTGAATGGTTATGGCCGTCAGACGTTTACTCATGAAATTGGCCATACTCTAGGGTTGCAACATCCGGCTGATTATAATGCGTCTGACAAGGTAAGCCCGACTTATAAGAACAGTGCGACTTATTTTGAAGATAGCCGTGCTTATACCGTCATGAGTTATTTTGGTGAGAAAAATACCGGTCAGGACTTTAAAGGTATTTATTCTTCCGCACCATTACTTAACGATATTTCTGCCATTCAGGCGGTATACGGCGCGAATAATACCATCCGTGCTGATGACACCGTATATGGTTTTAATTCCAACACAGATCGTGACTTCTATACCGCAAAAGACGAGAACAGCAAACTGTTGTTCACCGCTTGGGATACCGGGGGGAATGATACGTTTGATTTCTCTGGATTTACTCAGGATCAACGTATCAATCTGAATGAAGCGTCTTTCTCTGATGTCGGTGGGTTGAAAGGGAACGTCTCTATTGCCCGTGGCGTCACGATTGAAAATGCAATTGGTGGCAGTGGTAATGACGTTTTAATCGGGAATGATGCCGCCAATACTCTGAAAGGTGGAGCGGGTGATGACATCATTTACGGCGGCTTGGGAGCGGATAATCTTTGGGGCGGGGAGGGCAACGATACATTTGTCTACCTGAGCGCCAAGGAATCACCGCCTCTTGAGCGTGATTGGATCCATGACTTTGTTTCCGGTAAAGACAAGATCGATGTGTCACTGTTCGATCTGGGTGAAGCCGGGAAGGGGGGCGTTAAATTTGTAAGGGAATTCACGGGTGAAGTCGGAGAAGCGGTGCTTCGTTATAACACGGTTGATAAGGTGAATGATTTCGCCATTAATTTGGGCGGTGAATTTTCCTACGATGATTTTTGGGTGAAGATAGTCGGAGAGCCAATCTTAGAGTCTGATTTCATTCTTTCATAACACAACAACACAACCGCATCTGATTTTGGATGCGGTTATTTGTTTGGAGGCGGCATGGTTTTTGCGGCTTGGTATCTGAAATTTGCAGGCTTTGTTGCTCTGACATTCAGCATTATCGGAGGAAGTATGGCGAGTAGTCTTGTTCTCCCACACGCCAGTGAATTGAAAGGCGTGTGGCAATTGTCGGATAAACATCAACAATGCGATGTGTTATTGACTGACCATCCCTTACCAGAGGGATCAATTTGGTCACTTAATGGTGATAACGATTGTTTAGCGTATATGTTTGGCGAAGTGCCTGCCGGTTGGCGACCAACACCAGATGGGCTCACAATTACTGATGAACAGGGGAGTGGTTTGGCTTTTTTTGCTCATGAACCGGATGGTTGGTTTGCTCGTTTTGCCGATGGTCGGGAATTAATGATAAAGCCCAATAAGACGAGTAAGAAAAATGAATAAAGCAGGAAACATTAACATCAGATAGTTATATTTTTAAAAAATAAAAATAAGGAAATAATGTGAAATTACTACTCCCAAAGGATGAAATTACTGATGTCATTCGTGCTCGTAGTCGGGTATTTTGGGCTATCGGGTTGTTCACTGCTTTTATTAACCTGCTGATGTTAGTTCCATCTGTTTATATGTTGCAGGTTTATGACAGAGTATTGCCGTCGGGCAATGAAATCACTTTGCTGATGTTGACGCTGATTACCCTCGGCATGTTTGCCATGATGGGCATGCTGGAATATATCCGTAGCATGATTGTTATCCGTATTGGCAGCCAGCTTGATATGAAGCTGAATAACCGGGTTTATACCGCATCTTATGAATCGAATCTGAAAAATGGCACGACTGATGCCGGTCAGATGCTCAATGATTTAGCCAATATCCGCCAGTTTTTGACGGGTAACGCCTTGTTTGCCTTCTTTGATGCCCCTTGGTTTCCAATCTATCTGCTGGTTATTTTTCTTTTTAACCCCTGGCTTGGTCTGTTGTCATTGGGCGGTGCACTGGTATTGATTGCCCTGGCTGTGTTGAATCAGTGGTTATCAAGTCAGCCGTTATCCGAAGCCAGTAAACTCTCTCTACGTTCAGCAAGTCTTGCCAGCACTAATTTACGTAATGCCGAAGTCATAGAGGCGTTAGGGATGTTGCCGGTGCTACGTCGGAGATGGTTTGGATTACATGAGCGTTTCCTTGATTTCCAGCGCATTGCGAGTGAGCGGGCTTCAGTGATTAATTCAGTCACTAAAACAGTGCGTTTGGCCTTGCAGTCACTGATCCTGGGATTAGGGGGCTGGTTAGCGATTGGTGGGCATATTACGCCGGGCATGATGATTGCGGCTTCAATTTTGATGGGACGTGCACTTTCACCGATTGAACAATTGATCCAAGCCTGGAAAGGCTGGAGTGGTGCTCGTTTGTCATGGCAACGGTTAACCCACCTGTTGGAACAACAACCGGAACGCAAACCGGGCATGTCATTGCCTGCGCCAAAAGGAAATTTAGCCGTGGATAAAGTTTCCGCAGCGCCGCCGGGAAGAAACAGTAAGGTTGTTTTGCAGGATATTAGCTTCTCGTTGGATGCCGGTGATGTGATGGGATTAATTGGTCCCAGTGCGTCTGGGAAATCGACGCTTGCCCGGTTACTGGTCGGAATATGGCCGACACAGGAAGGCGTTGTTCGTCTGGATAATGCCGATATTTATCAGTGGAATAAAGATGAACTGGGCTCCTCAATCGGTTATTTACCGCAAGATATTGAGCTATTTGGCGGCACTATTGCTGAAAATATTGCCCGTTTTAATGCAGTAGAACCCGAAAAGGTGGTTCAGGCGGCAAAGAAAGCGGGTGTTCATGAGCTGATATTAGCACTTGATAAGGGCTATGACACCGTGATTGGTGCTGGCGGAGTGGGATTATCGGGTGGGCAGAAACAGCGCATTGGCCTTGCTCGTGCGCTATATGACGAGCCGTCATTGGTGGTGTTGGATGAGCCTAATTCCAGCCTGGATGAGGCAGGGGAAAGAGCATTGAATGAGGCGATTTCTCAGTTAAAGGCACAAGGAAAGACAGTGATTGTGATTACTCACCGCACCTCATTGCTATCACAGACAAACAAAATATTGCTACTGGTTCAGGGGAAAATGAAGATGTTCGGTTCATCTCAACAGGTGATGGCCGCTTTATCACAAAGGAATAATAGTCAGGAACATTCTGCAACCAAGGCAGTCGCCCAGGCATCATAGGTAAATGTGCATTTAATTATAATAATATCAAATAGCTGAGACGGAGATTTCTGTCCGGGAGTGGATATGTCTGATCAGATTACGCCGGTAAGAGAGGAAAAAGGATTATTGCCTTTGGAAGAAAGGCATTTTTTACGACTAGGATGGTTCGTGATTGGTGTGGGGATCTTGGGATTTCTCATTTGGGCCGCGTTAGCACCGTTAGATAAAGGGGTGGCATCTTCAGGTGTGGTGGTGGTGGATGGTAATCGTAAAACAGTTCAGGCCCCGGCAAGCGGGATTATCAGTCAGATTAAGGTTGTTGAAGGCGAAACAGTAAAAGCGGGTCAGACACTCGTCCAGCTCAGTCAGGTGCAGGCAAAGGCACAGGTTGATGCACTTCAAGATCAACTGCATACCACGCTGGCAACGGAAGCCCGTTTATTAGCCGAGCAGCATGGTGATGAAGCGTTAATTTTCCCCGACCTATTACAGCAATTACACTCTGAACCGCGGGTGAATGAGATTATTGAACTGCAAAAGCAACTGTTTGTATCACGCCGTGAAGTGCTGAGAAGCGACTTGGCAGGGCTTGAGCAGTCTGTCGAAGGAATAGATTTCCAAATTAAAGGGCTGAAATCTTCTTTTCTCAATAAACGCATGCAGCAGGCGGCGCTTAAAGAGCAAATAACTAATCTGAAATCTTTAGCGGATGAGGGCTATTTTCCGCGTAATCGTTATCTGGAACTGCTGCGTGAACAGGCTGAGCTCAACAGCAGCATAGCGGAAATGGAAGGACGAGCCGGTCAGCTTGAAAAACAATTACAGGAAACACAGCAGCGTATTATTCAGCGCAAAGCAGACTATCAGCGGGAAGTGCGCACACAATTAGCCGAGGTGCAGGTCTCTGCCAGTGAATATAGAAATAAGCTGGATACAGCCCAGTTTGAACTGACTCATACCTCAATTGTTGCGCCGGTTGATGGCACTGTTGTGGGATTAAATATTTTTACCCAAGGGGGGGTTGTTGCTCCCGGCGAAAAACTGATGGAAATTCTGCCGGACCAGAGGGCGTTTGAAGTGGAAACGCGTGTTGCGGTTAATTTGGCAGATAAGATTAGTAAAGGGTTGAATGTGGATCTGATGTTTACCGCTTTTAACCAGAATCGGACGCCAAAAGTTGAAGGAAAAGTTGCCGTGATTTCCGCAGATAGGTTGGTCGATCCCGCAACCAGTCAACCTTATTATCAGATGAGAGTGGTTGTCTCTCCTGAGGGAATGGAAAAACTGAAAGGGTTGGATATCAGGCCAGGAATGCCGGTTGAGGTTTTTGTCAAGACGGGTTCCCGCTCTCTGTTAAGTTATCTGTTTAAGCCATTGCTGGATCGGGCTTCAACATCGTTGATAGAGGAGTAATGATGAAACGGAATAATGCTTCTTTATCAATGGGTTTTCTGATTCTTGTCTGTGTCAATCTGTTCTCTTTTCCTGCATGGGCATTGAGTTTGACTGAAGTTTATGCGCTGGCGTTAGAAAATGATCCGACTTTTCTTGCCGCCGTGAAAGAGCGGGAAGGTGGTGAAGAGTATGAAAAGCTCGGTAGGGCAGAATTGTTACCTAAAGTAATCATGTCTTACCAAAATTCACCGCGGAATTGGCAACATATGGAGTCTGTTGGGTATGACCTCTGGGGCAGGAAGACAACTAGCAGCCGGGATCGCCAATATAGCAGTTATAACGCGGCTGTTGTGTTGACTCAGCCGTTGATCGATTTTGAAATATGGGCGCGTTATAAAGCCAGCCAGGCTCACACTTTGATGAGCAATGAGCGTTTTCGGGCAGATTTTCAGCAACTGGCTGTTCGGGTCGTGAATGCTTACGTAGATGTGGCTTATGCACAGGATCAGATTGATTTAGTCATACGGCAGAAAATGGCTTATGAAAAACAACTGGAACTGAATAAGAAGTTGTTTACTTCTGGTGAAGGGACGCGCACTGATGTGGTAGAAACACAATCGCGTTACAGTCAGGCGATTGCCGATGAGATAGCGGCCAAAGATGATTTGGATGCAGCAATCCGAAATTTACAGCTCATTGTGGGGGTTTCTCTCCCGGTTGATTTACCGGTGCAACGGTTATCAAATAAAAAACGATTCCAGATATTGAAGTTGTTACCTGAACGTTATGAGGCGTGGGAAGAGTTGGCATTAGCCAACAATCCGCTTCTGTCCGCTTCGCGTCAGGAAGTGAAAGCCGCGTACCATGAAGTGCAACGTAATCGGGCGGGCTATTTACCCAGGCTGGAGTTGTACGCTTCCCACTCTGAAAACGAATCCAGCAGCGATAATACCATAGATCAAAAATATCGCACCGATACCATTGGCTTGCGGATGAGCATGAATATCTATAATGGTGGTGCTACGTCTGCCGCTGTACGTCAGGCGGCGGCCCACTATGGCAGGACTAAATATGATCTTGATGCTCAGGCGGGAGAAATCCTTAATGCATTACGCCGCAATTATAATCAGTACTTAAATAGTGAAAAACGAATTAGTGCTTATGAAATGGCAGTTGAATCAGCTAGCTTACAGGTAGACGCAACCAGTAAAAGCGTTGCGCTTGGGCAGCGGGTTAATGTGGATGTCTTGAATGCTGAACAGCAGTTATATACTGCCCGACGTGATCTCTCACAAGCAAAATATAATTATATTAAGGCTTGGATCGGCCTGCTTAGTGAGGCCGGAGAATTAAAAGGCGAACATCTGGATAAGGTAGCGAAGTATTTTCGTTAGGTTGCTATTGTCAGCCGGAGTTGTTGCAAATTACCCTTTAAAGCCAGATCGGTACGTAATGACGCAACTTCCCGGCTGATAAACGCTATTTCTTGATTGGATTCTAGTTTATTGCGCCATTTATCGGGTTGTTGGTCGAGGTGTTGGAACAGATTATCCAGTGTACCGGCCTGTTGCAGTAAAGTGGCAGCGGTTTTCGGGCCGATCCCCTGGATCCCCGGAATTTTACTGCTACTGATCCCCGCCAGCCCCCAATAATCAGGCAATTGTTCCGGTAAAACCCCAAATTCTTGTTGAACAAAGGGCATATCCAACCAGCGTTTCTGGAAGTAATCACGGATACGGATATTGGGTGAAAGTAATTGGCAATAGCCTTTATCAGTAGAAACAATCGTTACGTTGTGACCGGCCGCAGTGACTTTTACTGCCAGTGTTGCTGCCAGATCATCAGCTTCATGCCCTTTGGCATGCCAGCAAGTGACTCCTTGTTGCTCAAACGACGCTCTGATTTGCGGCATTTCTTGTTGCAGATTGTCAGGCATGGGTGAACGACCAGCTTTGTAGTCAGGTAATATCTGGTGACGCCAACTGTGATTGCGATTCTCTTCATCGAATACTGCGACGGCATGTGTGGGATGAGAATGTTGGATAAGTTGCCTTAGCGCATGTTCACAAGCAGGAATGCATGGGCTGCCCTGTACAGCATGAATGCGTCGGATAAGGTTAAGAGCATCAACAATAAGAAGGTGTATCATATGGGATCACTTTAAATAACGTAATGCTCCATCCGTGGAGCGTGGATATTTTTTCAGATAATTTTATTTGATGATTTCGTAGCAAGGTTCGTAGGCAGTACCTCCCGGTAGTTTCATTCGGTGCTGTTCCACAAAGTCTTTCAGTAGTTTATCCATATGGCGCATTATTTTAACATCCCCGTGGATTTTGAATGGACCTTGTTGTTCAATCGATTGAATACCCATCTCTTTTACATTGCCTGCAACAATTCCGGAAAAAGCCCGGCGCAATGACGCTGCCAGTTTTTCAGGTGACTGATCAGGATAGAGATTGAGGTTAGCCATGTTTTCATGTGATGGTTCAAACGGTTGTTGCAAATCATAATTGATCTTCATTGACCAATTAAAACTGTATGCATCACCGGTACTGTGGCGATTATCTCTCACTAATGGCATCGCTTTTTTCATTATTCTGGCAACTTCAGGCGCATTATCAATGATGATGTGATAATAGCGTCGAGTCTCTTTGCCCAATGTATGAACAATAAATTCGTCCAGAACTTGGAAATAGGCTTCACTCTGCTTCGGTCCGGTAAGAATCAATGGCAGTATTTGCTCCTGATTTTCTGGATTCATCAGAATACCTAGCAAATAAAGTAATTCTTCTGCTGTACCAACACCACCTGGGAAAATAACGATACCATGAGCAATACGAACAAAAGCTTCCAGACGTTTTTCGATGTCTGGCATGATAATTAGCTCGTTCACTAATGGATTTGGGGGTTCAGCCGCAATGATTGAAGGCTCGGTAATACCAATAAAACGGCTATTTTTGTAATTCTGTTGGGCATGGCCGACAGCCGCGCCTTTCATTGGTGCTTCCATTGCTCCGGGGCCACAGCCGGTACAGATATTCAGTCCACGTAACCCAAGTTGATTACCGACTTTACGGCCATACTGATACTCTTGCTTACTAATTGAGTGGCCTCCCCAACAGACGATCATGTTGAGATCTTCATCGGTATGCAGTGCTCTGGCGTGGCGCAGAATAGAGAATATTCTGTTGGTGATATGTGCGCCATTCTCTGAATCGGAATAATCCTGTTGTTCTGGATCGGTAATCTGTGTATGAACGAACAAGATATCCCGCAGCACTGCGAACAGGTTAGCTTGTAGTGAATGAATAATTTTTCCATCAACGAATGCATCTTCTGGTGGATCCACCAGCTCCAGTTTTACCCCGCGCTCACGGCGCAATACGTTAATCTCAAAATCGGTGTATTTAGAGAGCAGCTCTTTGCTATTATCGGTTTGGCTACCTGAATTGAGTACGGCCAGTGAGCAATTACGGAACAGGCGATACAGATCACTTTTTGCGGTACTCTTTAGCATATCTACTTCAAGTTGAGATAATAAATCCATCGAGCCGAGTGGGTTGATATGTGTGATCAAGAATGACTCCTTGTATACCGTGTATGGATTACATATCAATATCACTAAACTGAATGTATTACATGCCCTATTTCAGCTTATTTTTCACAAATTGCGCTTAGGAAAGCAGATTTAAAATGGATTTATTGACGTGCCAATCGGCCTGTTGCTGGAACAAAGCTTTCACTATTTGTACGCCACGGATTGATATCTAGCCCCCCACGACGGGTATAACGAGCGTAGACTGAGAGCTTTTCGGGGGCACATAATTGTTGTAAATCGCTGAAGATACGCTCGACACATTGCTCGTGAAACTCATTGTGATGCCGGAATGATATCAAGTAACGTAACAATGCTTCCCGATTGATTTTTGACCCTTTATAGTGAATCTGGACAGATCCCCAGTCAGGTTGATGAGTGATCAGGCAATTAGATTTCAGCAGATGGCTAACCAAAACTTCTTCTACCTGCGGGCCTTGTGCTGCATCTTGCAGATAATGACGATTGAAATCATATTCAGTCACTTCAATGTCCTGATCATCAATACATTCACCTGTAAAAGTGGAGATTGGCTGATTATTGAAATGATCTAAGTGATGAAGTGCCACTTCCACCTCACCTTCAGCACAAGCAGCCAGATCGCGCTGTAGTGTTTCTTCGACGGCTTGCCAGTTTTCAAAACGAGTCTGATTAAAGCTGTTCAGATAGAGCTTAAAACTTTTAGATTCAATCAGGTTTGTGCTTGCTACATTTAAACTAACATGCCCGACAGCAACTTGTGGCAAACCGCGGCTATTCAGCCATGACAGCTCATACAGTGTCCAGATATCAGCGCCATGAAACGGCAAATTATCAGGGAAAATTTCCAGCGGTTCACGGTTCATATTGCGGGGTACAGCTTGCAATAAGCTGGCATCATATTGGTCACGATATAAAGTGGTTTTACCTAGCGTAAGCTGCTCAAGAGCTTGGTGATCCCGATATAACGACATGTTATTCCTCAAAATCTGATAGTAGTGATGGCTTAAGTTTAGCAAGTTAGCGCGTTTGTCTGAATTTTATTTATGCGCTCAATTCATTATATTTGGTTTACCATGACATGATAATCACCCCTAACAGTTACCGGTTGAAAATAATATGATTTCTAATGTTACAGAAGCGTTGTCTAATTTTACCCGTTGTTATGTTGATTTGTGGCAAAAGGAAACCGGGGCCCCTCCTGCCAGCCGTGAACTTTATGGTGTGCCATCACCTTGTATTACCCAGACTGGTGACAACATCGTTTATTGGCTGCCACAGCCTTTTCCTTTAGAGGAAAAGTTGAATAGCGTCGAAGTTGCACTGGATATTCAATTACAACCGGCAATTCATGATTTTTATACATCACAATTGGCCGGTGATATGACGGTAACGTTTGAAGGTCAACGGCTTAGTTTGATTCAGGTTTGGAGTGAGGATGATTTTATCCGTTTACAGGAAAACCTGATAGGACATTTAGTGACGCAGAAACGGCTGAAACTGTCGCCAACGGCATTTATTGCGACGATGGAATCAGATGATATGGGTATCATTTCTCTGTGTAATTTGACCGGTGAAGTGATCTTGGAACAGTTTGGCAGTCATAAACGAGAGCGCTTATTTACCGACTTAGTTGGGTTTCTTGGCGCAATTGAGCCTGTCTTTATGCGTTAGGCCCCGATTTTTAACGCTGCCTTTGTGAGATATCTCTTACACTTCATGTAAGAGATATCATTGTTTACTTTTGTGAGTTTCACATTAGTTTATTATTTTCATTTTATTTCAATAGGCTATAAATAATCACAGATTTTGTTTTCTGTCCTGACTTACTGGTTCCATTATGTGTAGCTTGTTTCATCGAATGAATTAATTCATTCTGTCCTCAGCAGGAAAGGAATCATTGCGCACAATTTCTCAAGGACAGATGAGTGATGATGGTCAGGATGACAAATGCATAACAGGATCGTATGCAACATAAATAAAATGATGGGTAACGGATAACCAATTAGGGACAATTTGTCAAGGAGTGAGCAGGGAGCATATTATTAGCGGGATTGCTATAAAATCAACTTAAGGGGAGCGCTTGTGCGCTCCCTTCTCTTATTCACTGGAGCAAGCAAATTTTCAGCTTAAGGGGTATCGATGGTATTCTTGCTAACTGGGTTGTTTTGAGTAAAAACTGAGTCAGGCTGAAAATATGAGTACTGCAAAACAAATTCTGCATAAATTACAGTTAATTGAAGAAGCCATGAGGGAAATTGACCTGTGGCAGAGCCATCCGCCCAAACCGGAAGCTTTCGAAAGTGTTGAGCCGTTTTCCATTGATCGGATGTTAGCTGAAGAGTGGTTGCAGTGGGTATTGATTCCGAGAATGTATGCATTGTTGGAGCAGGGATTGGCGTTGCCTACGGCATTTGCTATCGCGCCTTACTTTGAGGAGTCTTATAAAGAAGATACTACCGGGCGTTACCAGCAACTGTTTGAACATCTTCGTGCGTTGGATCGCTTATTTATGCAGGATAACGTCTGATATGTTGGAAGTGTTATACCAGGATGATCATATTGTGGCAGTTAACAAGCCAGCGGGGTGGTTAGTTCATCGTAGCTGGTTGGCGCGTCATGAAACGGTCTTTGTTATGCAGACATTGCGTGATCAGATTGGTCAGCATGTTTTTCCGGTACACCGTCTGGATAGACCAACGTCTGGCGTATTGCTGATGGCGCTTTCCAGCGATGTTGCTCGCCAGCTCTCTCAACAGTTTGAACATCATCAATTACAAAAAACTTATCATGCTGTCGTGCGCGGTTATGTGTTGGAATCAGCTATTATTGATTACGCTTTGGTTGAGGAGCTGGATAAGATCGCCGATAAATTTGCAGAGGGTGATAAAGAGGCCCAATCCTGCGTGACTTATTACCGACCACTGGCAACGGTGGAGTGTCCGGTAGAAATAGGTCGTTATCCTACATCGCGTTTTAGTTTGTTGGAATTGACACCGAAAACAGGTCGAAAACATCAATTAAGACGCCATATGGCACATATTCGTCACCCCATTATTGGTGATACAACACATGGCGATTTACGGCAAAACAGAGGCGTTGCTGTTCATTATCAAACCAGCCGGTTAATGCTTCATGCCAGTTATCTTGAGTTGGATCATCCTGTTACGGGGGCGAAATTATCGCTTACGGCAAAATGGGATGCATCATGGCAGCATTTAATACAACAATTTGGCTGGCAAGGTATTATCCCCGATTTGGAATATGATGAAGCGAGTAAGATAGAAAATTTTATAGATTAGGATATTTTCAAAGAATACCTGTTGCCTTTATCTCTTAATTATTTTAATTAAGAGATAAAGGCAATATTAATATATTATTAGCAAAGGTTGATAATATATAAATTTATTGGTTTTTGCTGATTATATTATTATTTGAATTGATTGTTGAAAGAAAAATAGTCGAGATAACTATTGAAGAGATAAATAATATTGTAAATCCAGCAATGATTTCTTCAATGCCAACACCTAAATAAATAGTATAAAAAAGGATGATCATAGTAATAAAGACATAAATCCCTGACTGCATACCCAAAGTATAAAGAGAGTTTTTTGAATGTAATCCCAAATAAGAGAAAAAAACAGGTTGCATAATGGTATTAGCTAAAAATACCATAATTGTGAATAGTAAATAGAGTATGCCAGAATTTATCATAATGCCAAGTAAACAGAATCCGAGGGAAAATAATTGCATGATATTACCTACCATGATTCTTTTGGTTAAAAGTGCGGATTTAATGATTTTCATGATGCCAATTGCACAAGGGAACCATATAATCAGTAATATGATATACATTTGAATCATGTTAATATGTTCAAAATATTTTGTTCGCATTGCTGGCATAATCATTAGGGATAGAAAAAAGCAAACATTGATGATAACTAAACTGGAAAAGGCAAAGAAAATAACTAATTTATTGGTTGTTTTCACAGAATCTTTAATATCCTGTTTTTGTTTTTTTAAATTATAGCTTTTAAAGCCAGTGAAATAGATAATTGAAGCAATAGAATAAATAAAAGCAGCAAAAAAATCTGCTGATGTACGGGAATTTAAACCTAAAAGAGAGAAAATAACAGGGATTAAAAATGGCAGGCTTAATAACGCCAAGCTTAAAATAGAAAAATCACTATTCGTTTTCTTTTCATTGCCTGCGGTTATAAGAATATTTCTTCCCATTATAACAATAAATCCACTTATTACTCCCCATAATATTCTATGCGGAGTATCCAGCCAAACTGGAATAAATATTGTTTCTTTTGCAAAGAGAATGCAGTTTATCGTTGTTAGTAATAAAAAGAAGCCAAAAATATTTCTTTCAAAAAAAGCAATATTCATTTTTCGAATAAAAAAGGATACGGTCATACATCCCAGAGATAACCCCAATAAATAGGAAAAAACAGGAATATAAGCGTTTAAAATCATGCTTCCATCTTTAAGCACGGTATCTACCCAAATCATCAGGCCAGATGAGCCAGTAATATTTGCGGCACTTAATAGTATACTTAGCACAACAGCTCTATTGTTAAACATGGTGATGATTTTCCTTATTTAGTGCTTATTTTTGCCATTCTATTAATCTCATTATGCTATTATTGATCTTGAAGAAAAGGATATAGTCATTTTTCATATTAATATCAATATCATCAACTAAAGTTGTTTAAAAAAGTGATTTTAACACTGAATTATTATTGATTAAATAACTTGATTTAAGACGACGTCTTTACGGCGGGGAGCAGTCACGATCCTGTTTACATGACAGAGTGAACTTAATAGTGGCAATATTTGATTTGATACGACGACTTAGCTGGTAAAGGTAATTATCCCTGATTTGGGAAGGGTTGAGTTTTCTGCTGTTGCCAGCGAGGATAACTAATAATTCCTTTAAAAAGAGATAATAATTATGGCAAAGATAGGTATTTTTGTTGGTACTGTTTATGGTAACGCGCTTGCTGTCGCAGAAGAAGCACAGCAGATCCTTGAACAACAAGGTCATGATGTAGAAGTCTTTGAAGAAGGGGAGCTGGAACAGTGGCAATCCTATCTTGATCAAATGGTTTTAGTTATCACTTCAACAACCGGGCAAGGGGATTTGCCTGATAATATTCGGCCTCTTTACTATGCTTTGCGAGATGAGCAGGGGTATCAGCCAGAATTACGCTATGGCGTGATCGCTTTGGGTGATAGCAGTTACGAGAATTTTTGTGGTGGTGGCCGCACTTTTGATGAGTTGCTTCAAGAGCAAGGAGCAATAAGAATCGGTGAAGTTTTGATGGTGGATGCAGTGGAAGAAGCTGAACCGGAAGTTTTTGCTCAGCCTTGGATCAGGCAATGGGGAGAATTAATTGAATAATTACAATACACCGCTTATATCGAATAGGATATAAGCGGTGTAATTAATAGAACTGTTTTATTTACGGGTTAGTTTTTCCAGATCGGCTTCAATCTCGGCAATTTTGTTGGCAACAACGTGTTCAAGATGACGTAGGTCATCGAGGATTTTGTGTTTCAAGTCGATTTCTACTTGGTCACGTTTGCAAATCTGATCCAACTCTTCAATCACATAACGCAGGTTGGTATTGATTTCGTTGATCTCTTTGTATCCTTGCTCTGCATTGTTTGCAGTCACAGTTTTGCGCTGGCGCGGATATTTGAATTTCACGCTTTTAGCAAAGAATTCACCTTTATCCTTACGAAAATAGATTTTCAGAATATCGTTGTTAGCTTCTTGACGCAGACTATAGCGGTCAATTTCTTCGGGATATGTGATCCCCAGACTCTTTAAGTTATCGTACATGGCACCACCTTAAGGGTATTTTTCCCAGTAGGTTATTCTATGCGTCATTTTGAATCCGGATCGTCTCCGAATACCTTACGTACTCTGTATATGTTTCGGAGCGTACACGTTGTCCGTATTCAAACTGCTTATATTAATAACACTAACTGAGGTCGGTAATGATGATAAAAAGCAAAAAAATAGCGGACTTATTTATTATCCGCTATTTTAAAGTTTAATCTATCGATCTGAGTAGTTCATTAATGCCCACTTTTCCTTGTGTTTTGGCATCCACTTTTTTGACAATGACAGCACAATACAGGCTGTAACTACCATCTTTTGATGGGAGGTTGCCAGAGACAACAACAGAACCCGCAGGGACTCGACCATAATGGATTTCTCCTGTTTCACGATCATAGATTTTGGTGCTTTGACCAATATAAACACCCATTGAAATCACTGAACCCTCTTCGACAATCACACCTTCTACAATTTCAGAACGGGCACCAATAAAGCAGTTGTCTTCAATAATGGTTGGGTTCGCTTGCAATGGTTCTAATACGCCGCCGATGCCGACACCACCAGATAAATGGACATTTTTACCAATTTGGGCACAGGAGCCGACTGTTGTCCAAGTATCTACCATTGTTCCTTCATCAACATAAGCGCCGATGTTGACATAGGAAGGCATCAGTACGCAGTTACGGGCAATAAAGGCCCCTTGACGTGCTGCCGCAGGAGGCACTACACGAAAGCCCTCTTTTTCAAATCTTGTCTGATCATAGTCAGAGAATTTCATCGGGACTTTATCGAAATAACGGCTTTCTGTGCCATCGATGATCTGATTTTCATTAATACGGAAAGAGAGCAGTACAGCCATTTTTAGCCATTGATGAGTGACCCACTGACCGTCAATTTTCTCTGCAACGCGCAGTTTTCCACTATCCAGCAGGTTGATGACTTGAGTAACAGCATCACGTGTTTCATGGTTGACAGTTGCTGGAGTAAGCGTTGCGCGGTTTTCAAATGCACTTTCGATAATGGATTGTAATTGCTGCATTGCATCGGTTCCTTGGTTATCGTCCGAATCATGGGCTTATACCCGTCATCTTTCAAGTTGCCTCTTTGTTGGCTGCACTTACTCACCCCGGTCACAGAGTTATCTCTGCTCCCGGGGATTCGCTCCCTTGCCGCCGCGATGCATCTTGAAATCCATTGGGTATATATTGAGTTATATTTTATCCTTTGGATTTAGGGTTGCTGTCAACCTTTCTGATAATTCTTCTCTGACTTTTTTATTTAATGCTTTATGGTCTTTATCCGCCAGAACGAAAAAATCTTCGACACGTTCACCGATGGTGGTGATATGTGCACCATGCAGTGAAACCCCCATTTCGGCGAAAATATTACCGACCCTTGCCAGCAACCCCGGTTGATCCAGGGCAAATAGTTCCATATAGGTTCGTCGTTCGTTATGGGTAGGTAAGAAGGTGACTTTTGTTGGTACGTTGAAGTGACGCAGTTTGGTTGGCAATTTTCGTGTTTTCGGTGTTTTGGTATGGGGAGCTAGAACAACTTGTAAAAGTGCGTTACGTATTATTTCATGGCGATCTGATGCTAAAGGATGACCATT
Source organism: Photorhabdus sp. RW14-46 (assembly GCF_963887965.1). Taxonomy (NCBI): domain Bacteria; kingdom Pseudomonadati; phylum Pseudomonadota; class Gammaproteobacteria; order Enterobacterales; family Morganellaceae; genus Photorhabdus; species Photorhabdus sp. RW14-46. The sequence goes on along the minus strand of NZ_CAWPHH010000002.1, from coordinate 215,135 downwards.
GGGTTCCAGTACCACGAAAGTGTCCATTGTCATACCATCACGATTGGTAAAGATCTGAGCATGATGAACACTCAGGTTACGTCTATCCAGTTCGCCGACAACCGCCGCAAACAGGGAAGGACGATCTACGCTCCAGATAAAAATTTCTGTACCGCCGCGGGTTGGCTTGGTACTTATTAGTATCAGTGACTCTTGAGAATCATGCTGCACGAGATGGTGGGCGTGCCAGGCAAGTTGTTTTGGCGTATGCCGAAGAAAATAATCTGCATGACAACGACTCCAAAGCTGATGAAGCTTCTGTTCGTTAATATTATCTTGGCGCAACAGAGCAAGTGCCTGAAAACGGTTATGTCGGATGCGTTCCCGAAAATCTGGCGTATTTCCCTGGCGCAATTGATTCTCTGTAGAGAAATAGAGTTCCCGTAACAAACTTTGCTTCCAACTATTCCATAGGTTGACATTGGTGGCGCAGATATCAGCGACTGTCAGGCAGATCAGGTAACGTAACCGGGTTTCATTGAGGATTTGATGGGTAAATTGCTTGATGATCTCTGGATCCTGAATATCTCGCCGTTGAGCTGTGACTGACATTAATAGATGATGACGAACTAGCCAGGCTACCAAATCAGCTTCTCGTGAGTTAAGCCCATGTTGCAGTGAAAACGCTAGCGCATCGTCAGCGCCAAGTTCAGAATGGTCGCCGGTACGCCCTTTGGCGATATCATGAAATAGTGCAGCAAGATGTAGAAGCTCTGGTTGAGGCAGACGAGGGTATAGCTCAACACAGAGTGGATGGGCTGGACGATTATTTTCATTGGCAAAACTTTCCAGTTTTCTCAGTACGCGGATGGTATGTTCATCCACGGTATAGGCGTGAAACAGATCAAACTGCATCTGACCGACGATATTGCCCCAAAGCGGTGTGTAAGCGCCAAGGACACTGTGGCGATGCATGGGTACAAATGCGCTTTCAACTGCTCTTGGGTGACGTAGGATGTCCATAAAGATTTGGCGAGCTTCCGGTAATTCACACAATGGCTGAGACAAGTTGCGGCGTGCATAACGGAGGTGGCGTAACGTAGTAGAATAAATACCTTGAACTTCTTCATGTTCCGCCATGCGATAAAACATTCGCATAATAGCTGCGGGTTCTTTGATAAACAGGGTTTCATCGATGAGATCAATAAGTTGCCCCCGTAGCTGGAATTCACTATCCAGCGAGCGGGATTTTTCATTGGTTTCCAATGCCAGAATGGCTTCATCAAACAGTTGCAGTAGCATATTGTTAAGTTCGCTAACGCGGCGTGTCATCCGGTAGAAATCTTTCATCATTCGTTCTACCGGTTGATTACGTTCTCCGTGATAGCCTAGTAATTGAGCAATACTGAACTGGCGATCAAATAACAGGCGATTATCATAACGATTGACTACCAGATGAAGAGCAAAGCGGATACGCCAAAGGAAGCTTTGGCATTCATTTAATTCATTACGTTCTTCTGCTGTCAGGAAACCAAAATCGACCATTTCATCTATGGAGGTTGCACCAAAATGGCGGCGGGCAACCCATAGTAAGGTATGAATGTCTCGCAATCCTCCGGGGCTGCTTTTGATATCAGGTTCCAGGTTATAACTGGTGCTGTGATAGCGCTGATGGCGTTCGTGTTGTTCGACAATTTTGGCATCAAAGAATTCAGTGGAAGGCCAAAAACCATCACTGAAGGTATGTCGCTGTAATCGAAGAAAAATGGAGGAATCGCCACAAATTAACCGTGATTCGATTAAATTCGTCGCAATAGTCAGATCTGATAACCCTTCCAGCAAACACTCTTCAAGTGTGCGAACACTGTGGCCGACTTCCAGTCGGATATCCCATAGTAAAGTGATAAATTGCCCGACATTTTGAGCTTGAGGCGGTGTGAGTGGTTGTTCACTGAGTATCAGCACGTCAATGTCAGATAGCGGATGCAGTTCCCGCCGGCCATATCCGCCGACGGCAATCAATGAAAGTGATGAAATTTTATCAAATCTATAGGCATACCATAATTGCTGTAACAACTGGTCTATGTAATCACTGCGTGCAGAAATCAAGGCTTCTGCGGAAATACCCGCTTTAAATGCATGTTCCAGCCAAAGCTGAAATTCTTCGAGGTGCTGTTTCAACACAGGGTAGCGAAGATCTTCACTAGAAAAATCAGCGGGGGAAAGTGGTGGAATAGGGGCTTGAATTGTGGCGATATCTGCTGACATAAGTATAAACCTATGAGAAAGGCGAATCATAACAGTCAGATTACTGAGAAAGTAGGGTGTTGAACAAGGGGATATTGCGGAGGAGAGATGAGTAGCCTTGTATGATTTCAACAAGGCTTCATCGTTTACTGTTTTAATTATTCATTTACTAATACTGAGGAAAGTGCTGGCTCTTCTTCTTTACGCAATGTCATGATTTCACAGCCGTTATCAGTAACAACAATCGTATGTTCATACTGTGCAGACAGGCTGCGGTCCTTGGTTTTGACTGTCCAGCCATCTTTCATGGTACGGATGTGGTAGTCACCGGTGTTAACCATTGGCTCAATAGTGAAAGCCATCCCTTTTTGCAGAACAACACCACTATCATCTGCATCATAGTGCAGTACTTGTGGTTCCTCGTGGAAGCCTGCGCCGATGCCGTGACCACAATATTCACGGACCACAGAAAAATCGTTGGCTTCAACAAATTGTTGGATGGCTCTACCGAGGGTGCGCAGACGAATACCGGGCTTCACCATTTTCAAGGCTAGATAGAGGCTTTCCTGAGTGATGCGACACAAGCGCTCACCCTGAATGGTTGGTTTACCAACTATGAACATTTTTGATGTATCACCGTGGAAGCCCTCTTTGATGACAGTCACATCGATATTAACAATATCGCCATCTTTCAAGGTCTTATCATCACTAGGGATACCATGACACACTACGTCATTAACAGAGATACAAACAGATTTTGGGAAACCGTGATAACCAAGGCAGGCAGAGACAGCCTGTTGTTTATTGGTAATGTGATCGTGACAGATACGATCTAATTCACCTGTTGTTACACCGGGTTTGACGTAAGGTTCAATAATTTCTAACACTTCCGCCGCCAGCCGACCGGCGACGCGCATTTTTTTAATATCTTCAGAGGTTTTAATTGAGATTGCCATGAAACTTATCCATTCAAAACCAGCGAATCTGCTGGTTGTCTGTTTTTCAACAAGGAAAAAATTATTGAACTAATGGTATCAGCCTACAGAATATCTGCCAATAACAGTTGGCAGCCCTATTTCCCTCGTTACCTTTATTTACCCATCAAGAATACCGTTCGTAACCGGGCTTTTCTTTTCACATTGAGCTATCAGAAAATGGCAACAAAAGTTGGTGTCTTAGGCGGGTTTATGATATAAAGCGCGCCGGCGTTCTATGTCTTTGCCACTGAGGCAAAACAGAGTGGCGTTAAACATACTCACTGTGTAAATAACACACACGGGTCGGCACATACACCGGGGTGCTCTCATGCAGAACATGCAGCTAAAGAGTCGGTGTTATGGGGCTCGTGGAGGCATAACCCCAACTTAATATTTTACAGAGGTTTACAATGGCAACTGTTTCCATGCGCGATATGCTGCAAGCGGGCGTTCACTTCGGTCACCAGACTCGTTACTGGAACCCAAAAATGAAACCATTCATCTTTGGTGCTCGTAACAAAGTGCATATCATCAACCTGGAAAAAACTGTTCCAATGTTCAACGATGCGTTAGCTGAACTGAACAAAATTGCTTCACGCAAAGGCAAAATTCTGTTTGTTGGTACTAAGCGTGCTGCGAGCGAAGCGGTTAAAGAAGCAGCTCAGAACTGTGATCAATTCTTCGTTAATCACCGTTGGTTGGGCGGTATGCTGACTAACTGGAAAACCGTTCGTCAATCCATCAAACGTTTGAAAGATTTAGAAGCACAGTCTCAGGACGGTACTTTTGACAAACTGACCAAGAAAGAAGCGTTAATTCGTTCTCGTGAACTTGGTAAGTTAGAAAATAGTCTGGGCGGTATCAAAGATATGGGCGGCTTACCTGATGCTCTGTTTGTTATCGATGCTGAACATGAACACATTGCTATCAAAGAAGCAAACAACCTGGGTATCCCGGTATTCGCTGTTGTTGATACTAACTCTGATCCAGATGGTGTTGATTTCATCATCCCTGGTAATGATGACGCAATCCGTGCAGTAAAACTGTATCTAGGTGCTGTTGCTACTGCTGTTCGTGAAGGTCGTTCTCAAGATCTGGCTGTTCAGGCAGAAGAAAGCTTTGTAGAAGCTGAATAATAAGGCAAGCTCATTATTGAGCCCTTATTAACCAGGTATTGAAATATATTGGTTAGGGGGGCCTGTTATGGCCCCCTTTTACGTATCTGATATAAGAACTATCCATGCGGAATACTCTCTTCCTGCGGGATACATCGAGGAATAAAACAAATGTCTGGAATTACCGCTGCTTTGGTAAAAGAACTGCGTGAGCGTACTGGCGCAGGTATGATGGAATGTAAAAAAGCGCTGGTTGAAGCTAATGGTGATATCGAATTAGCGATTGACAACATGCGTAAATCAGGTCAAGCGAAAGCGGCTAAGAAAGCTGGCCGTGTTGCTGCTGAAGGTATCATCTTGGCGGAAGTGGCTGCTGATGGCAAATTCGGCGCTCTGGTTGAGCTGAACTGTGAAACTGACTTCGTTGCCAAAGATGCAGGCTTCATCGCTTTCGGTAAAGAAGTTATGGCAACAGTATTGGCTGATAAAATCTCTGATATTGAAACTCTGAAAGCTAAGTTTGAAGAACAGCGTACTGCACTGGTTGCTAAGATCGGTGAAAACATTAACATTCGTCGCGTTTCTGTATTAGAAGGTGAACAACTGGGTACTTATCTGCATGGTGCACGTATCGGTGTTCTGGTTGCGGCTGAAGGCGCTAATGAAGAGCTGATTAAGCATGTGGCTATGCACATCGCCGCAAGCAAGCCAGAATATGTTAACCCAAGTGATGTACCGGCTGATGTTGTTGATCGTGAGCACCAAATCCAACTGGATATCGCAATGCAGTCTGGCAAGCCACGCGAAATCGCAGAGAAAATGGTTTCTGGTCGTATGAATAAATTCACTGGTGAGATTTCTCTGACAGGTCAGAATTTCGTGATGGATCCAAGCAAAACAGTTGGCGATCTATTGAAAGAAAACAATGCTACAGTGACCAGTTTCATCCGTTATGAAGTGGGTGAAGGTATTGAGAAAGTTGAGACTGATTTCGCAGCAGAAGTTGCTGCAATGAGTAAATAGTCTTAATTTTTACAAACAGGGCCGCCAAATGGCGGTTCTGTTTTATCTAATCTAAACCGCCTATCCCAGTAGGTGTTGAGTTTTTGCATCTGGCCAGAATGGCCCGGATGTATGTAAATCCCCCAATATACTTTTCTGCTTAGGACAGAACATCATGGCAACCAATGCAAAACCCGTATATCAGCGTATCCTGCTTAAACTCAGTGGAGAAGCCCTGCAAGGTGCAGAAGGTTTTGGTATAGATGCCAGCGTGTTAGATCGCATGGCTCAGGAGGTCAAAGAACTGGTTGAGTTAGGCGTAGAAGTCGGTGTCGTCATTGGCGGTGGTAATCTGTTTCGTGGTGCTGGCTTGGCAGAAGCAGGGATGAACCGTGTAGTCGGCGACCACATGGGCATGTTGGCAACAGTGATGAATGGTCTGGCAATGCGGGACGCATTACATCGCGCCTATGTGAACGCCCGTCTAATGTCTGCGATTCCTTTAAATGGCGTTTGCGATAACTATAGTTGGGCAGAAGCAATTAGTTTATTACGTCATGGTCGTGTTGTTATTTTCTCTGCGGGTACCGGCAATCCGTTCTTTACTACAGATTCGGCAGCGTGTTTGCGTGGTATTGAGATTGAAGCAGATGTTGTGCTAAAAGCAACTAAAGTAGATGGTGTTTATTCGGCTGATCCGGCTAAAGATTCGGAAGCGGTATTGTTCGATAAGCTCTCTTACCAGCAGGTATTAGAGCGTGAATTGAAAGTTATGGATTTGGCGGCATTCACGTTGGCTCGTGATCACAGCTTACCCATTCGCGTATTTAACATGAATAAGCCGGGAGCGTTGCGTCGTGTGGTAATGGGAGAAAATGAAGGCACCCTGATTTTTCACGAGTAATGTTCAAAGACACCAGAGATGTTTGGCGGTATGATGAGTCGCCTGATACGCCAAATTTAACAAACATGGTCATAATAGCTTATGGCTTTAAAACAACCAGTTCCCAAGGGTTTGTAACGTGATTAATGAAATCAAAAAAGACGCACAAGACCGTATGGAAAAGAGCGTCGAAGCACTTAAAAACCAAATCAGCAAGGTTCGTACTGGCCGAGCTTCTCCTAGTCTGCTGGATGGTATCATTGTTGAGTATTATGGTGCACCAACGCCTTTGCGTCAGCTTGCTAACGTCATCGCTGAGGATGCGCGTACCTTGGCTATCACGGTATTTGATCGTACTATGACGCCGGCGATTGAAAAGGCAATCATGGCTTCTGATTTAGGGCTGAATCCATCTTCTGCGGGGACAACAATTCGTGTTCCTTTACCACCATTGACAGAAGAGCGTCGTAAAGATCTGATTAAGGTGGTTCGTAGCGAAGCTGAGCAGGGGCGTGTCTCTGTACGTAATATTCGTCGTGACGCTAACGACAAAATCAAAGCACTGCTGAAAGACAAAGAGATCAGTGAAGATGATGAGCGTCGTGCGCAGGATGATATTCAAAAGCTGACGGATAATTTCATCAAAAAAGTTGATGAAGCTTTAACAAAGAAAGAAGAAGAACTGATGGAGTTCTAATCTCTTTCATGAGATATATACCTTATGGATTTCAAGATGCTTCGCGGCGGCAAGGGAGCGAATTCCCGGGAGCAGAGATAACTCTGTGACCGGGGTGAGTGAGTGCAGCCAACAAAGAGGCAACTTGAAAGATGACGGGTATATCAAGCGCCGCTATCTTGTGGCGCTATTTTTATTCGGCATTTCTCTGAGGTCATGAGCGTTCATAGCCAGGCGAATCAGACAAGTATCAATACACATCAAATAAAACAATTCAGAGCATCAGTATGAAAAGGTTGACCATCCTTGGTTCCACAGGTTCCGTGGGCAAAAGTACACTTACTGTAGTTCGCAATAATCCTGATAAATTCAAAGTAACAGCGCTTGCCGCTGGAAAAAATATCCAAGTTATGGCTGAGCAATGTCTGGAGTTTCGGCCTCAATATGCTGCAATGGCAGATGAAGTTTCCGCAAAAGAGTTGCGTCAGCTGCTTATTGAACAAGGTTGTAAAACCGAGGTATTTTTCGGGGAACAGGCTGCGTGTGATTTGGCTGCTTTGAATGATGTTGATCAGGTTATGTCTGGGATTGTTGGTGTGGCTGGTTTATTGCCAACGCTGGCTGCCATCCGGGCGGGTAAACAGATTTTACTTGCTAATAAAGAGTCGCTGATCACCAGCGGTCGGTTTTTTATGGATGCTGTAGCGAAACATAATGCTCAATTATTACCCATTGACAGTGAGCATAATGCTATTTTCCAGAGCTTACCAGAGGTAATACAACGAAACCTTGGGCGCGGAGATCTAAAACAATATGGAATTGCTAATATCATTTTGACAGGATCTGGCGGGCCTTTTCGTCATACCCCTTTAGAGCAATTAGCTTTTGTAACACCGGACCAAGCTTGTGCTCATCCGAATTGGTCGATGGGGCGTAAGATTTCGGTAGATTCTGCGACAATGATGAATAAGGGTCTGGAATATATTGAGGCGTGTTGTCTGTTCAATGCATCTGCTGCGGAAATGGAAGTGGTAGTTCATCCTCAGTCAGTTATTCACTCTATGGTCCGTTATCAGGATGGCAGCGTTATTGCTCAATTAGGAACACCGGATATGTGTACACCCATTGCCTATGCAATGGCATACCCAAATCGTATTGCTTCTGGTGTTGAACCTCTTGATTTTTATTCTTTAGGTACACTGACGTTCTCGAAACCAGATTATGAACGGTATCCATGTTTGAAACTGGCTATTGAAGCTTGCCACGCAGGTCAGGCTGCAACGACGGTGTTGAATGCAGCGAATGAAGAAATCGTTAAGATTTTTTTACAAAATGGAATCTCTTTCACAGATATTGCAATTATAAACCGGCAGGTTGTAGAAAAACTAAATTTGTCGGAACCTCAGAGCATTGAGGAAGTCTTACAGATTGATAATCTCGCAAGAGATTTAGCCATAAAGACTATTCGTTCATTTATCAGATAGTCTTTGATTGGCAAATGGGTATTTGTCCGCATTTTTACCTGATGGTATAGTTTGCGTATAACTGTTGGTTGATATAATTAACGGTTCAGATTTTGGAAGTTCTCTTCCGGATAATTAGGCTTTTACCCAGGCCGTGGATACCAGACACGGCTTTTTTATGTTTGGATGCCTGAACATGTAAGAGAATTACCCTGACCAGCAAAGGATTAATTGAGTGATATTATCCAGCGATCATCATCAGAACGATTTATCGTCATTATTACCTAAACATGTTGCCATTATTATGGATGGTAACGGCCGTTGGGCAAAGAAACGAGGGAAATTAAGAGCCTTTGGTCATCGTGCAGGGATTAAAGCGGTACGTAGTGCGGTGAGTTTCTCGGCTAAACATAACATTGAGTCACTGACGTTGTACGCTTTCAGTAGTGAAAACTGGAATCGGCCGGAACAAGAAGTCAGCTCTTTAATGGAATTATTTATTTTTGCACTAGATAGCGAAATCAAAAGCTTACATAAGCATAATATTAGATTATCTGTTATTGGTGATATCGGCCGCTTCAGTGAGCGTTTACAGGATCGAATCCATCGCTCAGTTAAGTTGACCGCTAATAATACGGGTCTGCAACTTAATATTGCTGCAAATTATGGTGGTCGTTGGGATATTGTTCAAAGTGTTCAGAAAATTGCTCAGCAGATTAAGGATAATTCTCTTGAGCCACAGGATATTACTGAAGAATTAGTTAATAATTATATGAATCTAAGCCAGCAGCCTCAGGTGGATTTGGTCATCAGAACCGGAGGTGAACATCGTATCAGTAATTTTCTGTTATGGCAGATAGCTTATGCAGAATTCTATTTTACCGATATACTCTGGCCTGATTTTGATGAAAACGTTTTTGAAGGTGCAATTAATGCCTTTGCCAAAAGAGAACGCCGGTTTGGCGGAACAATACCAGACGATGCCGATGTGGGATCATAGGAGGAACTCTTGCTGAAGTACCGCCTTATAACGGCTGTTATATTAATCCCTCTTGTGATTGCCGCCCTGTTTTTGCTGCCACCAGTAGCGTTTGGGCTGGTGATTATTGTTGTTTCAGCCCTTGCTGCATGGGAATGGGGGCAATTTGCTGGCTTATTTAACCAAAAGAAACGAGCTATTTTGGCAGTTCTGTTTGCTATTGGTTTATTGGCCTTACAATATACTCTGCCAGATTTCACTGATTTGATTGGACAACCACAAATCACTTTTATCCTATGGGGGGGAATGATTTGGTGGATTGTCGCGACGCTTCTGGTTGTTACCTATCCTTCTTCCGCTGTAATTTGGAAGAGATCCATTTTATTGCGCCTTTTGTTTGGTGTCCTGACATTAGTGCCATTTTATTGTGGAATGATGGTGTTACGGACTCAGGGATATGATGATAATTCATATTATGGTGCATGGTGGTTGCTGTATGTCATGTTGCTAGTGTGGGGAGCGGATTCCGGTGCTTATCTCTTCGGACGTACTTTAGGTAAACGTAAAATGGCACCGAAAGTTTCTCCAGGAAAAACGTTGGAAGGATTAATGGGGGGGGTAATGACAGCGGCCATTATTTCATGGTTGTTTGGAAAATATGCTCCAGTACCTGCAATGCCTGAAAAACTCATGTTGTGCTCTGCTATTGTTGTTATCGCTTCTGTATTTGGTGATTTGACTGAGAGTATGTTCAAACGTGAATCGGGTATTAAGGATAGCAGCCAGCTAATTCCGGGACATGGCGGTGTTATGGATCGTATTGATAGCCTGACGGCTGCGATACCTGTTTTTACTGGCCTAATGTTGCTGGTATTTTGATCTCTATGTTTGACGGCGTTTGAAGAATATGATGGGAATTCTCTGGAATCTGGCGGCTTTTATTATTGCGCTAGGGATATTGATCACTGTGCATGAGTTTGGCCATTTTTGGGTGGCCAGAAAGTGTGGTATTCACGTTGAACGTTTCTCCATTGGTTTTGGTAAAGCTCTATGGCGGCGTACAGATCATCAAGGAACTGAATATGTTATAGCCCTTATTCCACTGGGGGGATATGTGAAAATGCTTGATGAGCGTGTTTCACCTGTTTCTCCTGAACACCGTCATATGGCATTTAATAATAAAACACTTGGTCAGCGTGCTGCGGTGGTCAGTGCCGGGCCAATTGCTAACTTTTTATTGGCGGCTGTGGTTTATTGGTTGGTGTTTATTATTGGTGTGCCAGCAATACGTCCTGTTGTTGCGGATATCAAACCAGATTCTATCGCTGCGCAAGCAAATATTTCATCGGGAATGGAACTAAAATCCGTAGATGGTATCGAAACGCCTGATTGGAATTCAGTTCGTTTTGCTCTGGTAGGTAAGATAGGTGACGATAACATGACTGTTCAGGTTATTTCTCCAGGCTCATCATATTCGGTGGAGAAAACTCTGGATTTGCAGCAATGGAGCTTTGATCCGGATAAACAGGATCCTGTGTTGTCATTAGGAATTATGCCCGTCGGTCCTCGTTTGGATTCTCTGGTGGAAAAAGTTATCCCTGGCTCCGCAGCAGAAAAAGCGGGTTTGCAAAAGGGGGATAGGATAGTTAAAGTCGGTGACCAGGAAATAGATGTTTGGCATACTTTTACATCCTTTGTCAGCAATAATCCAAATGTCCCGCTGGAACTTTCCGTGGATCGGGCTGGTCATATTATTTTTCTCTCTATGACGCCGGAAGCAAGACAACAGTCTGGTGGCAGGAAAGTTGGTTTTGCCGGTGTGGAACTGCGAGTTGTGCCATTAGCCGATGAATACAGAATCGTTCAGCAATACGGGCCTTTCTCTGCCATGTATCAGGCAGGAGAGAAGACTTGGCAACTGATGCGATTAACTGTCAGTATGATTGGTAAGCTGATCGTTGGTGATGTGAAAATTAACAACCTGAGTGGGCCTATCTCTATCGCTAAAGGGGCAGGGGTGTCGGCTGATTCCGGCTTGGTGTATTATTTGATGTTTTTGGCGCTAATAAGTGTCAATCTTGGGGTTATTAATTTGATCCCATTACCTGTGTTAGATGGTGGACACTTGCTCTTCTTGTTTATCGAAAAGATAAAAGGTGGGCCAGTTTCCGAGCGTGTACAAGACTTCAGCTATCGCATCGGTGCCATAGTACTGGTGTTATTGATGGGGCTTGCACTTTTCAATGATTTCTCCCGTTTTTAAAGCGGAAGACTAGTTAGGAAGACGCATTACAACGATGGCGATGAAAAAGTTACTCATAGCGTCGCTGCTGTTTGGCAGCGCCACTGCATACGGTGCAGACGGATTCGTAGTTCAGGACATTCACTTTGAGGGTCTTCAACGCGTCGCCGTAGGTGCAGCATTACTGAATATGCCAGTTCGCGTAGGTGATACGGTCAGCGATGAAGATATCGGTCGTACCATTCATGCACTATTTGCTACTGGTAACTTTGAAGACGTTCGTGTCCTGCGTGATAGCAATACACTTATTGTTCAAGTAAAAGAACGGCCGACTATTGCCAGCATCACTTTCTCCGGCAATAAATCGGTGAAAGATGACATGTTGAAACAAAACCTTGAGGCATCTCATGTTCGGATCGGCGAAGCCCTTGACCGCACGATGCTGTCCAATATCGAAAGAGGGTTGGAGGATTTCTATTACAGTGTGGGTAAATACAACGCCAGTGTAAAAGCGGTTGTTACGCCACTTCCACGTAACCGTGTCGATTTAAAACTGGTTTTCGCTGAAGGTGTCTCGGCAAAAATCCAGCAAATTAACATTGTTGGTAATAAATCATTTTCTTCTGATGAGTTATTGAATCGTTTCCAACTTAGAGATGATGTGCCGTGGTGGAATTTGACTGCCGATCAGAAATATCAGAAACAAAAACTGACTGGTGACCTTGAAGCATTGCGCAGTTTTTACCTTGATCGCGGTTATGCCCGTTTTAACATTGATTCGACTCAAGTCAGTTTGACGCCAGATAAAAAAGGTATTTATGTCACGATAAATATAACTGAAGGTGATCAATACAAAATATCAGGTATTGACCTGAACGGTAATATGGCGGGTTATCAGTCAGAAATTACTAAACTGGCTGCCATTGAGCCTGGATCTCTGTATAACGGGACTCAGGTGACTAAAATGGAAAATGACATCAAGAACTTGCTTGGTCGCTATGGTTATGCTTACCCACGAGTGATGACGCAACCTGAAATCAATGATCAAGGCAAGACAGTAAAACTGCATGTCAATATTGATGCAGGTAACCGTTTCTATGTTCGTAAAATTCGTTTCTCTGGTAATGACACCACTAAAGATTCTGTTCTGCGTCGTGAAATGCGTCAGATGGAAAGAGCATGGTTAGGAAGTGATCTGATTGAACTGGGTAAAGAGCGCCTTAACCGTTTGGGTTATTTCGAAACGGTAGATGTTGAAACTCAGCGTGTACCAGGCAGCCCTGATCAGGTAGATGTTGTTTATAAAGTTAAAGAGCGTAATACCGGCTCTTTGAACTTTGGTGTTGGTTTTGGTACAGAAAGTGGCGTTAGTTTCCAGATTGGTGCTCAGCAGGATAACTGGTTGGGTACAGGTAATTCTGTGGGGGTTAATGCCAGTAAGAACGATTATTCAACCTATGCAGAGCTCTCCTTCACTGATCCGTACTTCACGGTTAATGGTGTGAGCCTTGGTGGTCGGGTATTCTACAACGATTTCAGGGCTGATGATGCTGAATTATCCGGCTATACTAACCAAAGCTACGGTATAGATGGTTTCCTCGGTTTTCCGATTAATGAAAATAACTCTCTGCGTTTTGGATTAAATTATGTTCATAACTCGCTGTCTGATATGCTTCCGCAGGCTGCAATGTGGCGTTATTTGAATTCCATGGGAGAGAAACCAGATTATAAAAGTAAAGCTGAGTTCAAAGCAGATGACTTTGCTTTGAATGTAGGTTGGACATATAACAACCTTGACCGTGGCTTCTTCCCAACATCCGGTGTGAAATCGACGCTGAATGGTAAAGTGACTATTCCTGGTTCGGATAACGAATTCTATAAAGTAACTTTTGATACCTCTGCGTATTATCCGATTAATGACGATCGTACTTGGGTGATTTTGGGGCGCAGCCGTTTAGGTTATGGTGATGGATTAGGTGGTAAAGAGTTACCATTCTATGAAAACTTTTATGCAGGTGGCTCCAGTACGGTTCGTGGTTTCCGTTCTAACAATATCGGCCCTAAAGCGATTTATATGAATGGAAAAGATGACCCTAAGAAAGATAGCCCATCTCGCGATGCCGTGGGGGGGAACGCAATGGCGGTAGCCAGCCTTGAGTTGATTACTCCGACGCCATTCCTTGATAGTAAGTATTCGAATTCTGTCCGAACTTCATTCTTTATTGATTCAGGTACGGTTTGGGATACTTATTGGAATGATTCTGCTGCGATGAAAGGCAGTGGTATACCTGATTACGGTAAACCAGGTAATATCCGCGTTTCAGCGGGTATTGCATTGCAATGGGTGTCTCCTTTAGGTCCACTGGTGTTCTCTTATGCTAAGCCGATCAAAGATTACGAAGGTGATAGATCAGAGCAATTCCAATTTAATATTGGCAAAACCTGGTGATAATGCGTTTTTATCTTATTATTGATAGAGCAAGCTCTGAAATCGTAGGTTTCAGAGCATTAACTAAGTTTTCCAATAGGTTACAGATAGCGTGGTTTAAGGAGTTTATAGTGAAAAAATTGTTGTGTGCAGCAAGCTTTGGTATTGCATTAGCTTTCTCTGTTGGTGCTCAGGCAGCAGACAAAATTGCCGTTGTAAATGTTGGTGAGATTTTCCAGCAGCTGCCAGCCCGCGAAGCTGTTGTGAAGCAGTTGGAAAATGAGTTTAAAAACCGCGCATCTGAATTGCAACGGATGGAAACTGACTTGCAGTCCAAGATCCAGAAATTACAGCGTGATGGCTCCACTATGAAATCCAGTGAACGTACTAATCTGGAAAAAGAGGTGATGGCTAAGCGTGAAGAATTTGCCAAAAAAGCCCAAGCTTTTGAACAAGATCATCGTCGTCGCGAGATGGAAGAACGCAACAAAATTCTAAGTCGTATTCAGGACGCAATCAAAGTGGTTGCTGGCAAAGAAGGCTATGATGTCGTTATTGATGCGAATGCTGTTGCTTATTCAGTATCTGGCAAAAATATTACTACAAGTGTATTGAAACAGGTTAAATAACAAATGTCTTCAATTCGATTGGCTGATTTAGCTCAGCAGTTGAATGCACAATTACATGGTGATGGCGATATTGTTATCACCAGTATTGCACCAATGCATTCGGCCAATGGCGAACAGATCACTTTTTTGTCTGACAGTCGTTATCGTGAACGTTTGGGTGAATGTCAGGCTGCCGCTGTCGTTCTTCAGGCGTCAGATCTTCCTTATTGCAATATTCCAGCGTTGGTTGTCGCCAATCCTTATCTGGCATATGCCTATATGGCTCAGATTATGGATACAACACCGATTCCCGCACAGGATATTCACTCTTCTGCGGTGATTTCACCTCAGGCAACTTTGGGTAAAAACGTTGCTGTCGGAGCCAATGCGGTTATCGAATCTGGCGTTGTTCTTGGCGACAATGTTGTTATCGGTGCAGGCTGCTTTATTGGTAAAAATACGCGTATTGGAGCAGGAAGCCGTCTTTGGGCGAATGTCTCTGTTTATCATAATGTTGAAATGGGTGAACAGTGTTTGATCCAGTCAGGAGCAGTGATTGGGTCTGATGGTTTTGGCTATGCGAATGATCGTGGCAAGTGGGTTAAAATCCCTCAATTAGGTTCAGTCATTATTGGTGACCGAGTTGAGATTGGTGCCTGTACAACTATCGATCGAGGAGCTTTAGATAATACCATTATTGGCAATGGCGTCATTATCGATAACCAGTGTCAGATTGCGCATAATGTTATCATTGGTGACAATACGGCGGTTGCTGGCGGTGTGATCATGGCCGGTAGTCTGAAAATTGGTTGTTACTGTATGATTGGTGGTGCCAGTGTCATTAATGGGCATATGGAAATCTGTGATAAGGTAACAGTCACGGGGATGAGTATGGTGATGCGGCCTATCACTGAACCTGGTGTATACTCCTCTGGGATTCCAGCACAACCAAATAAAGTTTGGCGTAAGACGGCAGCTTTAGTCATGAATATCAATGAAATGAATAAACGTCTTAAGTCAATGGAGAGTAAGCTGGAAGACGAAAACGAGTAATTGCACTATATTTAATTGTACTATATTTAATTGCACTATATTTTTGGTTGTGTCTTATTTTGCGGCCTGCCTGGGAACTCTGGATTTGGGGTTTAAGCGGGCCGTGTCGTTAATACAATTAGTCCTTTTGACAGGAAGAGTATTTAGATGAGTGATAATCATACTCTGCACATTGAAGAAATTTTAGATCTACTTCCACATCGTTATCCGTTTTTATTAGTGGATCGCGTGCTTGATTTTGAGGAAGGTAAATTCTTACGTGCAGTAAAAAACGTATCTTTTAACGAACCCTTCTTTCAGGGGCATTTTCCCGGCAAACCTATTTTCCCAGGTGTTCTGATCCTTGAAGCTATGGCACAGGCCACCGGAATCCTGGCATTTAGGAGTGTGGGCAAGCTAGAGCCAAATGAGCTCTATTATTTTGCCGCTATCGATGGTGCCCGCTTTAAACGCCCGGTAGTGCCTGGGGATCAAATGATATTAGAAGTAGAATTTATTAAGGAGCGTCGAGGGGTTGCGCGTTGTAGAGGCGTAGCGAAAGTCGATGGAGAAATAGCTTGCGAAGCAGAAATGATGTGTGCTCGCCGTCGTGAGGTTTAGTCCATGATTGATGAAACCGCTTATATACATCCCAGCGCTATTGTAGAAGATGGTGCGGTTATTGGTGCCAATGTTCGTATTGGGCCGTTTTGTTGTATTGGCTCTCAGGTTGAAATTGGCGAAGGTACAGAGCTGAAGTCTCATGTTGTTGTCAATGGAATAACCAAAATCGGCCGTGATAATCAGATTTTTCAGTTTGCTTCTATTGGTGAAATGAATCAGGACCTGAAATATCACGGTGAACCAACCCGAGTTGAAATTGGTGATCGTAACCGTATCCGCGAAAGTGTCACCATTCATCGTGGCACTGTGCAGGGTGGCGGTGTAACGAAAATCGGTAATGATAATTTGTTGATGGTTAATGCCCATATTGCTCATGACTGTATTGTCGGTGACCGTTGTGTCATTGCTAATAATGGTACTTTGGGGGGGCATGTTATCTTGGGTGATTATGTCATCATTGGTGGTATGAGTGCGATTCATCAGTTTTGTCAGATTGGCTCTCATGCTATGGTGGGCGGGTGTTCCGGTGTGGTACAGGATATTCCGCCATACGTTATTGCTCAGGGGAATCATGCAACACCTTTTGGCACTAATGTCGAAGGCTTGAAACGCCGTGGTTTTGATAAAGATTCATTGAATGTAATTAGAAATGCGTACAAGATTTTGTATCGTAATGGAAAAACGTTAGAAGAAGCACAACAAGAAATTGCTGAGCTGGCTGAAAATAATCAGCATGTAAAAATTTTCAGCGATTTTCTGGCAAATTCTACCCGCGGCATCGTCCGTTAAGTAGATGAAGGATACTCCTTTGGCTACCATTTCTTCTATTGATAGTCTGCGTCCGTTGACTATTGGATTAATCGCCGGAGAAACTTCCGGTGATATCCTTGGAGCAGGTTTAATTCGTGCATTAAAAGCTAAAGTACCTAATGCCCGTTTTGTTGGTGTAGCAGGCCCTCTTATGCAGACTGAAGGTTGTGAAGCTTGGTATGAGATGGAAGAGCTAGCAGTAATGGGGATTGTCGAAGTTCTCGGACGTTTGCCTCGTTTGTTGAAAATACGTAAGGATCTGACAACCCGTTTCACGGAACTAAAGCCTGATGTGTTTGTGGGCATCGATGCGCCGGATTTCAATATTACATTAGAAGGTCGGTTAAAACAGCAAGGCATCCGCACCATTCATTATGTTAGTCCGTCGGTATGGGCTTGGCGTCAGAAACGCGTTTTCAAAATTGGTAAAGCCACAGATATGGTTCTGGCTTTCTTACCTTTTGAAAAAGCGTTTTACGATAAATTTAATGTTCCGTGCCGGTTTATTGGACATACCATGGCGGATGCTATGCCATTGCAACCCAATAAAGCGACGGCACGTGAGCTATTAGGTATTCTGCCAGAGTCTGTTTGCTTGGCTTTATTGCCGGGGAGTCGCCATTCTGAGGTTGAGATGCTGAGTGCGGATTTTCTTAAAACTGCTCAGTTATTGAAGCGAAACATACCTGATCTGCATGTATTTGTGCCGTTGGTGAATGCTAAACGGCGTGAACAATTTGAGCGCATTAAGCAAGAAGTTGCGCCAGAGCTGAATGTTCATCTTGTCGATGGCAAAGCGAGAGAAATTATGATCGCAAGTGATGCCGCACTTTTGGCCTCTGGTACTGCTGCTCTGGAATGTATGCTGGCAAAATGTCCAATGGTAGTTGGTTATCGGATGAAGCCATTGACTTTTTGGCTGGCAAAACGCCTGGTAAAAACACCTTATGTTTCATTGCCTAACTTATTATCCGGTGAAGAGTTAGTTAAAGAATTATTGCAGGAAAAATGTCAGCCGCAAAAACTTGCAGATGAGTTGTTGCCGTTACTACAAGGCAGTGAAAAAGTTGGAGCATTGAAACAGACATTTTTACATTTGCATAAAAGCATTCGTTGTAATGCTGACGAACAGGCAGCACAAGCCGTGTTGGAATTGGCAGGGAAATAATGGAATTTATATATCCTCAGGCAAGTCTGATTGCTGGAGTTGATGAAGTTGGTCGAGGTCCGTTAGTGGGTGCAGTTGTGACTGCGGCTGTTATTTTAGATCCATTGCAGCCGATAGTTGGTTTGGCTGATTCTAAAAAACTTAGTGAAAAACGCCGCGAGGCACTGTATCTGGAAATTACAGAAAAAGCATTGTGCTGGAGTTTGGGGCGTGCAGAACCGGCAGAAATTGACCAATTGAATATCCTGCATGCAACTATGCTTGCGATGCAAAGGGCTGTGGCTAATTTGCCTATTTCTCCTGAATATGTGCTGATTGATGGTAACCGTTGCCCTAAATTACCTATGCCGGCACAAGCGGTGATAAAAGGCGATGGACTGGTTGCTGAAATCAGTGCCGCTTCTATTGTGGCGAAAGTTACCAGAGATCGGGAAATGGCTGAACTTGATCAGCTGTTTCCTGAATATGGATTTGCTAAGCATAAAGGCTACCCGACGGCATTTCATTTAGAAAAGTTGGTTCAGTTGGGAGCGACAGAACATCATCGTAAAAGTTTTGCGCCGGTTAAGAGAGCAATTGGCCTTAAATAAACTTGTTAACTGAATACAGCTATTCTTCAAATTAATATCATCTGGATAAATATATGGCCGAACCCCGTTTTGTGCACTTACGTGTTCACAGCGACTATTCAATGATTGATGGCTTAGCCAAAACCAGCCCTTTAGTGAAAAAGGTTGCGCAATTAGGTATGCCGGCTTTTGCGATCACTGATTTTACTAATTTGTGTGGGCTGGTGAGATTTTACGGCAGTGCTCATGGAGCAGGAATAAAACCGATTATTGGTGCTGATTTTTATGTAGAAAATGAACTGCTTGGTGATGAGCACGCTAGCCTGACCATTCTTGCGCGCAATAATACGGGTTACCATAACCTGACATTGCTGATATCAGAGGCTTATCAGAAGGGATATGGTGCGATTGGTCCGACAATTAAACAGGAATGGCTGATAAACTATAAAGAAGGGCTAATTCTGCTCTCCGGTGGTCGTATGGGGGATGTGGGTAAGTTCTTGTTGCGTGGTAATCAGGCTATGGTGGACCAATGCCTTGAGTTTTATCAGGAACATTTTCCCGGCTGTTATTATTTGGAGCTGATCCGTACTGGCCGTGCAGATGAAGAAAGTTATCTTCATGCGGCGGTGGCATTGGCAACGGAAAAAAGCCTGCCTGTTGTTGCAACTAATGACGTTTGTTTCATTGATGGCGAAGATTTCGATGCTCATGAGATTCGCGTAGCGATTCATGATGGCTATACCTTGGCTGATCCTAAACGTCCGAAAAATTACAGCCCTCAGCAATATCTGCGTAGTGAGCAGGAAATGTGTGAGCTATTCGCTGATATTCCTGAAGCGCTGGAAAACAGTGTAGAAATTGCTAAGCGCTGTAATGTCACTATTCGCCTTGGTGAATATTTCCTGCCGCAATTCCCTACGGGAGAAATGAGTACCGAAGATTATCTGATAAATAGATCTCAACAAGGGTTGGAAGAACGTTTAGCATTTCTCTACCCGGATCCTAAAGTACGCGCAGAAAAACGTCCTGAATATGATGAGAGACTCGATATTGAACTTCGGGTTATCAACCAAATGGGATTCCCGGGCTACTTCCTGATCGTGATGGAATTCATTCAGTGGTCGAAAGACAACGGTGTTCCTGTTGGTCCGGGACGTGGTTCGGGAGCAGGTTCTCTGGTGGCTTATGCCCTAAAAATAACCGATCTCGATCCTTTGGAATTTGATCTGCTCTTTGAACGATTCCTTAACCCTGAACGTGTTTCCATGCCCGATTTTGACGTCGATTTTTGTATGGAAAAACGCGATCTAGTGATTGATCATGTGGCTGATATGTATGGTCGTAATGCCGTATCTCAGATCATTACATTCGGTACAATGGCAGCGAAAGCAGTAATTCGGGATGTTGGCCGCGTGCTAGGGCATCCATACGGATTTGTTGATAGGATTTCCAAATTGATACCGCTTGATCCCGGTATGACGTTGGAGAAAGCATTTGCCGCTGAGCCACAACTTCCTGAAATCTATGAAGCGGATGAGGAAGTTAAAGCACTGATAGATATGGCGCGTAAATTGGAAGGTGTCACTCGTAATGCAGGGAAACATGCGGGTGGGGTGGTTATCGCCCCAACTAAGATCACCGATTTTTCGCCTCTCTATTGTGACCCGGAAGGTTTGAACCCGGTTACTCAGTTTGATAAAAATGATGTGGAATATGCAGGGTTGGTGAAATTTGACTTCCTCGGGCTGAGAACACTGACCATTATCAACTGGGCATTGGAGATGATCAACGCGCGTAGAACGAAGAAAGGTCTAGAGCCGATTGATATTGCAGCGATTCCGCTGAACGATGCTAAAAGCTTTGATATGTTGCAACGCGCTGAAACAACAGCAGTATTTCAGCTGGAATCCCGTGGTATGAAGGATCTGATTAAACGTCTGCGTCCCGATTGCTTCGAAGATATGATCGCGCTTGTCGCTTTATTCCGTCCAGGTCCCTTGCAGTCAGGCATGGTGGATAACTTCATTGACCGCAAACATGGCCGGGAAGAGCTCTCATACCCAGATATACAGTGGCAGCACGAATCTCTACAGCCTGTGTTGGAGCCAACTTACGGCATCATCCTTTATCAAGAACAAGTGATGCAGATTGCTCAGGTGCTGGCGGGATATACTCTCGGTGGTGCAGATATGCTCCGACGGGCGATGGGTAAGAAAAAGCCGGAGGAGATGGCTAAGCAGCGTTCTGTTTTTGAAGACGGTGCAAAGAAACTGGGTATTAATGGCGAACTGGCAATGAAAATCTTTGACCTGGTAGAGAAGTTTGCCGGTTATGGATTTAATAAATCTCATTCTGCTGCGTATGCCTTGGTTTCTTATCAGACTTTATGGTTGAAAGCGCATTACCCGGCTGAATTCATGGCTGCGGTAATGACTGCGGATATGGATAATACAGAAAAAGTCGTTGGGTTGATTGATGAATGCTGGCGCATGGGGCTGAAAATCTTACCACCTGATATTAATAGTGGTTTGTATCATTTCCACGTTAATGATGATGGGGAGATCGTATATGGAATCGGCGCAATTAAAGGGGTAGGTGAAGGGCCGATTGAAGCGATCATCGAAGCTCGTCAGAAAGATGGTTATTTTAGAGAACTGTTTGATTTATGTGCCCGTGTTGACACCAAGAAGTTAAATCGCCGAGTGATGGAAAAACTGATCATGTCAGGGGCATTTGACCGTTTAGGGCCGCACCGTGCAGCACTGATGTCTTCGTTGGAAGATGCGCTAAAAGCGGCAGATCAACATGCTAAAGCAGAAGCTACTGGTCAGACTGATATGTTTGGTGTATTAGCTGAAGCGCCAGAAGAAGTGGAACGCTCTTATGCCAATATTTCTCAATGGCCGGAACAGATTGTTCTTGATGGTGAACGGGAAACGCTAGGTCTCTATTTAACTGGGCATCCTATCACCCGTTATTTAAAAGAAATTGAGCGTTATACTAGTGGATTGCGGTTAAAAGATGTGAATCCAACCCCACGCGGTCAAGTAACAACTGTGATAGGTTTGGTGCTGGCATCCAAAGTGATTATAACCAAACGAGGTAACCGGATTGGTATTTGTACTTTAGATGATCGTTCAGGACGTCTAGAAGTTATGTTATTTTCCGATGCTTTGGAGAAATATCGGCATTTGCTAGAACAAGACCGGATATTAATCGCTACAGGTCAGGTCAGCTTTGATGATTTCAATGGCGGTCTTAAAATGACAGCCCGTGAATTAATGGATATTAGTGAAGCGCGTGAAAAATATGCGCGTGGGCTTGCTATCTCGCTGTCAGACAGGCAAATTGATGATCAATTGTTGAGCCGTCTTCGTAGTGCATTGGAACCACATCGTTCGGGAACGATACCGGTTCATCTTTATTACCAGAGGGAAGACGCCCGCGCCCGTTTAAGATTTGGCGCGACGTGGAGGGTAACGCCAACGGATAACCTTCTGACAGATTTGCGAACTCTGCTGGGTAATGAGCAGGTAGAATTAGAATTTGACTAAAATTAGGAATGTTATGAGTCTGAATTTTCTTGAATTTGAACAGCCGATTGCCGAGCTGGAAGCGAAAATTGATTCGCTAACCGCAGTTAGCCGTCAAGGTGAAAAATTAGATATAAATCTGGATGAAGAAGTACAACGTTTGCGGGAAAAAAGTCTGGAATTGACTCGCAAAATCTTTTCAGATTTAGGTGCCTGGCAAATTGCTCAGCTTGCTCGTCACCCACGTCGTCCTTATACGTTGGACTATATTCAGCATATTTTTACTGATTTTGAAGAGCTTGCTGGTGATCGTGCTTATGCTGATGACAAAGCAATTGTGGGTGGTCTGGCTCGTATTGATGGACGTCCAGTGATGGTGATTGGTCACCAAAAAGGCCGTGAAACCAAAGAAAAAATTCGCCGTAATTTCGGTATGCCAGCGCCAGAAGGTTATCGTAAAGCTTTGCGCCTGATGGAAATGGCAGAGCGTTTTAAACTGCCAATTATTACTTTCATTGATACTCCTGGTGCATATCCTGGGGTTGGTGCAGAAGAACGTGGTCAATCTGAGGCGATAGCTCGCAACTTGCGTGAAATGTCCCGCCTGTCTGTGCCTGTTATTTGTACTGTGATTGGTGAAGGTGGCTCTGGTGGTGCATTGGCGATTGGTGTTGGTGATAAAGTGAATATGCTGCAATATAGTACTTATTCTGTTATCTCCCCAGAAGGTTGTGCCTCAATTTTGTGGAAAAGCGCGGAAAAAGCACCTTTGGCGGCAGAAGCTATGGGGATCACTGCTCCTCGTTTGAAAGAGTTGGAGTTGGTCGATACTGTGATTTCAGAGCCATTAGGTGGTGCTCATCGTGACTATGAAGCAATATCCACGTCGTTGAAAGCTCAGTTGTTGATTGACCTGGCAGAGCTTGATCATTTGACATCTGAAGAATTAGTCAACCGCCGATATCAGCGCTTGATGCAATATGGTTATTGCTGATATTTGAATTAATTGTTTGGATAAGGGATGGTAACTGACTGGAAATGATAAATTTCAGCCACTTCCATCCTTTACTGTTTCTGCTTCTTTTTATCATTTCATATTGTTAATGAAAGTAGTGAAGAACATTATCTGACTGACAGAGGTTTTAAACTTACTAAAGTAGATATACCCTCTGGATTTCAAGATGCATCGTGGCGGCAAGGGAGCGAATCCCCGGGAGCATAGATAACTATGTGACCGGGGTGAGCGAGAGCAGCCAACAAAGAAGCAACTTGAAAGATAACGGGTATAATAATGAATTCATATTATTGCAAGCTAAGGAACTCTTGAATCTATAATGGCAAACATTGATGAGAGACTATTTGTCACCTTGGCTAAACAGCTTGGTGAATATAAGAAAATCTTGGTTGGATTCAGTGGTGGGCTAGATTCCTCTGTTTTGCTTCATTTGTTGGTTAATTGGCGTAATCAACATAATCAGAAAATTCAACTAAGGGCAATACATATTCACCACGGTTTAAACCTAAAAGCAGATCAGTGGATTGAACATTGTCAGCTGATCTGTGATGACTGGCAAGTGGAGTTTCATTCTGCAAGAGTAACGATAGATGCTCGTCAAAAGGGGATTGAGGCTGCTGCTCGTGATGCTCGATATCAGGTATTCAAGAGCGAATTACAAAAAGATGAAGTTTTGGTAACAGCTCAACATCTTGATGATCAGGCGGAGACTTTTTTACTGGCATTAAAGCGAGGTAGTGGTCCGGCAGGTCTTGCTTCTATGCCTTCAATCGCTGTATTTGCTGATACATTATTGTTACGTCCGTTACTTGACTATAGCCGGAATGAATTGGAAAAGTATGCCAGTAAACATCGTCTGAATTGGATTGAAGACGATAGTAATCAAGATGATCGTTATGACAGAAATTTTCTGCGCTTACATATCATGCCGTTACTAAATCAACGTTGGTCGCATTTCCCTAAAGCTGCTGCTCGTAGTGCAAGTTTATGTGGTGAACAAGAGCAGCTTCTAGATGAGTTACTGAATGAGTCTTTGAAAGAGTTAATAACCCAAGATGGTGCTTTGGGTATTTTGTCTTTGGCTGTATGTTCAGAAGCTAAACGAAATGCTTTGTTACGCCGTTGGTTTGGTTACCATGAGATGAAAATGCCTTCACGAGAGCAGATTAACCGGCTTTGGTATGAGGTGGCTCTGGCTCGTACTGATGCGGAGCCTCGGCTACAATTTGGTAAATATGATGTACGCCGTTATAAGCAAAAACTCTGGTTGGTTCCTCAATGGCAATCTTTGAGAGAGACTATTCTTGAGTGGGATATTTGCAATACTTTGGTATTACCGGATCGCTTAGGAGAATTGAATATTGCTGACCGCGGTATTCAAGTAAGGGCCCCGGCTGATAATGAACGAGTGACTATTCGCTTTGGTGTCCAGGGAATGATAAGTATTGTGGGGCGTCAACACTCCCGGCATAGTAAAAAATTGTGGCAAGAGCTTGGGGTTGCTCCATGGCTTAGAGAGCGAATTCCATTGCTTTATTACAACGAACAATTGATAGCGGCGTTAGGTGTTTTTGTCACCAAGGAAAGTGAAGCGGCAGAAGGAAGGAAGATGTTAACAATGAACTGGCATAAAACGCTGTTAAAATAAAAAGTTAAGCCGCCAAAGGCGGCTGTTTTCTATCAAGATTCAGAGGGTTCAATAATAATAGTGCCAATCTTAGGGTGACTGAAACTAGCAATATGATCTAACCGCAATTCACAAGGTTTACCTTCTGTTTCAATGATCAAGTATTCAACTTTTTTTCTTAAAACCAAATCACAGGCTTTTCCTTCAATAACTTCCCCACCCCGCAACTTTATGTGGAGGTGGAGCTGATGTTGGCAAGTTGACTCAAGATTGTCGTAGTCGTCACAGTTAATTGGTTGATATTCAGTATTTATAGACATATTCGCTCACCACTATGGTTAGTGGCGGTTATTGCCGCCCGTGGTTGTTAAAAATTGTAACTCAAAAGCACTATTAATGACTATAGCACAGGAAATCAATCGTGATTAATGAATAACTTTGGTTATTCATTCTGAACAGTAAGTAAATAAAAGTCTTATTTCACAGCAAGTTCCTGACAGAAGTATTAAAATCGGCCCACGTTATTTTGCTATTATTGAGTAACATCCTTAAGAAGGACAGTATTTACGCTATTAAGCTTGAATAATCGCTATGTTCCTTGTGTTACTTATAAGATGAGAATTATAAAGCTCATTATACTGTGTGGAGATAAATGTGAATAAAAAACTTTTGACAGCGTTAGTTGCTGTGGGCGTATCTACTTTGATGGGATGTAAAGGTAACTCAGCACAGCAAATGAGTTCACAGCCAGTAGATCAGACTTTTCATGGTGCTCTTCCTTGTGCTGATTGTTCTGGTATTGATACCACACTGTTATTGGATAATGACGGTACTTATATTCTGGAACAAACTTATATTGGCGCTCGTGATGGTGACCAGTCGTTCTTTGAATCCGGTCTATGGGCGAAAGATGGAGAGAAAATTCGCCTGACAAAATCAGACGACCAGAAATCTTATTATCTGTCGAAAGGTGAAAACCTGGTAATGCTGGATATTGAAGGCAATAAAATTGAATCATCATTCAATTATGAACTGCAACGGGTAAAACCGAAGAAATTGGCGGGTGAATACAGTTATATGGCTGATGCTGCTTTGTTTACAGATTGTAGTACGGGTAAGCGGTATGCTGTAACGGAAAGTCTGGATTTGGAGCAAGGCTATCACCAAGTCGGTGTGGAAGGTGGAGCGCCGGTTTATGTTGAAGTTGAAGGCTATTACAGCGTCCGCCCTTCAATGGAAGATGGGCAATTTGATCCTGCCTTGATTCAGACAGGTAAAATCCATTTCGATAAATCGAAATCTTGTAATATGAAGAAATAATTCTAGCTTCAGTATGAATGGTGATAATGGGCTAAGCAGCGTAAAATGCTCTGTTGCGATATGACCATTATCACCAAGTTATTCAATAAGTTACTGAATAATCCTAATTAACAACCAAGTTGTTGCTTCAGGTAATCAACAACATTGTCTAGTTTCAGCATCTGTTTTTCATCATCGCGACGATGTTTATATTCTACTTCGCCATTATCAAGATTACGGTCACCAATAACGACAGTGTGTGGTACACCGATAAGCTCCATATCGGCAAACATCACGCCTGGGCGTTCCTTGCGATCATCAAAAATAACATCAATACCGCTAGCGTGTAGATCGGCATACAGTTTCTCTGCAACTTCTTTAACACGGTATGACTTGTGCATATTCATTGGCAAAATAGCAACTTGGAATGGTGCAATTGCATCAGGCCAGATGATACCGCGGTCATCGTGATTTTGTTCAATCGCTGCGGCGACAATACGAGTGACGCCAATACCATAACAGCCCATAGTGACTATCTGATTGTGGCCGTCTTCGCCTTGAACCGTCGCTTTCATGGCATTAGAATATTTGGTGCCAAGCTGGAAGATATGACCCACTTCAATACCACGTTTGATGAGCAATGTACCTTTACCATCCGGGCTGGCATCACCTTCAACAACATTACGGATATCAGCAACCTCTGGTACTGGTAGATCACGCTCCCAGTTAATACCGAAATAGTGTTTGTCATTGATATTGGCACCTGCGCCAAAGTCACTCATCACTGCCACACTGCGGTCAATAATAGCAGGTATTGGCAGATTGACAGGTCCCAATGAACCCGGGCCTGCACCAACAATTGAGCGAATCTCTTCTTCGGTAGCGAAAGTCAGTGGGCTGGCAACTAAAGATAATTTCTCTGCCTTGATTTCATTAAGTTCATGGTCGCCGCGAACCAGTAAGGCGATCAATTTATGACTTGTTCCTTCTGCTGCGTGAACCATCAGGGTTTTAACTGTTTTCTCAATTGGTAGATTGAATTGCTCAACCAGTTCAGCAATTGTTTTTGCGTTTGGGGTATCTACCAGATGCATCTCTTCTGTTGGTACTGCGCGATCATGAGCGGGGGCAACAGCTTCGGCTAATTCAATATTGGCTGCGTAGTTGGATTCAGTGGAGAAGACGATATCATCTTCTCCACTGGCTGCCAGAACCTGAAATTCATGAGAAGCACTACCACCGATGGAACCGGTATCAGCCAGAACAGCACGAAAATCCAAACCTATACGGGTAAAAATTTTGCTGTAGGCTTCGTACATGTTGTCGTAAGTTTCTTGTAATGATGTCTGGGTAGCATGGAAAGAGTAAGCATCTTTCATTAGGAATTCACGGGAGCGCATCACGCCAAAACGAGGGCGAACTTCATCGCGAAATTTAGTCTGGATCTGGAATAGAGTCAGTGGTAACTGCTTATATGAGCTGACTTCATTGCGGATCAGATCAGTGATGACCTCTTCATGAGTTGGGCCTAGTACAAAAGGACGATCACCTCGGTCAACAAAACGCAGTAACTCTGGACCATATTGTTCCCAGCGGCCACTTTCTTGCCATAGATCTGCCGGTTGTACGACGGGCATAGATATTTCAATCGCTCCGGTATTGTTCATCTCTTCTCGAACAATTTTTTCGACTTTTTTGAGTACACGGATACCTGTAGGCATCCAATTGTACAGACCTGAAGCGAGCTTACGGATCATGCCCGCACGCAGCATCAGCTTATGGCTGACAACCTCCGCATCGGCAGGAGTCTCTTTTAATGTAGAGAGCAGATATTGGCTAGTACGCATTGTTAGGTTCCATTAGAGCAGCAAATTGCTTCTGACTGGCAGAAATTTGCCAGCCAATAAAAAAACGAAAATAAGTCTTTAGTCTACCAGTGAGTTTAAGATGCCAAAAGGGTATATGCTGATTTTTAATGGGGATCTATGGAGACTACTTCGGTCAATGTGCCACAGATTTTCCAGCGCACATTAAAATCCAGTAAATGAGCAGCATATTCCCGATTTTCCTGTTCTCTTCTCCGGTAAGCTGGACGAGGATCTTGGGCTAAAACTTGACTGATAAAACGGCGTAAATTCGGATAAATATTTTGAATTGAGATTAGCTGTTGCTCAGCGGCAGGCGAAAATACCACTTCCATATCGGTAGAAGGAGCTTGCTGCGCAAAACCCGCCATTGCATGTGGCTGACATTCAGCGAAAGGCAGATAAGGCTTAATATCGATAACCGGCGTACCATCAACTAAATCCAGGCTACCCAGTTCCAGAATAACTCGACCTTTCCTGTATTCGATTCCTTTAAGTTCAATCAGAGACATGCCAATTGGATTAGGCCGAAAAGTCGAACGGGTTGCGAATACGCCCATTTTTGCATTGCCACCTAAACGAGGAGGACGCACCATTGGCTTCCAGCCGCCTTCTATTGTTTGATGGAAGATGAAAATAACCCACAGATGACTAAATTGTTCCAGACCACGAACTGCATCCGGTTGATTATAGGGAGGAAGAAGTACCAGTTTCCCACCACCATCTTCAATAAGACCGGGTTGGCGGGGAACGGCAAATTTTTCTTTATAAGGGGAGTGGATAACCCCTATCTGCGTGAAATGGAAATCGGTCATTGGGTGATAAGCAAGGCTGAACCTTCACATATTGCTATCTGGTAGCATCCTTGGCCTGATAATATTTCGCATTGATGCAATAAAACAGCGTTAGCATTCAAATAAGCTGCTTTGGTCATCATCTGGTTGCGAGCCACGATGATATTCGCGGGTGGATCCTGTAAGGAACTACGACACGATTGACCAGAAACAATCCCTAAATCTTTAAATGAGACACCTAATAATTCTTCACTTTTGGTATATAACTTTACGGATGAAGAGAAATGTTTTTTTTCTCCGGTTGATAGTTTTGTGTACTTCATATCTGATAACTGGGAAGCGTCAGGAAATGTTGCTTGTTGTACTGAACATCCTGTTATGGACAGTGCTAATAAAGAGGCAAGTAGCCTACGCATGATAGATCCTCGAATTTTTACTGTTAGAGTTAAGCGAGTCGATCAGGTTAACAAAAAATACCGAAAACATGATGCCATAATAAATCAGGCGGACAATCTGTCCGCCTGATTATTCTAATATCGATGAACGT
Source organism: Photorhabdus sp. RW14-46 (assembly GCF_963887965.1). NCBI lineage: Bacteria > Pseudomonadati > Pseudomonadota > Gammaproteobacteria > Enterobacterales > Morganellaceae > Photorhabdus > Photorhabdus sp. RW14-46. Next base: position 185,650 of record NZ_CAWPHH010000002.1, on the reverse strand, counting down.
AATATGAAAGATTACCAACCTTTCACTGCACCACCATTAAAGATCTTATTGGCAGCTTCATCAACTTCGTCTGATTGATATGCCTTAACGAATTTCTTAACGTTTTCAGCATCTTTATTATCTTCTCGACTAACCAGTAGGTTTACATATGGAGAATTTTTATCTTCAACAAATAAACCATCTTTTGCTGGAGTCAGACCAATCTGGCTTGCATAGGTTGTATTAATGATGGCGAGAGCAATTTTTTGATCATCCAGTGAACGTGGCAATTGTGGTGCTTCCAATTCGACTAGTTTTAAATTCTTAGGATTTTCAACAACGTCTAGAACCGTTGGTAATAAGCCTATGCCATCTTTCAATTTAATTAAACCTTGTTTCTGTAACAGTAATAAAGAACGGCCTAAGTTCGTTGGATCGTTTGGTAACGCAATTTGGGAACCATCCTGCAATTCATCCAAGGACTTAATTTTTTTGGAATAACCCGCAATTGGATAAACAAAAGAGTTGCCAACGGTGACCATCTTATAACCACGATCTTTGATTTGCTGATCCATATAGGGTTTGTGCTGGTATGCATTCAGATCAATATCGCCTTTGCTCAGAGCTTCGTTTGGCAATACAAAATCATTAAAGGTTACCAGTTCTACATCAAGACCATATTTATCTTTAGCGACTTTTTTTGCAATTTCAGCCACTTCCTGCTCTGCACCAACGATAACGCCTACTTTAATATGGTTTGGATCTTGTTTTTCCTGCCCGCAGCCAGATAGAATTAATGAACCTAAAAGAGCGCTGATAGTTGCGATGGTTTTTAATTTAACAGACATACTTTACCCCTATAGAATACTGATTTATTAGCACCGACACAGGTACTGCTATTAAAATAATCTTGTTATTTACGTGTTGTGGCCTTGACTAAATGGTCACCACTTAATTGAATTAAATAAACTAAAATAACCAGTAACACTAATACGGTATTCATTACTGTTGCATTATAGCCGATATATCCGTATTGGTAACCAATCTGGCCTAATCCGCCTGCACCTACCGCACCTCCCATTGCAGAATAACCGACTAAAGTTATGAGGGTAATTGTGGCTGCATTGAGCAAACCAGGTAATGCTTCAGGTAACAGAATTTTCTTTATAATCTGGAATGGGGATGCTCCCATTGCTCTAGCAGCTTCAATGAGTCCCGATGGAATTTCTAATAAAGCATTTTCCACCATACGAGCAATAAATGGTGCAGCACCTATGGTTAATGGGACAATGGCAGCTTGTAAACCGATCGATGTTCCCACAATTAGTCTGGTAAAAGGAATCATCCACACCAGTAAAATAATAAATGGGATAGAACGGAAAATATTAACTACCGCTGAAAGAAAACGATAGAGTTTACTATTTTCCATAATTTGATTGGGACGGGTGACATATAACAATACACCTATCGGCAGCCCGATAATGAAGCCAAAGAAACCAGAAACAAAAGTCATTACTAGAGTTTCCCAGACGCCTTTAGCCAGTAATAACATCATTCCTTCAGACATAACCGAGAACCTCTACTTTCACATGATGATCTTGTAAAAACTTAATCGTTGACTCAACGCCACCATTTTCACCGTGTAATTCAGCTAACATCACACCAAATTTTACGCCACCGGCATAGTCGATTTGAGAACTTAATATATTCATATCAATATTAAAACGACGTACTGCCATTGAAATCAGTGGAGCATCTACAGACTGACCGGTGAACTCTAATTTCAATAATGGACTAAGATTTGGTGCTGGGTGGCTTTGCATTTTTTGTACATAATCTTCAGGGATATCCAGATGCAAAGTTGACTGAATAAATGCCTGAGCGATAGGTGTCTTGGGATGAGAGAATACTTCACTAACAATGTCTTGTTCAATCAGTTGCCCGCCACTGATAACGGCTACTTGGTCACAAATACGTTTGACGACATCCATTTCATGTGTAATTAACAGAATAGTTAGCCCCAAACGGCGATTAATATCTTTCAATAATTCTAGAATAGAACGAGTTGTTGCAGGATCTAGAGCGCTGGTTGCTTCATCACATAAAAGTACTTTAGGTGAATTAGCTAGAGCACGGGCAATAGCAACACGTTGCTTCTGTCCGCCAGAGAGATTTGCTGGATAGGCATCATGCTTATCTGTAAGACCAACAAGCTCCAATAGCTCGTCTACCCGTTTTTTGATTTCGGCTTTTGGAATGTTATCCAATTCCAAAGGCAAAGCTATGTTGCCGAACACTGTTCTTGAAGAGAGCAAATTGAAGTGTTGGAAAATCATGCCGATACGACGACGTGCACGAGTTAAATCACTATCAGACAAGATAGTTAAATCCTGACCATTAACCAATACTTGCCCGGAAGTTGGGCGCTCAAGCATATTTACACAGCGAATTAGTGTACTTTTACCTGCGCCGGATGAGCCAATAACACCGTAAATTTGCCCTTGCGGAACATGCAGGCTGATATCTGAAAGCGCGTTAATAGAACGGGCACCCTGCTGGAATATTTTATTGATATGAAACAGTTTTATCATTTTTATTCTTATTTATTTTTATAAAAATTTTGAAAATTGATAGCTTGAACATTTTTGAAAAAGCAAACCACCCGTTTAATCGGATGTTAAGGTGTCTAGACGTCTAAGTCAACTGTGAATAAATTAATTGCTGCATTCTCATTCATGGCTAAATCATGCGATACTGGGGGCTTCTTACATTTTTGGAGCAATCGGGTGACACAAGGTATTCCTGCCGTATTTTTAGATCGTGACGGAACAATAAATATCGATCATGGTTATGTACATGAAATAGATGATTTTCAATTTATCGATGGTGTCATTGAAGCCATGATTGAATTGAAAAAGATGGGGTATGCACTGGTATTAGTCACAAACCAGTCAGGTATTGCCCGTGGAATTTTCGATGAAGAGCAGTTTTTGCAACTGACGGAATGGATGGATTGGTCGCTAGCAGACCGTGGTGTGGATTTGGATGGCATTTATTATTGCCCTCATCACCCAGATGCAACTGAAGAGCAATATAAGAAGAGTTGTGACTGCCGTAAACCGCAGCCGGGTATGTTACTGGATGCGCAGAGGGAGCTGAGTATCGATATGACGGCTTCTTTTATGATTGGTGACAAACTCGAAGATATGCAAGCCGCGACGTTGGCAAAAATTGGCACTAAAGTATTAGTTCGCACAGGTAAACCCGTTAACACTGAAGCTGAACAAGCGGCTAATTTGATAATAAATAGTCTTGCAGACTTACCTAAAGCAATTAAAGGCATCAAAAAATAGGCTTTTTGTTCTTTATATCATCATTTTGTTGAAAAAATCCTCGAATAAAAGTTTTTTTCAAATAAATGCTTGCCAGCGTCAAAGAATTCCCTATAATGCGCCACCACTGACCGACACAACGCTGATAAACATTGTGAGGTCGGGCAGAGAAAGCGATAATCAGTGCTTGACTCTGCGGGCGAACAGCGTAGTATACGCAGCCCGGCTGAACGAGAATGTTATTTTTTATGTCAGCCTGCTCTTTAACAATTAATCAGACAATCTGTGTGGGCACTCACAAGACCGTATCACAAAAAAATACGTTTTAAAGTCTTGAAGAGTGAACAACAGTTAATTCATTACGAAATAATTAGTCAGAATTCTTTGAGCATCAAACTTTAAATTGAAGAGTTTGATCATGGCTCAGATTGAACGCTGGCGGCAGGCCTAACACATGCAAGTCGGGCGGTAACAGGAAAGCGCCTGCGCTTTTGCTGACGAGCGGCGGACGGGTGAGTAATGTCTGGGGATCTGCCCGAGGGCGGGGGATAACCACTGGAAACGGTGGCTAATACCGCATAATGTCGCGAGACCAAAGTGGGGGACCTGAAAGGGCCTCACGCCGTCGGATGAACCCAGATGGGATTAGCTGGTAGGTAGGGTAATGGCCTACCTAGGCGACGATCTCTAGCTGGTCTGAGAGGATGACCAGCCACACTGGGACTGAGACACGGCCCAGACTCCTACGGGAGGCAGCAGTGGGGAATATTGCACAATGGGCGCAAGCCTGATGCAGCCATGCCGCGTGTATGAAGAAGGCCTTCGGGTTGTAAAGTACTTTCAGCGGGGAGGAAGGGTTTAGCCTGAAGAGGGCTGGACTTTGACGTTACCCGCAGAAGAAGCACCGGCTAACTCCGTGCCAGCAGCCGCGGTAATACGGAGGGTGCAAGCGTTAATCGGAATGACTGGGCGTAAAGCGCACGCAGGCGGTCAATTAAGTTAGATGTGAAATCCCCGGGCTCAACCTGGGAATGGCATCTAAGACTGGTTGACTGGAGTCTCGTAGAGGGGGGTAGAATTCCATGTGTAGCGGTGAAATGCGTAGAGATGTGGAGGAATACCGGTGGCGAAGGCGGCCCCCTGGACGAAGACTGACGCTCAGGTGCGAAAGCGTGGGGAGCAAACAGGATTAGATACCCTGGTAGTCCACGCTGTAAACGATGTCGATTTGGAGGTTGCGGTCTTGAACGGTGGCTTCCGAAGCTAACGCGTTAAATCGACCGCCTGGGGAGTACGGCCGCAAGGTTAAAACTCAAATGAATTGACGGGGGCCCGCACAAGCGGTGGAGCATGTGGTTTAATTCGATGCAACGCGAAGAACCTTACCTACTCTTGACATCCTCAGAATTTGCTGGAGACAGCGAAGTGCCTTAGGGAACTGAGAGACAGGTGCTGCATGGCTGTCGTCAGCTCGTGTTGTGAAATGTTGGGTTAAGTCCCGCAACGAGCGCAACCCTTATCCTTTGTTGCCAGCACGTGAAGGTGGGAACTCAAAGGAGACTGCCGGTGATAAACCGGAGGAAGGTGGGGATGACGTCAAGTCATCATGGCCCTTACGAGTAGGGCTACACACGTGCTACAATGGCGGATACAAAGTGAAGCGACCTCGCGAGAGCAAGCGGAACACACAAAGTCTGTCGTAGTCCGGATTGGAGTCTGCAACTCGACTCCATGAAGTCGGAATCGCTAGTAATCGTAGATCAGCATGCTACGGTGAATACGTTCCCGGGCCTTGTACACACCGCCCGTCACACCATGGGAGTGGGTTGCAAAAGAAGTCGGTAGCTTAACCGAAAGGGGGGCGCTGACCACTTTGTGGCTCATGACTGGGGTGAAGTCGTAACAAGGTAACCGTAGGGGAACCTGCGGTTGGATCACCTCCTTACCTGAGATAGGTTGAGTGCAGTGCTCACACAGATTGTCTGATGAAAATAGAGTGCAAATGAGTCTGCGAAGCTGACCAGCGGGTCCCCTTCGTCTAGAGGCCTAGGACACCGCCCTTTCACGGCGGTAACAGGGGTTCGAATCCCCTAGGGGACGCCATATTGCGGGATGACGGGTGAAAGGCGTTGTCAGGTTATCTTTAAGCGGATTTAGGTGAATCTGTTTAGCGATAGATGCTCTTTAACAATCTGGAACAAGCTGAAAAATTGAAATACTCAATAATATCGCCGAGGTATTGTTGAGGTGTCTCTCAAGCTGAACAGTCCGAGACAGTTTCGGGTTGTGAGGTTAAGCGACTAAGCGTACACGGTGGATGCCTAGGCAGTCAGAGGCGATGAAGGACGTGCTAATCTGCGAAAAGCGTCGGTGAGCTGATATGAAGCGACAGAGCCGGCGATGTCCGAATGGGGAAACCCAGTGCAATGAGTTGCACTATCATTAACTGAATTCATAGGTTAATGAGGCGAACCGGGGGAACTGAAACATCTCAGTACCCCGAGGAAAAGAAATCAACCGAGATTCCCCCAGTAGCGGCGAGCGAACGGGGAGGAGCCCAGAACCTGCATCAGCGATAGCATCAGAGGAACGGTCTGGAAAGGCCGGCGAGAGAGGGTGACAGCCCCGTACTCGAAGATGGTATGGCTGTGAGTTCGATGAGTAAGGCGGGACACGAGAAATCCTGTCTGAAGGTGGGGGGACCATCCTCCAAGGCTAAATACTCCTGACTGACCGATAGTGAACCAGTACCGTGAGGGAAAGGCGAAAAGAACCCCGGCGAGGGGAGTGAAAGAGAACCTGAAACCGTGTACGTACAAGCAGTGGGAGCCGTGATTAATCAGGGTGACTGCGTACCTTTTGTATAATGGGTCAGCGACTTATATTCTGTAGCAAGGTTAACCGGATAGGGGAGCCGCAGGGAAACCGAGTCTTAACTGGGCGAAAGAGTTGCAGGGTATAGACCCGAAACCCGGTGAGCTAGCCATGGGCAGGTTGAAGGTTGGGTAACACTAACTGGAGGACCGAACCGACTAATGTTGAAAAATTAGCGGATGACCTGTGGCTGGGGGTGAAAGGCCAATCAAACCGGGAGATAGCTGGTTCTCCCCGAAAGCTATTTAGGTAGCGCCTCGTGAATTCATCTTCGGGGGTAGAGCACTGTTTCGGCTAGGGGGCCATCCCGGCTTACCAACCCGATGCAAACTGCGAATACCGAAGAATGGTATCACGGGAGACACACGGCGGGTGCTAACGTCCGTCGTGAAGAGGGAAACAACCCAGACCGCCAGCTAAGGTCCCGAAGTCATGGTTAAGTGGGAAACGATGTGGGAAGGCCCAGACAGCCAGGATGTTGGCTTAGAAGCAGCCATCATTGAAAGAAAGCGTAATAGCTCACTGGTCGAGTCGGCCTGCGCGGAAGATGTAACGGGGCTAAACCATGCACCGAAGCTGCGGCAGTGACACGCAAGTGTTATTGGGTAGGGGAGCGTTCTGTAAGCCGGAGAAGGTGGAGCTGTGAGGCCTGCTGGAGGTATCAGAAGTGCGAATGCTGACATAAGTAACGATAAAGCGGGTGAAAAACCCGCTCGCCGGAAGACCAAGGGTTCCTGTCCAACGTTAATCGGGGCAGGGTGAGTCGACCCCTAAGGTGAGGCCGAGAGGCGTAGCTGATGGGAAACAGGTTAATATTCCTGTACTGAATGTGACTGCGAAGGGGGGACGGAGAAGGCTAGGCCATCCGGGCGACGGTTGTCCCGGTTTAAGCGTGTAGGTGGGAGGAGCAGGGAAATCCGCTCTTCTGTGAACACTGAGGCGTGATGACGAGCCGCTACGGCGGTGAAGTGGTTGATGCCCGGCTTCCAGGAAAAGCCTCTAAGCGTCAGGTCATATTGAATCGTACCCCAAACCGACACAGGTGGTCAGGTAGAGAATACTCAGGCGCTTGAGAGAACTCGGGTGAAGGAACTAGGCAAAATGGTGCCGTAACTTCGGGAGAAGGCACGCTGGCGGTAGGTGAAGGAGTTTGCCTCCGGAGCTGAAGCCAGTCGCAGAGACCAGCTGGCTGCAACTGTTTATTAAAAACACAGCACTGTGCAAACACGTAAGTGGACGTATACGGTGTGACGCCTGCCCGGTGCTGGAAGGTTAATTGATGGGGTTAGCCGCAAGGCGAGGCTCTTGACAGAAGCCCCAGTAAACGGCGGCCGTAACTATAACGGTCCTAAGGTAGCGAAATTCCTTGTCGGGTAAGTTCCGACCTGCACGAATGGCGTAATGATGGCCAGGCTGTCTCCACCCGAGACTCAGTGAAATTGAACTCGCTGTGAAGATGCAGTGTCCCCGCGGCAAGACGGAAAGACCCCGTGAACCTTTACTATAGCTTGACACTGAACATGGAGCCTTGATGTGTAGGATAGGTGGGAGGCTGAGAAGTGCGGACGCCAGTCTGCGTGGAGCCATCCTTGAAATACCACCCTTGAATGTTCGATGTTCTCACCTGGGCCCGTAAACCGGGCCGGGGACAGTGTCTGGCGGGTAGTTTGACTGGGGCGGTCTCCTCCCAAAGGGTAACGGAGGAGCACGAAGGTTGGCTAATCACGGTCGGACATCGTGAGGTTAGTGCAAAGGCATAAGCCAGCTTAACTGCGAGAGTGACGGTTCGAGCAGGTACGAAAGTAGGTCTTAGTGATCCGGTGGTTCTGAATGGAAGGGCCATCGCTCAACGGATAAAAGGTACTCCGGGGATAACAGGCTGATACCGCCCAAGAGTTCATATCGACGGCGGTGTTTGGCACCTCGATGTCGGCTCATCACATCCTGGGGCTGAAGTAGGTCCCAAGGGTATGGCTGTTCGCCATTTAAAGTGGTACGCGAGCTGGGTTTAGAACGTCGTGAGACAGTTCGGTCCCTATCTGCCGTGGGCGCAGGAAGATTGAAAGGGGCTGCTCCTAGTACGAGAGGACCGGAGTGGACGCACCGCTGGTGTACGGGTTGTCATGCCAATGGCATAGCCCGGTAGCTAAGTGCGGGAGAGATAACCGCTGAAAGCATCTAAGCGGGAAACTTGCCTTGAGATGAGTCTTCCCCTGACTGAGGTCACGGAAGGAACGTTTAAGACGAAGACGTGGATAGGCTGGGTGTGTAAGTGCAGCGATGCATTGAGCTGACCAGTACTAATGAACCGAGAGGCTTAACCTTACAACACCGAAGGTGTTTTGGTGTCGGAAGACAGAAGAGAGAGATTTTTCGCTTGTTCAGAGATTGATTCGGGTGGTTGTGGCAGAAGAGCGACAACGGCCGGAAGAAAACCGAATATGCCTGGCGGCGATAGCGCGGTGGTCCCACCTGACCCCATGCCGAACTCAGCAGTGAAACGCCGTAGCGCCGATGGTAGTGTGGGGTCTCCCCATGTGAGAGTAGGACACTGCCAGGCTTTAAATACCGTAGAAACCCTCAGCGAAAGCTGGGGGTTTTTGCATTTATGAGCCAGATACAGATATAGCGTGCATAGTTCATCTAGGCATGTTTTCTGGTCAGGGGTCTGATACTGCCAAATCATTTAGGCACACTTCATGTGTAATCGCTTCTGTTACGGCTACGGCTCATTGAGAGGTAGAGTTTGAAGGCGGTTGCATACAAGGGGTAGGAAGGTGAGAACCATTTTTAGAGCCCATATGGATGCAGAAGGCTGTTTAGTTATTTTGGATTTCCATCTGGTGAGCATTCTTTTAAGAAAATTAGCCAGCTCTTATCTATCCGTTAATAATTAAAACCCGCTATAAGTAGCTGATACGAAAAATAACTCAAACCTATTTTTTAAGCTTATATAAAGTCAGTAGTGAAATTTCAAATTTAATTCATCATTATGGCTTATTATTGTATTAAAAGTTTGAGAAATTACAGATTGTGGTTATCCTTCTTTCATGTATATGAATCATTTATTTGAGTTGATGCCAAGGATAATAGACTTAAACATCTGGGAATCACTTGTCTGAATTTTTGATATATTTTTCATCAAGAAGATCATTATATTTTATTAAGTTTTTATTACCATCGATCACCATTAGATCTTTCTCTGATTTGAAACAATTGCTTAATGGTGAACGGCAGTATTCTGGAGATTTATGATAAATACCTAGCCAATCACTGATAAGGTAATAATTATCTGAAGTTGAGAAAGGGGTATTTATTACACCAGTATGACGATATCTTGGATTAACATTATCGTTATACCAGATAAATAAGGGGACATTATAAGCCTCTTTTCGAGGATGACTAACTCCGTGGTGATAACGGATGTCACTATTTTTATCTAAACGTTGTAATCCATGATCTGAAAAATAGAGAATAGATGCTTTATAATCTTTGATTTTATTAATAACTTTCTCTATTAGCTGATCTGTATAAACTATTGAGCTGTCATAGCAATTATCATCTTCGTTCGATGAAAAAGATATTAGTTTATTTTCGGGAAATCGGTTACAGGATGGCTCATGACTGCCATAGATATGCATAATAATAAATTTCTTACCTTTCTGTTTTAATGAATCATCTAAATAGGTTAGTAACTCTTCATCATATCCAATATATTCATTCCATTTTTGGCTTTCAGCCATATTAGCAATAATTGTGATCAGACTATTGTTTTTACCTGATCTTCCTTGGTTACTTATCCAAGTTGTCTTAAACCCTGCATCTTTAGCTAAAGATATAACATTGTCAGCATAATGAGCCTTATTTCTGAGCTGGTATAAAGTAATATTAGAAAGTGAAATAGGTACGGATAATATAGTAACTGGAGCTGGAGAAATAGCTTGATTGAATATCAGCATATTTTTCTGCATCGTGTCTAATGTTGGTGTTGTGGTTTTATCATAACCGTACAGAGACATATGATCTCTTCTTGCTGATTCTCCTATCAGTAATATGTAGATATCAATATCTTTATCTTTTTTTATATAATTAAAATTCATTTTAACAGAAGAAATATTTTTAATTTGTTGATTATCATATATTGCTTTTACCATTGCTGATGAGTTATAGAATGGTGTTCCCATTAAAAAGTGTTCTGATAAAATAATATCATCTGAATATTTTTTTCCTGAGATATAGTAGTCAATAGGCACTAATAGGCAGAAAAAAATAAAAACCCATAAACTGAATTTTAGTAATCTTTTGTCTATATTATTTGAGAGCCATCTAATAGACAAAAAATATATTAACAGCATGAAAATAAAGAAAAATACATAGTATTTATTGTAGGACAACATACCTACAGCTTCATTGCTATTTGTATTGATAAAAGTGTTGGCAATAGTTGAAGAAAAATTTATCTGATGTTCATTAAAGAAAAAAAATGATGTGGATATATTAAGCGACCACAATATAGAAATAAGTAAAACCAATGGCTTAAGATATTTATAACAATAAAAAAATGCGTTAACATTTGCTAGTAAGAAACTCAGTAATATTATTTTTAACTTATACTCACCTTTTAAATCACTAATGAAGATTATCGGTAGTAAAGATAGAGTCAAAAAAATAATAATCGGCCATTTATTTTGCATACAGATTAATAACTTAATTAATATACCCAATGGATTTCAAGATGGATCGCGACGGCAAGGGAGCGAATCCCCGGGAGCATAGATAACTATGTGACCGGGGTGAGTGAGCGCAGCCAACAAAGAGGCAACTTGAAGGATAACGGGTATAAATTGAAATAAAAGAGTTAATCATTAACCTGGGATTAAAACAAGAGGTTAATTTGTGAAATAGCTCTGAATTCAGATGGCTTTTAATGAAAATACCTCTCCCGAAGGAGAGGTTGGCCATACAAACGTAATTAATGTGTTTTTCCTTGTGCGATACCAAGTCCTGTTTGTGATCGAATAAATTGGATTCTAAATTGTTCTCTTTCCTGCATACCTTGTTGTGAATTATCGGTGATAGAAAATAGCCATGAACCAATAAAAGCGATAATCATTGAGAATAATGCTGGATATTCATAAGGATAGATTGGTTTCTCGTGACCGAGAATGCTGACCCAAATTGTTGGACCGAGAATCATTAAAACGACAGCTGTAATTAATCCTAGCCAACCTCCGACTAACGCACCACGGGTAGTGAGTTTATGCCAGTACATAGACAAAAGAATGATTGGGAAGTTACAACTTGCAGCAATAGAAAATGCTAATCCAACCATGAAAGCTATATTCTGGTTCTCAAATAGAATACCTAATCCGATTGCGATAAACCCAAGTATCACAACTGTTATTTTTGAAACTCTCAGTTCATCTCGTTCATTGGCTTTACCGCTTTTAATGGCGTTTGCATATAGGTCATGTGATACTGCTGATGCGCCAGCCAGCGTTAGCCCCGCAACAACGGCTAGAATTGTGGCAAAGGCGACAGCAGAGATAAAACCCAGAAACAGGTTGCCTCCAACTGCGCTAGCGAGGTGAACGGCTGCCATGTTAGTACCACCAATGAGTGCGCCGGTAGCATCTTTAAAGGAAGGGTTTGGACTAACCAGTAAAATAGCACCGAAGCCGATGATAAAAGTCAGAATGTAAAAATAACCAATAAAGCCAGTAGCGTAGAAAACGCTCTTTCGGGCTTCTTTCGCATCACTTACAGTAAAGAAACGCATGATAATATGAGGTAAACCAGCAGTACCAAACATCAATGCCAGACCAAGAGAAAGTGCGGATATTGGGTCAGATACCAACCCTCCTGGACTCATGATGGCTTCACCTCTTGAGTGGACTGCAATGGCTTCTTTGAACAACGTATTGAAATTGAAGTTTACTATTTTCATGACCATAAGGGCCATAAAGGTGGCACCAGCTAGTAATAGGATAGCTTTGATAATTTGTACCCAAGTCGTTGCTAGCATACCGCCAAACAGAACATAAAGTACCATTAGGATACCAACCAATACGACCGCTACATGGTAATTAAGCCCAAAAAGCAATTCGATAAGTTTACCTGCACCAACCATCTGAGCAATAAGATAAAGGGCGACAACAAACAGCGAGCCAATTGCAGATAATATACGGATTGGGCGTTGCTGTAACCGATAAGACGCGACATCGGCAAAAGTATAGCGCCCAAGGTTTCTTAATCTTTCAGCAATCAGAAATAGGATAATAGGCCAGCCAATCAAGAAGCCGATAGAATAAATTAGTCCATCATAACCAGACGTATAGACTAAAGCGGAAATGCCGAGGAATGATGCTGCGGACATAAAATCTCCCGCAATTGCCATTCCATTTTGGAAACCCGTAATACGTCCCCCCGCCGTGTAGTAATCAGTCCGGGAGCGTGTTTTTTTTGAGGCCCAGTAAGTGATATAGAGTGTGAAACCAACAAACAGGACAAACATGATAATAGCCTGAATGTTGACAGGTTGCCTTTCTCCAGTTTCAGAGATTACGTTAGCCCAAGTAAGATGAGGAAATAACATTATTGCTAATAACAGGAAATTTTTCATTTCGTTACCTCACTGAGAATTTGTGAGGTAAGGTGATCAAACTCGCTATTGGCTCTGATGACATATAGGCCGGTTAAGATGAATGAAATAACAATTAAACCAATACCAACCGGTATTCCGCGGGTAATATTGGAACCATTATAAAGGGGAGTGCCTAGCCATTCAGGTGCAAATGCAATGAGAAAAATAAAACTGACATACAGAATTAATGTGATTATTGATAGCAACCATGCAAAACGTCCTCGCTTTTCAACCAATTCTTTGAAACGCGGGTTATTCTCGATCCCTTGGTAAATGTCATCATTCATCGGAGTATATCCTCATTATATTTATTATATTTTGATTACAGCCGCCTTACGGCGGCATGATTTGTCACGAAATACTCATTGTTTGTTTTTCTTCTAACAATTTTTCTACTACTCCTGGATCTGCTAGTGTTGAAATGTCCCCTAGATTGTTGGTATCGCCGGAGGCTATTTTGCGCAGGATACGACGCATAATTTTTCCTGAACGGGTTTTTGGTAAGGAGTCTGTCCAGTGTAGGATATCTGGTGTAGCAATCGGGCCGATTTCTTTACGTACCCAATTACGGACTTCTGTATAGAGTTCTGGAGAGGGTTCTTCACCGTGATTTAAGGTGACATAGGCATAAATTGCCTGCCCTTTAATATTATGTGGGGTACCTACGACAGCAGCTTCTGCAATTTTAGGATGGGAGACCAAAGCTGATTCAATTTCAGCAGTACCTAGACGGTGGCCGGAAATATTCAGCACATCATCAACACGACCAGTTATCCAATAGTAGCCATCTTCATCACGGCGTGCGCCATCACCACTAAAATACATTCCCTTAAAGGTAGAGAAATAGGTTTGTTCGAAACGGTCATGATCGCCAAATAGTGAGCGTGCTTGTCCTGGCCAGGAATCGGTAATAACTAGGTTTCCTTCACAAACACCTTCTAGTTGTTCACCAAGATTATCAACCAATGCGGGCTGAACACCGAAGAAAGGTAGCGTTGCGGAACCTGCTTTTAGTTCGGTTGCGCCTGGTAGTGGTGTGATCATGAAGCCACCAGTTTCTGTTTGCCACCAGGTATCGACAATTGGGCATTTGCTGTTACCAATTTTCTGGTAATACCATTCCCAAGCTTCCGGATTAATCGGTTCGCCAACTGATCCCATAATACGCAGGGAAGTACGTTTTGTTCCTTCAATAGCTTTATCACCTTCCGCCATCAGGGCACGAATCGCTGTGGGTGCTGTATATAGGATATTTACCTGATGTTTATCAATAATCTGACTTAGGCGGTTAACCGCAGGATAGTTTGGTACGCCTTCAAACATTAGGGTAATAGCACCACAGGAAAGGGGGCCGTAGAGCAGGTAGCTATGTCCGGTAACCCATCCCACATCGGCTGTGCACCAATAGACTTCCCCCGGCTGATAATCGAATACGTATTTAAATGTTAGAGATGCATATACAAGGTAACCTCCAGTGGTGTGCAGTACCCCTTTGGGTTTACCGGTAGAGCCTGAGGTATAGAGAATAAACAGCGGGTCTTCTGCATTTATCTCTTCAACTGGACAGTCAGCACTCGCGTCTGCGACCAATTCATGCCACCAAAGGTCACGGCCAGATTGCCAGTGACCAATATTTCCAGTACGTTTAAAAACGATTACATTGGATACATTGACAACGGCTGCATTATTTAATGCGTCATCAACATTCTTTTTCAGGGGGATTGTACGTCCGGCTCTTAATCCTTCATCGGCGGTAATGACCAATTTGGTGTTTGAATCGATGATACGCCCGGATACAGCATCAGGAGAAAAACCTGCGAAAATAACAGAGTGAATAGCACCAATGCGGGCACATGCTAACATGGCAACCGCTGCTTCTGGCACCATCGGCATGTAAATAGCAACAACATCGCCTTTTTTAATACCCATATTTTTCAATACATTGGCAAACTGACATACATCATGGTGTAGTTCACGATAGGTTATTGCTTTGGATTCTGTTGGATCATCGCCTTCCCAGATAATAGCGGTTTGCTCACCACGTTCTTTTAGATGACGATCGAGACAATTTGCGCTTAAGTTTAGTGTTCCATCTTCAAACCAGCGGATATTGATATGTCCAGGATCAAAAGAGGTATTCTTTACCTTGGTGTAAGGCTTAATCCAGTCAACAATTTTTCCTTTTTCACCCCAGAACCTGTCGGGATCTTGCAACGATAATTGGTAGTCTTGCTGATATTGTTGCTCATTCATCAGGGCATGTTCTGCAATGGCGATAGGAATAGGGTGCTTCATTATTTTGGTCATGTAATATTCTCCTTACGAATGTTAATATTATGTCAAATCAAAGTTAACTAAAGTGTAAAGAGAATTTTTGTTTTTTTTTTGCGCGGAAGATCACGCAATAAAAAGAATATTTTTCACGTGATTGTCATTTAGTGTTGCAGGTTTATTTAGGTTTAATTGCTAATCAAAAATAGTAATTCAAAATCCTAATCCAATAATAATGTTTAATATAGACAAATTGACTGATAAGTTACTGAAACACAGTTGTATGATAAAACCATAATAAGAATATGGTATTGATAAGCATTTCCAATAATATTTAATTAACTATAATGATCACGTTGTTCACAAGGTGTGGACTTTGAACCATTCTTATATGACTGGAGTACATGATATGAGCTATTCATTACCTTCTCTTCCTTATTCTTATGAAGCTCTGGAACCTCATTTTGATAAGCAGACGATGGAAATCCACCATACCAAGCATCATCAGACTTACGTTAATAATACCAATAGCGCCCTAGAAGCCTTCCCTGAGCTGGCAGGACTAGGTATTGATGATCTGATTCAGCAATTAGATAAGATACCTGCTGATAAACGTACTTTTGTTCGTAATAATGCTGGTGGGCACGCTAACCATAGCTTGTTTTGGAAAGGTCTGAAATTAGGCACAACTCTGCAAGGCCCATTAAAAGAAGCTATTGAGCGCGATTTCGGTAGCATAGATTCTTTTAAAGAGAAATTTGAGCAGGCAGCGGCTACCCGTTTTGGTTCTGGCTGGGCGTGGCTAGTACTGAAAGATGATGGCAAACTGGCAGTTGTATCGACTGCTAACCAGGATAGCCCATTAATGGGTGAAGCGATTTCTGGTGCATCTGGTTATCCGATTACTGGTCTGGATGTTTGGGAACACGCTTATTACTTACAGTACCAAAACCGTCGTCCTGACTATATTAAAGCGTTCTGGAGCGTTGTTAACTGGGATGAAGCAGCGAAGCGTTATCAGGAAAAAGTGAAATAACTTGCTGAATAATTTCTCTTTTCTGCTATGCCGGCTGATATGACTGCCGGCATTTTTATTGGTTGAATGTTGGTTTATGATGGTGATGTCAGACTGATTTCAATAAGGAAAGTGAATTATGTATTGTCCGCAGGTATATACGGGTAAAATTGAAATATCAGGAAAACTTTCTGCCAGCGCAATTAACAAACGGATGGTTGATGGTGGCCTGCGTCTGACTTCTCTAGGATTAGACGGTGATGAGCAGGCCGAAACCCATTTCCACGGCGGCCCTGATCGTGCACTTTGTCATTATCCTCGTGAACACTATGATTTCTGGAAACATCAATTTCCTGATCAAGAAGATTTTTTTATTGCTCCAGCGTTTGGTGAAAATATTTCCACAACTGGGTTGACTGAAGAAAATATTTGTATTGGTGATATTTTCAGTTGGGGAGAGGCAATGATTCAAGTAACTCAGCCTCGTTCGCCTTGTTACAAACTTAATTGTCATTCTGGTATCAGCAATTTTTCTGCCATTATGCAGGAGAGTGGCCGTTGTGGCTGGCTTTATAGAATTATTGCAGCGGGAAATGTCAGCCCAGATGAACCTCTTGTTCTTGTTTCCCGTAATAGTGATGTTTTCGTTAGGGAAGCGATAGCAATTGCTTTTAATATGCCATTTGACGAAGAGCAATATCGTCGGTTGATGAGTGCCGCTGGGTTATCTGCCAGTTGGAGCCTGACTATGCAAAAGCGGGTGATGTTTGGAAAGATTGAGGATTTTAACCGTAGGTTGTTCGGGAAATAATAAAATGTGCACGTGGTGAACGTGCACATTAGCGCTGACACTGTTTTTCTGATATCCATTGCATTTCGTCTTAATCTATTAGTTGGGCAACGACAAGAATGTTTCCAGCCTCCGTGCGATCCAACAGACGGTTAAACTTAGGTCGCTAGCTAGCAGTTACTGAACTACTGATACTTTCCTCCATGATCTGATGGAGGTGAACGAAAAATAAGCTGCTCTGGGGAAAGACACTTCCCCTGCTGTACAAAAAACAGATTTAATTTAGAATTGTCCCCGTTTCCCAAACGGTCCCTAAGTCATGTGAGTGAATTTAAGCGATTCCGCCAAAATGGTGTTTCGTAATATCCGGTTATCCCGAATAATCCTGTTAAGATAGAAGCCACAATGTCCGATATCAATAATCTGCTGCGGGATCCGCAGTTTTTTTCCATGCTGCATAAACAGATGTTGCAGTTTGCCATCTTGCAGTTGAATGATTTTCATCAGGCGGAAGATGTTGTTCAAGAGGCGCTGGAAGGGGCGATGAAGAATGCCTCTTCTTTTGCCGGACGAGCCGCCTGGAAAAGCTGGGTGTTTACGATCCTGCGCAACAAAATCTCGGACGCCTTGCGTATGCGTTATCGGCACAGCAGCGTGCAACTGACTGATGATGTTGATGAGCAAAATTTCGAAGCGCTGTTTGATGAGTCTGGTCATTGGCCGCGAAACGAGCATCCGCAGTGCTGGCATTTACCGGATGAAGTGGCCGAGCAGGAGCAATTTTGGACGATTTTCGAGCTTTGTCTGACACAGTTGCCAACGCAAAACGCGCGGGCATTTATGATGCGCGAATTTATTGGTCTTGAGACTCAGGAGATCTGTCAGGAGATGGCGCTCTCTGTCAGCAATCTGAATGTGATGCTCTGGCGTGCGCGTATGCGTTTACGTGAATGTTTGTCACAACGCTGGTTTTCCCAGGAGGATAAATATGCTTAGTTGTTACCAAGCTACACGCCTGATGTCTCAGGCGCTGGATGAAAAAATCGTGCTTTCTCAACATGTTCAGCTAATGCTGCATTTGAAAATATGCGACGGGTGCCGAAACTTCAGACAACAGCTTGCCGACCTGCGCACTATCACTTCCGCATTCGCTCGTGGCGAAAACGAGAATCAAAATAAAGTAACGTAGGGAAGGGGAATCAGGTACGATGGCGGTAAATCAGGCGATCAAGCGAAAACCTCCCACCGCCATACGTCATCAGATACAACTGAGCCGTCAGCCAGGTAGCATGGACAGGCCAGGCATCTGGATAAACAAATATCTGAATCACCAGCGTCATCACCATTAATGCTAGCGCGGAGAAGCGTGTTGCTAATCCGACAATCAGCAGCAGCGGAAACAAGTGTTCTGCGGTCGCGGCCATGATAGCAGCAACATCAGGTGGTAGCAGAGGAAGCTTGTACTCGTTGGTAAAGAGCGACACGGAGCTGTCGGTAACGCGCGGAATCCCTAGTTGCCAGGGTGTGCGTGTCTCCAGAATATCTATGTTTAATCCAACCACTTTGCTTTGGCCCGATAGCCAAAATGTTGCGGCAAGGCTAATGCGTGCCAGAAGGGGAAGAACATTTTCCTGCGCAATATGTTGCCCTTTTGATCCTAATGTTTTGAGTAATGCCATCTTAGCGCTCCGTGTTGCTATATAGAGAAAGGATCAGTCCATAGTGTTGCATGCGTTGTAAAACCGACTGAGGTTCAAAAGTTGCATCCTCTTCGGCGGCGATCTCTAAGGCTTCGGTAAGACATCGACCAGACTGGAGCATGGTAACAAACTGCATTTCCGCACGGCTGAGCAACATTATTCGTACGTCGTCGTCAACGCGGCACAGTAGCATATGTTCCGGCTGGAATGGGTCCAGCATCATCTCGTTTTCACTTTGTTGGTGTGAGGCCCACAGGCTGAAGACGGCATAATCTGAACTGAAGAGCCGTACCGAAGGATGGAGCGCCATCAGCAACTGTGCGGGATCGTCAATGGGGGCCGCTTCTGCCGTCTGTTCGGCAGGGTCCGCCGCGTGCAGTGATTCGATAAACAACATTTCCAGCCGGGTGAGATCGCTCAGCCAAGGCCAGTCTGCCAACGGCTGAAATGTCGCAATCCAGTCCGGCAATTGTGCGCCATAGCCTGCCAAAACAGGAGAGGGAGGCGGTTGTTGACGTATAAACTCCGCTGCCATCGCACGAAAAAAGCACTCTCCGAGCTGAGCGAGAAGGACGGGGCAGTTTTCGGCCAGTGCATCGATTAGCGATGCTATGACATTATTACGATAAACCGCAAAACGTACCGCCGGATCGCTACCGTTCCAGGTTGTCAGCCCCTCTGGTACCATGAGGTCGGGATCAAGAAGTGCTTGATACAGTTGTTGTTGCATGTTTCTTGCTCTCCGTAATGTAATGCTGGGCATGGCTGGCTTCGTTCAGCAGCACGTCTAATGGTGGAATATTGCTGTCCCATTCGATCAGGGTGGCGATCGGCCCTGTTTTCCGCAGGGTTTTGTTATAGAGATCCCAGACAGGTCCGGTCACATGACTGTCGTGTGAATCAATCAGCAGCAGGTCGTTTGCCCCATCGCGGCTTTCCGTATAGCCTGCCAGATGAATTTCACCGACACGGTGAAGTGGCAGCTCTAATAACATCTGCCTTGGGCAGCGATTATGGTTGACGCCACTGATATAGAGATTGTTCACGTCCAGCAGTAGCCCACATCCGGTGCGGCGTACCACCTCGGAGATAAAGTCAGTCTCGCTCATGGTTGAGGCACTGAACTCAATGTAGGTGGATGGGTTTTCCAGCAGAATGGGACGACGCAGCGCATTCTGTACTTGATCGATGTGTTCGCAGACCCGCGTCAGCGTGACGTCGGTATAAGGCAGTGGCAGCAGATCATTGAGAAATAGATCGTTGTGAGTCGACCAGGCAAGGTGTTCAGAAAAAACGGCCGGCTGGTAGCGTTCAACCAGCGCAGCAACCCGCTGTAAATGGGTCTGATTCAGAGGATTTTCTCCTCCGATGGACAGGCCCACACCATGAATAGAGAGCGGATAATCTTGGCGAATGGTGGTCAGTGCCTGATGAAATGGACCACCCGCAACCAGATAATTTTCCGCGTGAATTTCAAAAAAACCAATGTCGGGTTTATTGCGCAGAATAGCGCGAAAATGCTCCGGCTTTAACCCGATCCCTGCTCTGGCTGGAAGCCTATTTAGCATGAGGCGGTCAGGAGCATCACGAGAGACGCTATGTGAGGGCAAAGAAACTGTCATCGTATGAGCTCCTGTTTAATGCCGGAATTACACTTCTTTAAATGCGTCCAGTTGACCAAAACCAGTCGGGGAGGTCGGAGACTTCATTTTTACGCAGGAACCCGCCGGTACCATTTTCCAGGCATTACCCTGATAATCCTTTTTTGAGGTACCAGCACAGGTGGTGCCTGCACCTGCTTTACAGTCGTTTTTCCCTTTCAGAGAAACGCCATAGCATTTCTCCATTTTGCTGCCGGAATCCGCCATTGCTGAAGTGCTTGCCGTAATAAATACGCTGCCTAAAGCCAGGGCCAGTAATGCTTTTGTCGTTTGCTTAGTCATAGAACATTCCTTTTATATTTGTGTAGAAGGTGAATTACTGCTTTGCTGAAACAAGCATTTGCTTCACTCGATTAGTCGCACCACACATTAATTTCTTACAGTTAATATGAGAAAAAAAATGATTTTTTTATAGTTGACTGATTTTTAATGACTTATTTTTGTGAATCAGATATCGGTCTGTACAAGAAACAGGCTTATTTTAGGATGTTTTCTATATGTTCATCGTAGTGGCGTGAAAGCGGGGTGGGTTGTGGTCGTCATAGTACATTTGTATCAGGATGCCAAAAAACTTCCGATTAAACCTCATAAAAAGCAGGTGTTAAAAGTGGTAAAAACAACGGTCAAAACCTTATACCGATTAAAACTAGAAGGTAAAACAACGGCCTTTAATCATGGTTTAAAATCTACCCATCATAAAACTATTAATGGAAAATAAACCGCTTTAATAATATTTTCAACCGCAGAATAAATTTTTTAATAAACCAGTTAAATAATCGAATATGAAAAATATGAATACCTTAAATAGGTCAGCTTAAGCTTGCTTTACACGGTTTTAATCTGCCCAATCGTATTGCTTTTCTGTCTGATTAAGCTACCAGGCTTTTTATCATCGATGATGTAAAAATACGCCTCGTTTTTTAAATGGATTTTTCTGTAGTCTGAAATGTGCACGTAGTAAACGTGCACATTTTATCTTTTAATTAAGGGTGAGCAATAAAGCCAACAGCTTCATACACTTTATCTAGCGTAATTTGGGCACGGGCTTTTGCCTTCGCTGCACCTTCTGCCATGATTTTGTTCAGCAGGATTTCATCATTACGGAAATAGTGGAAACGCTCTTGTAGCTCAGTCAACATACCGGAAACGGCATCAGCAACAGCACTTTTTAGATGACCATACATCTGGCCTTCAAATTCTGCTTCCAGTTCGGGAATGGTTTTGCCAGTAACACCCGCGAGGAGATCTAATAAGTTGGAAACCCCCGGCTTTTGTTCCAGATCGTAGCGAACACGAGGAGGTTCTTCTGAATCTGTGACCGCGCGTTTTATCTTTTTAGCCGCTGATTTTGGATCTTCCAACAGAGCGATAACGTTGTTGCGGTTATCATCTGACTTGGACATTTTCTTTTCTGGGTCTTGAAGAGCCATAACACGGGCACCACCGGTTGGGATAAACGGCTCTGGTACAGCAAAGATATTGCCGTAGATGGCATTAAATCGTTGAGCAATATCACGGCTCAATTCAAGGTGTTGTTTCTGATCGATGCCTACAGGAACCTGATTTGTTTGGTATACCAAAATATCCGCCGTCATCAGTACCGGATAGTCAAACAAGCCTGCATTGATGTTTTCGGCATGACGAGCTGATTTGTCTTTAAACTGAGTCATGCGGCTGAGTTCACCGAAATAGGTATAACAGTTTAGAATCCAGCTTAACTGAGCGTGTTGTGGGACATGAGATTGGACAAAAATGGTACTTTTCTCTGGGTCAATGCCACAAGCCAGGTAGAGCGCCAGTGTATCCAGAGTGCGTTTTCTCAACTCTTTTGGGTCCTGGCGCACTGTAATTGCATGTTGGTCAACAATGCAATAGATGCAGTCATAATCATCCTGCATTTTAACCCACTGACGTAACGCCCCCATGTAGTTACCGATGGTTAATTCACCGGAAGGTTGTGCGCCGCTGAATACAATAGGTTTTTGGGAGTTTAGTGTTTCAGATACAGTGGGTTCATTCATTTTATTATGCTTCCTGAAGTTTTAAAGATGGGAGGCCAATTGTGGATAGTAGATCCGAAAAATTCGTTAATATGCAATCTGGATTGCTTAATGCAATAGATTCACCGTAGTTATATCCATAAGTTAAACCAACACAAGGGCAACCAGCCGCTTGTGCTGCTAAAATATCATTACGGGAATCACCGACAAAGAGCAGTTCTTCCTTACGCAGTCCGAATGTGCCCATTGTTAAATAAATAGGTGCCGGATGTGGCTTTTTCTCTTTAACATCATCACCACCTAACACTAATGAAAAATATTCACTGATGTCTAAAGAAGCTAACAGAGGAGCAATGAAAGGTGTTGGTTTATTGGTGATGATACCCATTGGCAAGTTGTGTTTTGCCAGTTCAGCCAATGTAACTTTGACTTCCGGGAACAGTTGGCTGCCTGTTGTTACGGTTGTTTCATAGAAACGGTCGAACAGCTCACGGGTTTCTTTATGCAGTTGCGCAGTCAATTTGGTTCTAGCCCATGTCAACGCACGTTCGACCATAATGTCTGCGCCATTACCGACCCAAGCTGCAACTCGTTCTTTTCCCGCAGCAGGGAGACCTTTGGCTAACAGCGCTTGATCCAGTGCATCAGCCAAACCACCGGCGCTGTCTACCAGTGTGCCGTCCAGATCAAAAGCGATAGCACGAATACCTTTTAATACCTTACTTGCCATGAGATACCTTTGACAATTCACTACGCATATTATCAATAACAGTTTTGTAATCAGGCTGGCTGAAAATAGCTGAGCCAGCAACAAACATATCTGCTCCTGCGGTTGCTGCTGCGGCAATATTACTAGCTTTAATGCCACCGTCTACTTCAAGACGAATATCATAACCACTTTCATCAATAATTTTGCGAACCTGACGCAGTTTCTCTAGTGTTCCAGGGATGAAAGATTGGCCACCGAAACCGGGATTTACCGACATCAATAGAATGATATCCAGTTTATCCAGGACATAATCGAGATGACTCAGAGGCGTTGCAGGATTGAATACCAAGCCAGCTTTACAACCATGCTCTTTGATGAGTTGTAAACTGCGGTCAATATGCTCACTGGTTTCTGGGTGGAAGGTAATGTAAGTTGCTCCTGCTTTGGCAAAATCAGGGATAATGCGGTCAACCGGTTTTACCATCAAATGAACATCGATTGGTGCAGTGATACCATAATCTCTTAGAGCCTGGCAGACCATCGGCCCGATAGTCAGGTTAGGGACATAATGGTTGTCCATCACATCAAAGTGAACAACGTCAGCCCCTGCTGCCAGCACCTTATCTGTATCTTCACCCAGCCGCGCAAAATTTGCAGATAAAATGGATGGGGCAATCAGAAAGTCTTTCATTATCTTCTCCAAATCGTTTCTATCATCCCTTAATTGCCAGGCAAAAGGGGAGTGGATAAATCAGCGATATAATGCCAAAAGTTCGTCTACCTTACTGCGAGCAAGGATATTCCTGCTGATAGTACGACGTGCTTTGACAATATGAAGTGAAGCCTGATAGTACCATTTTCGCGTCATTGGCGTATCGTGGTTGGATATCAAAACAGGAATTGCACGTTCTGATGATAACTTAAATGCAATATTTGCCAGATTTTCCTGATCTGCAATGTTAAAACTATTGGTGTGATACGCCGTAAAGTTTGCTGTTGCTGACAAAGGAGCATAGGGGGGATCACAATAGATAACTGAGTCTTTATGTGCTTCGTTCAACGTGTGTTGGTAGTGCTCGCAGATAAAAGTCGCATTTTGGGCTTTTTCAGCAAACCAGTGTAATTCTTCTTCAGGAAAGTAGGGTTTTTTATAACGGCCAAAAGGTACGTTAAATTTACCATGAGAATTATAACGACAGAGGCCGTTGTAACAATGGCGATTGAGATAAAGGAATAATACGCTGCGATGGAACGGGTCAGTGCTTTGGTTAAATTGCTCCCGTAACTGATAAAAATGTTCGGCTGTATTGTATTCTTGGGTAAACAGAGGGCGTGTGTGGACTATAAACTCATCAGCCCTGAGCTTTACTGTGTTGTACAGGTTAATCAGGTCACTGTTGATATCAGCGAGGATATAAGAATCGTAGTCTGTGTTCAAAAAGACAGAACCTGCGCCAACAAATGGCTCTATCAGACGACTACCGGCTGGCAGATGACGTTTGATATCATCTACCAACGGGTATTTTCCACCGGCCCATTTTAAGAAAGCGCGTTTTTTTTTCATGCTGTCAATTAATTACTCAATCATTCCAGAGCCGCAGATTGTACTCTGTTTAGGACAGCATATCAGCGCCTAATAAATATTGTTTTATTTTCTTAGATCTTGTTGCACTTGCTGCATCGTTCTAACCCAAGGTTTTTTCGCCTGAATCTCGGCCGGTAGAGATGAAACAGCCCGTTTGGCTTCAGAAACGGAAGGGTAATCACCATGAATTAAAACAAACCAAACTTTTTCATTACGTTTAGTTTCATAAACTTTGTAATGGGTAAGATTATGCTTTTTAGCAAAAGCGGTCAGTGTATCTGAGCGGCTGGCACTACTTAATTGCAAAGTGTAGTGGTTTGCCGGGGTTTTTAATTGATCACTACTGGTGCTACTGACCACATTGTTTTTACTGCTAGCATGACTTGTCGATGGTTTTGATTTAGCCGGTGTTTCTGATTTCAGTGGACGGATATTTTCTGATTTCTGCTGTACCACCGGTGGTGGTGTTACTGGCTGTGATTGTTGGGCTTGATTCAGATTCTGTACTGCGTGATTTATATTACTCTGTTGTTGAGTCAGTGCATCAGGAATATTTCCTGGTAATTCAATGCGCTGATTTTGGGTTTTGCCATTGTTAGTTTGAAGCTGATGAGGTTGAGTTGAAGTACCACTGACAGGAGGAACATGGATTTCCTGTGGTCTGTTGATTGTATCTGTGGTGGTATTCTCTGATGTTATGGATTGATTATCATCGTTGTTGGATGATGAATTTGATAAATCAATATTCTTCTCAGCAACATTTGGCGATTGCTGTTTTTCATGTTCAGTTGGGGCTTTTAAGGCAGAACTGATAGCAATAATCAGCAGTAGCAGCACTAAAATCCCAATGCCGAGCATCATTTGCTGACGTGAAACTGCAAATTTGGGTTTGTTTAATGGCTGACGCGAGCGTGAAGGACGGCGATCTGAGGTATCTGGCCTAAACTCGTTATTTGCTCTTTGTTCATTTTCTGATTTGAATTCGTCCATATGCCCTCCAAACAGAGCCAAGTACTGCCAATTGCAATTGAAGTCAGTCCGGCAGGCTGACTTAACGAAGATAGAAATTTGTCTGATAGAGTCGTTATTTTATGACACAACAACCAGATGTATGCAAAAAAACATTTATACCCGTTATCTTTCAAGTTGCCTCTTTGTTGGCTGCGCTCACTCACCCCAGTCACATAGTTCTCTATGCTCCCGGGGATTCGCTCCCTTGCCGTCGCGATCCATCTTGAAATCCATAGGATATGATACAATAAGCATACAACTTACTTAAAATTTACACATTTTCATACGGTAAACACTGAAGGATAGCGTCAACAACACAGTTGTGTTCAATATCTGAGCGAAGATCAGCTTTACCTATTTTTGTTGGAAGAACCAGTCGTAATTTACCTGCTATAACTTTCTTATCTCGCATCATATGTGGGAGGTAGGCTTCTGGTGGCATGTTTTGTGGCCCGTGTACCGGCAGATTTGCTCGCTCCAACAATCGGATAATACGTTGAGTATCCTGTTCAGAGAAATTATCAATAAGTTGAGCTGTTCTTGCTGCCATGACCATTCCGGCGGAAACTGCTTCCCCATGTAACCAGACACCATATCCCATTTCTGTTTCGATGGCGTGACCGAAGGTGTGACCAAGATTCAGCAGGGCACGCAAGCCACTCAATTCTTTCTCATCTGCGGCGACAACTTCAGCTTTCAATTCGCAGCAACGACGGATGCAGTGAGCCATTGCTTGGTTGTCAAGAGCCAGGAGTTTATCCATATTATCTTCAAGCCAGCTAAAAAATGCGCTGTCAAGAATGATACCGTACTTGATGACCTCTGCCAGACCGGAAGAGAGTTCGCGGGCTGGAAGCGTTTGCAGGCAGTTGAGATCGACCATCACAGAGGCTGGTTGATAGAATGCACCTATCATATTCTTGCCAAAGGGATGGTTTACTGCGGTTTTTCCTCCGACAGAGGAATCAACTTGGGCAAGAAGGGTGGTAGGCATTTGAATAAAACGGACACCACGTTGATAACAGGCAGCGGCAAAACCAGTTAAATCACCGATTACGCCGCCACCGAGAGCGATAAGTGTTGTGTCCCGGCTGTGGCTATTTTCCAGCAAAGCAGAAAATACGTCATTTAATACAGAAAGAGATTTGTACTGTTCACCATCAGGTAGAATCACTTCATCTACCCGAATCCCGGCTTGTTGCAAAGTAGCTTTTACTTTTGCCAGATACAGCGGAGCTAGGGTTTGATTCGTCACCAGCATAACTTGCTGGCCTGCTTTTAATGGTGCAAAAGCAGAAGGATCGTCAAATAGCCCTTTTGCAATGGTAATTGGGTAACTACGTTCCCCTAAAGTGACAGTGATCTTTTCCATAAGCAGCCTTCGCCTTAATTATTTATCGCTGTACAGACTTGCTTGAATCAGTTTTTTTCCAGTAACTCAATGATTTGGTTAGCGACAACTTTAGCGCTCTGTTCATCGGTACGGATAGTGACATCAGCAATTTCCTCATACAGAGGATTACGTTCGTTTGCTAAATTTTCTAAAACTTCACGTGCTGGTGCATCAACTTGAAGTAAGGGACGTTTTTTATCGCGCTGAGTGCGTGCTAACTGTTTTTCAATGGTGGTTTCCAAGTAGACCACGACCCCACGGGCTGACAGACGATTGCGGGTTTCTCTGGATTTCACAGAACCTCCGCCAGTCGCCAGTACAATGCCTTGTTTTTCCGTGAGTTCGTTAATCACTTTTTCTTCGCGTTCGCGGAAGCCTTCTTCGCCTTCCACATCGAATACCCAGCCCACGTCAGCTCCGGTACGTCGCTCAATTTCTTGATCGGAGTCGTAAAACTCCATATTGAGTTGCTGAGCTAACTGACGACCAATAGTGCTTTTGCCGGCACCCATAGGCCCAACCAGAAAGATATTACGTTTCTCTGCCATGTTTTTGGTATTACTAAGACTATTCGTTAATGATAACCCGCCCCGCTAATCAAATCAGCAGCGGGACCTAAACTGAAACCTCATGAGCGGTAATGTGAGATCAGATAACAAAATTATCTCAGTACATCAGCCAGTTTTGCAACTATATAAATCAACGACGAGCTTTTTGTGACGGAAGCTCTGGTTTCATTGGCTGATTATTGTGATGTTAAACCCGACCACTCAATTAGTTAACTCTTGTATGCTAAATTGGACTCAGCGTCAAATCTATAAACAGGATTAGTTGGAAAAATCTGCGCATCATCATACGGAATAGTTAAGTTTTTTATATCCAACTCACTGATATAACGGTTATATTTTTATTTTTGATCAAATGTCCATCAATTGAGGTGTGATAAATATGACTAACTCACGTCGGCTGTGTTTATGAGCTTTTTGGTTAAATAATGAGCCGAGTAGTGGGATGTCTGATAGATAAGGGATCTTCTGGGTTTGCTCGCCTTTTTTCTGTTGAAAAATACCACCGAGAATAAGTGTTTCACCATTTTTTACAGTAACTTGAGTTATTATTTCCTGTTTGTCGATGGTTAAATTCTCACCTCCTCCTTGGCTTATTGAGATCCCTGGCATGTTTTGACTGATTTTTAGAGAGAGTCTGATTTTGTTTTTTCTCAGTATATGGGGCGTGACTTCCATTCCTAGTACAGCTTCTTTAAATTGCACGGTACTTTTCTCTTTTTCTTGGCTGACGTAGGGAATATCAGAGCCTTGCTTGATGCTGGCTAACTGTTGATGTGAGGCGGTTAGTCTTGGGCTAGCGATAATATCTAGTTGGTTTTCTTGTTCTAAGGCACTGAGCTCCATTTCCAGCAAACTGGTGTGAATGCGGGCAATATTGAACGCAAATCGATGCATGTTATCGTTGGCTGCTTGGTTGATATTGAGGCGGTTTATACCCGTTGATGTATTAATCTGCTCTCCTATCGGCATACCCCAGTAAATGCCGAGTTCATGTAATGCTTCTCGGCTACTGGTCACGATATGTGCAGTAATCTGCACTTGTTGCTGTGGTGTATCTATCTCTTTCAGCCAGCTTTTTATCTGTGCGATGGCGATGGGGGTATCCTGTAAAATCAGACTGTTAGTTTCAGGATCAAAATCAACTTTACCCTCTTTTGTTATCAGTGCGGGCGTATTTTGCCTGAGATTCATGGCGATTCTTTCTGCATCTGCATATTGTAATACGGTTGAAAGGGACTGAATTTCGGTCTCATTGACTGATTGATCAAATAACTCAACCGATGGCTCTTCTGTCTCTATCATCGGGGGAACAAAAGGATTTCTTATTTCTGCAACAACAATAGCGGGCAGAAAAAGGATGAATAGAATAAATTTTTTAGTCATAAAATTCCTCATGTGAGGCTTCTGACAGGGTGATTTTGACGTTTAGAGATTCACCTGATGGTGAAATGGAAAGCTGTTTAATTAGCAGCGGTGGATATAACGTTTGTAACGCCTCAAGAAAACTCAGCATCTGTTCGTAGTTCAAATAAATTGTGATTTGCCAGAGCGTTTTTTCCCCTTCTTTTTTACGTTGCCACTCAAGAACTTGCGCACCAGAGTTTATCAATGGCTGTTGTAATTGTTTTATTGCGGTAATTTTTACCTCATTTTGTCGCGGCTTACTGAGTTTATTTTCTATTTGGTTGATGTGTTGTCGTATACCTTCCAATAGCGGTAGCTGATTTAGCCGTTCATTGGCTGCTTTGGTATTGATTTGTTGGGCTGCTATTTTTTGCGCCAGGCTACTTCGTTGTTCAGTTCTTTCTTGCCAGAAGAAAAGATAAAACAGAATCAGAAATAGCATGATGATAGCTTGCTGCCAGATAAAGAGCAGCCAGGTTGGTTTGGCAAACCACCATAGATAGTCACTTTTTATCATCGGATATCTCCGTCTGCCAGTTAGCGTCAATAATAAATTGCCTGATTTGTTGTTCGATAGTGGTCATCTTTTTTAGTTGAATTTCAGACAATTGCCCGTTGTTTTCAAGATTATCCAGCAGAGACGTCATACTGGAATAATCCAGACTATTAGCAACCAGTTTTAATTGGCCTGCCTGATCATCGAAAGCGGTTAACCAACTTCCTTCTGGTAATAATTCAGGTAATTCATTAAATAATTGCCAATGTTGTTGGTTCTGTTTCAGCCACGTTTGTTGTTGTTTTAATTTATCGGCCAGTTTGTTGTGAAGATTGACCGCCTCCTCTGTCTGAGTTATCTGTTGTTGCAAATATAATTGTTGCTGGTTGAGTTGCTGCCATTGTCTTTGATACTGGTTAATCGTTTCCTGTTGTTTTAATAACATCCAGACGAGTACTGTCAGCCACAACATCAATTGCAATAAGAGAAGAATCGCCCACCAACGATAACGATGTCTTAGCCGGGTTTGGCGCCAAGGTAGAAAATTAACCTGATACATCGTTACTTATCATCCGGTCTGAGTGCTAAACCACCGGCTATCACATATTCCATCAGTTGGATTGGCAGTGGTGGTTGATAGTGACGAAATGCTGTCAACATATCCCAAGAATAAGTTCCTTCAGGTAGGGCTTCTTGTTGGTAGCTGCTGTAGTAAACCGGCTGTTCAGCCATAGATGAAGCAGATAATTGACGGATAATCTGCTGTGGAGAAACAGCCGTATTTGCTGATACTAAATCATAAGCGAAGGGGGCATTGGCAGGAGATACCCATAGCCAACCAGATTGTTGCCTATGTAACAGCCAACTATCAGCGGGAACGCCGGCATATTGCGCTATATAGCGTAGGGCACAAGGGGCAATATCAATGGCGTCTGGAAATATTCCTGCTTGTGCAAGACATTGTAGCCAGAGGTTGAGATCTTTCTGGCGAGCGGCACTGATGTAGGCGTTTTGTTCAATAATACGGTAATCCAGCGCCAGTTCTCGGGTATTAAAGGGGAATTGTTTCTCGGCACTGGCGTTGATAAACCAGCCTTGTTCCGGCTCTTTAAGATTGATATCTGGAGGTAAAATCAGACTCTTCTGCAATGTTTGTTGTACAGGTAGGGCGAGCCTGAAACTGATTTTTTTAGGTAATTCTTGGCGCCATTGATTTAAAATATCACATAATATTTCTGGCCGTTGTAAACGGCCCTCTGGCATGACCGCATCAGATAAAAGATATTGCCAGCAGTGGCGAAGCTGCCAGCCATCTCGGCGTTTTATAGCTGCGACGGCGCGAAGGATGCCATTTTGGATGTCTAATCCGACATACCATTTTGGTGAATACATATATCGATCTCCATATCAGTAATTTTAATAAAAGACCATATTCAAGGTGCTGTGTAACCTTTATACTACGCGCCGATTGTTTATAAACCACCCGACTAACATGGCATGGGAAATTTCAGGTGAAGTTCGTAAAGTATTTTCTAGTCTTTGTTGTGAGTTGCATTTTTCTGGGAACGGCCTCGATTTTTGGTATGTATAAATATATCGAGCCTCAGTTACCTGATGTGGCGACATTAAAGGATGTTCGATTACAGACACCAATGCAGGTGTTCAGTGCAGATGGCGAGCTGATTGCTCAATATGGTGAAAAGCGCCGTATGCCTCTTGAGCTGCCCGAAATTCCACCCATTATGGTGAAGGCGTTCATTGCAACGGAGGACAGCCGTTTTTATGAACATCACGGGGTTGACCCTGTAGGGATTATCCGGGCAGCTTCTGTCGCGATGAGTTCAGGTCATGCATCACAAGGGGCAAGTACCATTACTCAGCAACTGGCGAGAAATTTCTTTCTCACTCCTGAGAAGACGTTGATGCGTAAAGTCAAGGAAGCTTTTCTGGCCATCAGGATTGAGCAATTGCTGAATAAAGATGAGATCCTCGAACTCTATCTCAATAAAATTTACCTTGGTTACCGGGCTTATGGTGTTGGAGCTGCGGCTCAAGTTTATTTTGGTAAGAGTGTCAATGAGTTGACACTGAGTGAAATCGCCATGATTGCTGGTTTGCCAAAGGCACCTTCTACGTTTAACCCGCTTTATTCTTATGGCCGAGCGATTAACCGCCGGAATGTGGTTCTGAGCCGTATGCTCAATGAGGGCTATATTACTCAGCAGCAATATAATCAAGCTAGAAGTGAAAAACTGGTAGCGAATTATCATGCGCCCCAGATCGCTTTCTCTGCGCCCTATTTGTCCGAGATGGTGCGTCAGGAGATGATTGAACGTTATGGTGAGAATGCTTACACCGACGGTTATAAGGTTTATACCACGATTACCCGTAAACTTCAGTTAGCTGCCGTGGATGCGGTTCGTAATAACCTCATTGATTATGATGTGCGTCATGGCTACCGTGGGGCGCAGGAAGTTTTGTGGAAAGTGGGCGAACCTGCTTGGGATCGGGAACAAATTGTCAAGAAGCTTAAGACCTTACCAAATTATGGGGCGTTAATGCCGGCTGTAGTGACCAGAGCAGGTACTGATCAGGCGATAGTGATGTTGCCTGATGGCAGCAGTGTAGAATTGCCCATCGCGGGTGTCCGTTGGGCCAAAAAGTTCAAATCTGATAGTGCACAGGGTGCGGCTCCTCGTAGTGTGAATGAAGTGGTTCAAGTGGGTGAACAGGTTTGGGTTCGGAAAGTAAAGGATATTTGGTGGTTGGCACAAGTGCCGGAAGCTAATGCTGCTTTGGTCTCTATTGATCCGAATGATGGTGCTGTGAAAGCGCTGGTTGGTGGGTTTGATTTCAACTTGAGTAAATTTAACCGTGTCACTCAGTCATTACGTCAAATTGGTTCTAATATTAAACCATTTCTCTATACCGCAGCGATGGATAAAGGGCTGACATTAGCTTCATTGTTGAATGACTTACCCATTAGTCGTTGGGATGCAGGAGCTGGTACTGACTGGCGTCCGAAAAACTCACCACCGGCTTATGTTGGGCCAATCCGTTTGCGTCAGGGATTAGGGCAATCGAAGAACGTCGTGATGGTGCGAGCAATGCGAGCAATGGGAGTCGATTATGCCGCTGATTACCTGCAACGGTTTGGTTTTCCGGCACAAAATATTGTACGTACCGAATCTCTGGCTTTGGGATCACCATCATTCACTCCAATGCAAATGGTACGAGGGTATTCGGTCATGTCCAATGGTGGCTATCTGATCGATCCTTACTTCATTACTAAGATTGAAAACGAAGATGGCGATGTTCTCTTTGAGGCTAAACCGAAAATTGCATGTCCGCAGTGCGATATTCCAGTAATTTATGGGGATACGGTACGTTCAATCGAACTTTCTGAAAACTCGATTGAGAATGTTGCTCAATCTCATGTTGGCCAGCAAGAGATATTGCCGTTACCTGAATTAGAAAGAGCACCGGTCATTGATGGCCGTGAAGGTGCGCAAGAATATGCTCCTCATGTTATCAGTACTCAGTTGGCATTTTTGATCCATGATGCTTTGAATAGCAATATTTTTGGTGAGCCGGGTTGGTCTGGTACGGGTTGGCGCGCCTCGCGCGATCTGAAACGTCGTGATATTGGTGGCAAAACTGGGACAACTAATAGTTCAAAAGATGCCTGGTTCTCAGGTTATGGGCCGGATATTGTCACGACGGTTTGGATTGGTTTTGATGATCACCGTAGAAGCCTTGGTCGTACAGCAGCCAGTGGCGGTGAGGCGGGTGCTAAGAGTGCGCAGCCCATTTGGGATGATTTTATGAAAATTGCACTGGAGGGGGTTCCTGAAAAAGAAGTTACACCTCCTCCGGGGATTGTTTCTGCCGTGATAGATCGTAAAACAGGTAAACTTGCTGGCGGCGGCGGAGATACCCGTAGTGAATACTTCATTGACGGCACTCAACCTACAGAAAGTGCGGTGCAGGAAGTTGGCACAATTTTAATTGAGAATGGTGAAAGTCAGGAGCTATTCTGATGATAGAGCAGGCACAACGGAAGCGCTGTTGTGCCTGTGAACTTCAACGGTGTATTAAGTATTTTTGTGCCAGAAATAGGGCGCAGACGTTGCGTGCTTCGTTGAAATCAGCGTGATCCAGTAATGACATCATATCTGCTATTGGCCAACGTATTTGTGATAGCGGTTCAGGCTCATCCCCTTCCAGGCTTTCTGGATAGAGATTTTCGGCAATAACAATGTTCATTTTGCTAGAAAAATAGGATGGGGCCATAGTGAGTTTGGCTAATTGTTCTATTTTTCTGGCACCAAAACTGACTTCTTCTTTTAATTCACGGTTAGCGGCTTCAAAGATACTTTCCCCTGGGTCGATCGCGCCTTTAGGAAAGCCCAATTCGTACTGCTCAATGCCGACTGCATACTCACGAATAAGCAACAATTCCTCCCCAATGACCGGGATTATCAGAACAGCTTCCCGATTGGCCGGACGCATCCGTTCATAAACGCGTTTTACACCGTTACTAAATTCGAGATCAACTGACTGAATATGAAATAAACGTGAATGGGCAATGTCCTCTATGTTGAGGATTTTAGGGTTTTTCAGGTCATTCATAATTGCCCCTGATGGTTTAATATTGGTTGAGTTGAGTGCCTGTGCATTATTACGTCTTAAATTATTTCATTAACCTTAGATTTTATGATGAAATTAGGTACACTCCATAGCTTGACTAAATATGGCCGATTATTTTGATAAATGATAGTGATTATCGCTGGTTATTGTTGTTACTGTTATCTTTATCCTCTCTGGAAATAGATCTATGTTGTATATAGTTTAGCGAGTTATCATATATACCCGTTATCTTTCAAGTTGCCTCTTTGTTGGCTGCGCTCGCTCACCCCGGTCACATCGTTATCTATGTTCCCGGGGATTCACTCCCTTGCCGTCGCGATGCATCTTGAAATCCATAGGGTATAACTCATTGTAAAATAAATTAAAAAAATAAATAGAAATAACCTAATTCAGAACTTAATGTGTAGTCGCTAATTTGCAAACAACAATAGTAAGATTGTCATGGGTATGGGGATAAAATGAGCGTAACAGTCGTTATATTGGCTATCTTGATAATTAGCTTGATTGTCATGGCTTCCTTTCTGATCTTCAAATGGAAGCTACATGATAATGACCGCTATCTGCCTTCTGTTGCTGCACCGACCTATCGTAAACTTAATGCTGATGAATACCAGGCTATTGAATGTTATTTGAATCGAGTGTTGCCGCCAGTTGTAACAAACCGTATTAATAAAACAAGTTGGCCAATTCTGATGGGTAAAAATGATATGGTTTATACTATCTGTCATTCCATTACCCGGTTTTCTGTTGCCTCAGATGAACGACATAGCTGGCGTTATTATATTGATATGGCAGAAATTCATTTGCCGTTTTTCCTTGAGCCTTTTATTAAACAGCAGAATATTATTGATGTTATTCACACCGCGACAATACCACTGGTTATTTCGATTAATGGTCACTTTCTGAAAGATTTTCAACAGGATTTTCCTTCTGCTCCGGTAATCGCAGATATATCGCATCAGCAGGCATCGATCCAAAAAAATGGTGAAACCAGCGTAAAGTTACAAAATATTCGTAAAGAGACCTTGGAAGAATACCGGTTGAATCACTCATCGGGTATTTGGGAAGGGGGATTTTTGTGTTTCGGATTTTTCATTTGGTTTTTTGCGTTACTTTCACCGGCACTGCTTTTGCCGTGGCTGATGTTGATTGCAGGTAGTTTAGTCGTTGTCAGTTTTTGGCCATTACTTTGCCCACTTTCAATATGCAGGCGCCAGGATATTCACTGTTTTACCGGTATACCCAAACGATGGGGATTATTTGGCGAATTTGAACAAGGGCAAATGAGTAATATTTCTCTTGGTGGGATTGATTTAATCTATCCTCCTCATTGGGAACCCTATGTTGCTTACTATTTTGATCAGAAAACCAGTATTGATATTTACACTAACGGTCAGGTAGTCAGGCAAGGGCATTATCTCTCTTTGCATGATGAAGAGAAAAATTACCCTTATCGCCGTTATGGAAAAAATCTCATGATGATCGCTAGCTGCTTGCTTATTATGTTACTACTCTATTTTTATCAGCCGGTTAGTGTACCGATGAAACTCAGTTTTGCTTGGTTGCATGGCAGCAGCACAAAAGTTATTACTGACGCTAATATGATGGAAGGGATGGAATTGCGAGTTGGGGATATCCTGAAAGCAAAAGGGGTTGGTATGTGTTATATGCCCCCAAACAATATGAACGGTAAAGGCGACACCTATTTTTCTCCGTTCGATTGCTCGGGGATATATTGGAATAGAGTTAATCCACTGCCAATACCAGAATCAGAAATTATAGAAAATGCCGCTAAACTGATTGCAACTGTTAATAAGCAATTACGTTTACAGGAAAATAACGATGTAATAAATCCAGACCTTCCCCAGGAGATTTTCAAATCTGGTATGATCTTATTGGATAATTTCTCTGATATTGTATTGAAAACTAAAGAATTATGTGAGAAAGAAGCAGACTGTTTACGATTGAAAAATGCTTTGGTTAACCTGGGTAGTGCTATTGATTGGCTAACTTTGTTAAAGAATGCAGAAAGTGGCAAACTGGATGGCACTCATGTTTTATTGCGTCCGGCAGGCGCTGAAGCTTTGGGGAAATTGGTTGATGCGACGACATCATCATTTATCTACCGGGAAATAGATAAAGTCGCAATGCTGCTTAATAGCCCTTCTCCTGGCGGAGTTCTACTTATCAGTGATGAAGGCAAACAACTGGTTGAGTATATAACGCCGGCCATCATCTCTTATGACCATAGTGTGTTGGAAGACCATAGTGCGTTGGAACAATGGCGTGAGTTACAGCGGTTATCGGATATGGTATTGCAAACACCCTTTGAGACAACGGGAATTGTCACGGAATTGTCCGTAGATAGTCATGGAACCCGTCGGATTGTGCTGCATAGTGAACTAGATGCCATGACACTTGCTCGTTGTATTGGTACCACTATTTTATTCTTGGCTCTTTTTACGACCTTAATCATTAATTTTGTGCTGGTTGTTAAGAAAAATAGGCAGAACAAACAACGTCTAAACAAAATCAAGCAATATTACGATAACTGCTTTAATACACTTTTTCCGCCTACGCGTTGGCGATAATCGACAATGGTATGTTAGGCTTTGGGTTATTTGCCAAAGCTGATCAAAGCTGATAGTAGGAGGAAAAATGAAGGGTAATTCAGACTCCGATCAAGCTGTCCGTCTGGATAAGTGGCTGTGGGCGGCTCGTTTTTATAAAACACGGGCTATTGCACGGGAAATGATAGACGGTGGTAAAGTTCACTATAATGGTCAAAGAAGTAAACCGAGTAAATTGGTTGAGCTAGGGGCTGAAATTAAACTGCGTCAGGGTAATGATGAACGTATAGTTGAAGTTCTTGTACTAAGCAATCATCGGCGCGGTGCGCCGGAGGCGCAACAACTTTACCAAGAGACGGAAGCGAGTATGACTAACCGGGAAAAAATGGCAATTGCTCGAAAAATGAATGCATTAACTATGCCTCATCCTGATCGCCGGCCGGATAAAAAAGAAAGACGCACGCTGATTAAGTTTAAAAACACCAAATTAAATGGGCAGGAATAACCTGCTCGAATGAGAGATTGTTATGTTTAAACAAGACCAATTACACCGCTTTTTATTTAAGAATTATTCTGTACGTGGTGAGCTGGTTTTAGCCAGTGAAACTTACCAGCATATTTTGGAAAATCATGATTACCCTCAGCCGGTACAGCAATTATTGGGAGAACTGTTGGTAGCAACCAGCCTATTAACTGCAACCCTGAAATTTGATGGCGATATTACGGTCCAGATTCAGGGAGATGGCCCGGTCAAATTAGCCGTTATTAATGGTAATCATCAGCAACAAATGCGTGGTGTTGTTCGTATTGATGGATTAGTGGCTGAAAATAGCAGCTTGAAACAGATGGTGGGTACGGGCTATATGGTTATTACCATTACGCCAACTCATGGTGAGCGTTATCAGGGAGTGGTTGCACTGGAAGGTGAAACATTGGCGGATTGTCTTGATGATTATTTCAGACAGTCTGAACAGCTACCGACTCGTCTCTTTATCCGTACTGGCATTCAAGATGGCAGAGTTGCTGCTGGTGGGATGTTGTTACAGATTCTGCCAACAGCGGAACAGGGGAGTGCAGAAGCTTTTGATCATCTGGTGCAACTTACTGCAACCATTAAAGGTGAAGAGTTATTTTCATTGGAAGTTAAGGAGATCTTGCACCGCCTTTATCATGAGGAGGATGTCATATTATATGAACCGCAAGCGGTTGAATTCCGTTGTACTTGCTCTCGCCAACGTTGTGCTGACACATTAGTGACACTTTCCGATGAGGATGTTAATCATATTTTGCAGAAAGATGGCAACATTGATATGGCGTGTGAGTATTGCGGCACGCACTATATTTTTGATGCTGATGATCTTGCTGCGATCAGAATAGAAAAAAAGAACCGGCTCCATTGATATTCTATCTATATCCGTTCCATAGGGTATAAACACACTTTTTCACCTTTTAAGGCGCGGATCCGCGCCTTTCTATCAAATCCATCATAATACTCAAAACTGTTTTCGTGCCTTTGGCCCAAGATCAAACTTAAAAAAATGGTGGGTTTTCAATTTTTTGATAACTATCGCTGTTAATTAATCATAACTATTTATTATTGCTCACAGAAAAAGTGTGACTACCCACCAGGAGCAATGACATGAGTGTTAAAGGCATTACCCCGCAGGAACTCGCGGGCTACGGAATCCATGATGTTAACGAAATTATTTATAATCCAAGCTATGAGTTGTTATTTTCAGAAGAAACCAAACCTTCACTCGAAGGCTGCGAGAGTGGCACTCTGACCAACCTGGGGGCTGTGGCTGTCGATACGGGGATCTTCACGGGTCGTTCCCCAAAAGATAAGTACATTGTTCGTGATGATGTCACCCGTGACACCGTATGGTGGGCTGACCAGGGAAAAGGTAAAAATGATAACAAACCATTACAGCAGGAGACATGGACATATCTGAAAGGCTTGGTAACTAAGCAGCTTTCAGGCAAACGTTTGTTTGTAGTTGATGCTTTCTGTGGTGCTAATGCAGATACACGACTGAAGGTCCGCTTTATCACAGAAGTTGCGTGGCAGGCCCACTTTGTTAAGAACATGTTTATCCGCCCATCAGATGAAGAGTTGGCTGAGTTCAAACCAGATTTTATTGTGATGAACGGTGCAAAATGCACCAACCCGCAATGGCAAGAACAGGGTTTGAACTCTGAAAACTTTGTTGCGTTTAACCTGACAGAGCGTATGCAGCTTATTGGTGGTACTTGGTACGGTGGCGAAATGAAGAAAGGGATGTTCTCTATGATGAACTACCTGTTGCCACTGAAAGGTATTGCCTCGATGCACTGTTCTGCCAACGTGGGTGAGAAAGGGGATGTTGCGGTCTTCTTCGGCTTGTCTGGTACAGGTAAAACCACACTTTCTACTGATCCAAAACGTAAGCTGATTGGTGACGATGAGCACGGTTGGGATGATGACGGTGTATTCAACTTTGAAGGTGGTTGTTACGCGAAAACCATTAATCTGTCCAAAGAGGCGGAACCTGATATCTACAATGCGATTAAACGTGATGCGTTGCTGGAAAATGTTACTGTACTGACAGATGGCACGGTTGATTTCCATGATGGTTCAAAAACTGAAAACACCCGTGTTTCTTATCCTATCAACCATATTGAAAACATTGTTAAGCCGGTTTCTAAAGCGGGCCATGCAACTAAGGTCATCTTCCTGACGGCGGACGCATTTGGTGTGTTACCTCCGGTATCTCGTTTGACACCCGAACAGACTCAATATCACTTTCTATCTGGTTTTACGGCAAAATTGGCAGGTACCGAACGCGGTGTGACTGAACCAACACCTACATTTTCTGCTTGTTTTGGTGCCGCATTCCTGACTTTGCATCCAACCCAATACGCAGAAGTGTTGGTAAAACGTATGCAGGCCGCAGGTGCTAAGGCTTATCTGGTGAATACTGGCTGGAATGGGACGGGTAAACGAATCTCGATTAAGGATACCCGTGGGATCATTGATGCCATCCTAAATGGTGATATTGAAGAAACTGATACCATTACATTACCTATTTTCGATCTGGCGGTTCCGACAGCGTTGCCGGGTGTTGATACCGACATTCTTGATCCACGTAAGACTTATGCAGATAAATCTCAATGGGAAGAGAAGGCGAAAGATTTGGCTCATCGTTTTGTCAACAACTTTGATAAATATACCGATACCCCGGCGGGGGAAGCTTTAGTGAAAGCGGGTCCTAAACTGTAATTGTGAATTTTTTAGCCTCATCCGTTAGGGTGAGGCTTATTTGATATTTATGTCGGGGGAAGGTCAAACAACAATATTTCACTATCGTTGCTGCTGCTAAGTTGAAGATTGATTTCATCTCGGATAGCCAGACCATCGCTGGTGGTGGCTTTGACACCATTAACCGTCACTTCGCCACGAATGACTTGTATCCAAATATAACGGCCTTTTTCTGCGACATATTCGGCGGTTTCGTGATCCTTAAGTATCCAACGCCATAAAGTCATATCCTGAAATACTTTCAGTGAACCATCCCGTGCATCAGGCGAGAGCACCAGTTGGCGGCCTTGTACATCATCAAAGCGACGTTGTTCATAGCGCGGTGTTAAACCCGTTTTACTTGGGATGATCCAAATTTGATATAGATGTAATTGGCAATCACTGTTCGGATTGTATTCTGAATGGCGAATGCCGGTACCTGCGCTCATAATTTGGAATTCACCAGCAGGTACCCGCTCTTTATTTCCTATACTATCCTGGTGTTCAACGGTACCGGAAAGAACATAGGTCAGTATTTCCATATCTTTATGCGGATGGGTACCAAAACCTTGACCTGCTTCGATGAAATCTTCATTAATGACTCTCAATGCTGAGAAATTCATAAAATTAGTATCGTAATAGCTGGCAAATGAGAAGGTATGCCAGCTAGTTAACCAGCCATGATCGGCATGGCCGCGATCTGATGCTTTGCGTAAATGGATCATATTCAAATCTCCTCAATGGTTTTTACAGTCTAATTGAGAAGAGATAGCATTAAAGCTTAAAAACTTGACTTAAAAATTCAAATATTTTGAACAATGGATGATTGGATGAATTAATAAAAAGAAGCCAGCACTTGGCTGGCTAAAGTAAACACTGGAAGCAATGTGAGCAATGTCGTGCTTTCATCTGTACCCCGAAGGCAGTTCATCTGAAAGCGATACGAATGATAATAATTATCACTATCGATTGTAAAGCGTTTTTTCTGGTCAAATATAGAATAATGATGAGGTTTCATCTCAACTTATTGATAAATATTGCTATTTTTATAAATATCGGTGTGATACCCAAGGGAAAGAAAACCTTTCACCAAGTCGATTTATTGGGTGATTATCTTATATTATTCAGTAAATTTGACATGATATTAAGAGCTTTGACAGGGGTTATCGTAAACCCATATCTGGGGTCTATCTGTCGAAATAATTTGATCAGGAGCTAAAATATGCTTAGACAAAATAAGCTAGAGCTGGAGTTTCATTTACCATAGCCAACTATTTATTTTAAGAAATGTTTTGATGAAATAATCACGCTATAATGAATTTTAATATGCTGCTCAATGCCAAATGTTCTCTAGAATTCAACTCATTCTGTTTAATAGCCGTTTCCTTTATATATTCTGACTGTATTTTAACGTCATGAAAGATATTTTTTTCAGGTAATCATATGTGGCATTTTTTGGCGTGGATTGTGTTAACAGGTTTGACTATTTGGGGAATGATTAATCATTCACTAAATCAGAATTATCAACAACAAACAGTTTCATTTAATATTCTTTATCGAGAGCTGAGTGAAAAGCTGGCACAACATGACGCGATTGTATCGCTAACGGATACTAATATCGAATTGGAGCAGCTACAGGAAAACTTTCCACAAATCGTCGGATTACAAGAGATGCCAATGAATGTATTAATATTCCCTATAATCAGTGAAGAGGAAGAGGGAAGATATTGGCTTAATAGTAAACGTGATAATATCCGGTTATTAATAGATCTTAATATCCTGATAAAAGATCTATCATTATTGTCACAATTTCGAATGGTACAACTGGATTGGAATAATCGCCCATTGATTACGTATGGACTGGAGAAAGATCACTATTTTTGGCGCTGGGAGAAAAAGTTAACCAATCGTTTTCAGCCTTTTGTGCTTAAAGTGGGTAACGATCAACAATGGTCTAAAATTCCGTGGGGTTATATTGCTTGTCTGAGCTTTTTATGGGCAGTGATTATCTGTTTTATCTTTTTAATTCAGAAGAATAAAAGGTTGAGGAAAATTTCTGATTTACGAGCACATTTCTTTGAATTTACCCGATTAAATACAATGGATGAAGTGGCAACAGGTGTTGTTCATGAATTAAATCAGCCTTTGACTGCGATTATGAGTTATAACCAAACCGCATTGCGGTTAATGAAAAAGCAGCAATATGATAAAGTGACGCCAATATTGGATTCATCAATTTTGCAAACTCAACGCATCGCAAATTTATTAACGCAATACCGTCAAAAACTGACGACCGGTAATATTATTTTACAACCTGTGAATATTCAAACGATATTAGGTCGAGTTGAGATATTGCTCGAAAATGAAATTAAGGTCGGTAAGATCAAGATAATAAAGCATATTTGTGATGAACTACCAATGATATCTGCCGAACCGCTGTGGATTGAACAAATATTTCATAATTTAATCAGCAATGCCATTCAGGCACAGCAAGAGCAAGGTCGGTCAGAATATCAAAATTGGATCTGTATTGATATCACCTATATCGATGACATGATAAAAATCATGATAACAGATGGTGGCCCTGGATTAAGTGATGAAGCTTTAAAGAACGTGTTTATTCCATTCTTCACAACACGCCAGCAAGGTATGGGGTTGGGAATGACGTTAACAGAAACATTAATTCATAAACTTGGTGGCGATATTAATGCTGAAAATTGTGAAACAGGAGGAGCGCGTTTTATTATTTGGTTACCAACTAATAAAGGTAAGGAGAAATAATGGCGACAGTAATTTATCTTATTGATGATGATGAAGCAATCCGTGACTCATTATCTATGTTATTAGAAACAATGAATTGGCAGGTAAGTTCATTTCCTGGTGCGCAAGAATTTCTTGATAGAATTGATAGCGAGAATATTGCAGTGCTTCAGGGGTGTATTTTATTGGATATTCGTATGCCGGGAAAACCTGGATTGGCATTGCAGGCCGATCTTTTAAAATTTAATAGTACATTACCGGTTATTATCATGACCGGACACGGAAATATTGATATTTGTCGTCGCGCTTTTAAAAACGGTGCTTTCGAGTTTTTAACCAAACCTATTGATGCAGATTTATTAATTGAAACAGTTTCAAGTGCATTATTATTTCATCAGAAAGTATTTAGGCAACGTCAGATATATGAGCAGTTGAAAACGAAATTTAGCCAATTATCTGAACGTGAAAGGGAAGTGATGAAAATTATTTTGGAAGGTAAAACCAGCAAACAAATTGCTCAACAGTTATCGTTATCACCACGTACTATTGAGGTTCATCGTGCCAATATATTTCATAAATTGGATATACATTCTTTACCACAGTTAGTCAAAGAGTATGAATTATTTAAGTCATTATCTTATGACTAAGTATTTCTACTGAGTCGAATAAGTAATTGGCCGAATAGCTATAGCCGATAAATCTCATTAAGTTAGAACAGGATAATTCATCAACTTAAACTTAATGAGGTTTACCTATGAAACATTCTCTTTTCTATACTGTTTTGGTAGCAGGTTTATTCGCTCAATCTGCTTTTGCTTCATCACTAATTACTGAACGTAATATTACTCTTGAGGTAGCAAATAAATTAGCTTCTGAAGCAATTCAATCTTGTGCGGCTAATAACTACAACGTAACGGTTTCTGTTGTTGATAAAAGTGGGGTTCTGAAAGTGGTTCAGCGTATGGATAAAGCCGGATTGCATACCGTT
Organism: Photorhabdus sp. RW14-46; assembly: GCF_963887965.1. Taxonomy (NCBI): domain Bacteria; kingdom Pseudomonadati; phylum Pseudomonadota; class Gammaproteobacteria; order Enterobacterales; family Morganellaceae; genus Photorhabdus; species Photorhabdus sp. RW14-46. The sequence goes on along the minus strand of NZ_CAWPHH010000002.1, from coordinate 141,973 downwards.
GATGCGAGCAAAATGAAAGCTTATACCGCGTTATCTACTCAGAGAACGTCAGAGGACGTAATGAAAACGGCGCAATCAAATCTTGGTGCTCAATATTTAGGGGATATTCCAGGCTTCCTATTACTTGGTGGTGGTGTTCCTGTTAAATCTAGTGATAATCAAGTGATTGGTGCAATCGGTATTGGTGGCGCTCCGAGTGGCTCTTTAGATCAACAGTGTGCTTTTGATGCAATTCAAAAGGTTTCATTGGACTAAAATATTAATTCCTACAATTTTAATAATAATATTAAAATGTCATTAATCTATTATAGGGAATTAATATCTTACAAGATAATATTTTTTCATAGGATGAAAAATTAAAAATAAATTTAAGTTTCTTAGCAAAAACCGTTGTAAACCCCCGTCCAGTGCGGACGGGGATATCGGGGAAAGAGGCGCTGGTTTCTATCGATACTATGGAGTGTCAAACCCAGATAGCGCGGGAACTCCTTGATGCCGGGGCAGATTATTTGTTAAGTGTCCAAGATAATCAAAAACATCTCCACCGAGCGATTCAAAAGGCGTTAGAAACTCAACCGAGAAAATGCAGTGGAAAATATCGCGATATTGAAACGAATTGAATCGAATATACTGAAATAAGAAGGCAGAAAATTAAGTATAAGAAAGAAACGTATACGAGCCTGGATGAAAACTTAATTTCTGGAACAAGTATTATAAGCGGGATTTTCTAATCTGGATAATATTTGATCATTCATTGATGCCCCTTATGTTTTTAAGTTGAAATATAAAAATAACTCGCAGTAGTCATAAAAGTGTCATAAAAATAATACAATTTAAGATAGATCTCTGATAAGAATTATTGTACTTTAACCTTGAACTTGATTTTAAGGTTCTTACATTAAAATTAATCTGGAGTATAAATTATGAAAACTCAAAAACCTTTAGTTAAGATTTATGGCTCATTTATTTCTATCACTTTACGTAAAAAAGCGGCACCTGCTGATGGTATGCATGCAAGAGGTGTTCGTCGCGGATAAACTTTAAAAATAGGGATAAGTAAGGAGCGCAGAAATTATAAACCTTATTTATCTCTTATGATTTATTGTATGCACTATATACCCTATGGATTTCAAGATGGATCGCGACGGCAAGGGAGTGAATCCCCGGGAGCATAGATAACGATGTGGCCGGGGTGAGCGAGTGCAGCCAACAAAGAGGCGTATATACCCTATGGATTTCAAGATGCATCGCGGCGGCAAGGGAGCGAATCCCCGGGAGCATAGATAACGATGTGACCGGGGTGAGTGAGTGCAGCCAACAAAGAGGCAACTTGAAGGATGACGGGTATACATTGGAATTTACATTAGATATGAATAATACAGAAGAAAAATTCTTTATAAAGAAAAGTAATGTAATCTTTACAGATTTAGATGAACAAGAAATAATATTATTGGATAAAGATAATGATATATACATTGGGTTAATTGGTGCAGCAAAAGATATTTGGACTTGTGATATGGAAGTCATCTCAATATCTAAAATCATTAAGGAGTTACAAATAGATAATGATGCCGATTTAGATAACTTAAAAGAAGCCCTTTACTTATTAGAACAAAAAGGATTGATATTTGAATATACTATCTAATGAAATGAATATGCTTCTAAATATACATAAGTTTATCAAAGCAATGAGTATCTTAGAAAATAGCAATTTAGTTTATACAAGATTAAGCATGCAATTTTATGAAGATTATTTAAAAAAAAGACAGAAAAACAATATATTAGACCTTAATAAAAAAGTCTTCCATATAAAAAATTTTTTGAAAAAAATGCATGATAAAAATGGTATGTACAAAGAAGATAGTACTTGTTATACGCTATCACTTTGTATACAACTATATTTGTATTCAAATGGTTATGATTCAAAATTAATTTATGGGTTAACGAAAATTGACCAAAGAATCTTTGGACATGCATGGATTGAATTAAAAGACTCTAGATTTAATAAAGAAGTATTGTTTAATCCAGGCCGAGTAGCTTTAAATGAAATGAAAATAATTGATTCTAAGATAATGGTTGAGGATTTATTAAATTATGTCTCTAAATGAAAATAAATCGTTCTGGATTGTCACAAATTTAGAAAATCAAAATAATGATATTTACGTTAGAAACGTAAAAAATTTCTATGAAAATTTGAGTGATAGCCATGATTTTATAAAATATGAAGAGCAAAATCATTGTTACATTGCTATATCTTCAAAAATCAAACCACTAATTAGTTATATAAATAACAAAAAAATCATTTTAGACGGATGGATAAAAGAAGAAAGTCTAAATTCAATCATAACAGGCAAAGAAAATAATGAAATATACGGAGAGTTCTCTCTAGCATATTTCAACAATGAAGGATTGAATTTTTGTACAGATTTTTATTCATCAATACCAATATATTACTTTCAGAATAAAAACCACTATATCATAACGAATGACATAAGGGCCATTATTGTATATAGCGAATTTACGGTAGATGTAAATTTTGAATCAGTCTTATATCACCTTGGTAATGATATTGCTATAGGTGAAAATGAATTGCCAGACAATAATACCTTCTTTATGAAAATAAAGAAGGTACCTAAAGGAAGCAAGTTAACTATAAAAAATAATAAATTATCAATAAAAGAAATTATTGATTATAATTTTGAAATTGATACATCAAAATTTATCAAAAAAGACTTTATAAGTCAGTTTAAGGAAAAATTTAAAGAATCAACAATAGATAGAATGAATAATGGTTTAACTGCAATTCATTTTAGCGGCGGATTAGATTCAGGAAGTATATTAGCAACAGCAATAGAAAACGATTTAAATTATTTATGCGTTAACATAGGTTTTAAAAATAATGATTTAATGTATAGTCAAGACTCGGAGATAGTAAAAAAAGTATCAAAACGTCTGGATAAACCTTCTTATATTTTATGGGCTGATAATACCTTAAGGTTTCAAAACAACTTAATAGATAACGATCCCCTGTTATATATCGATGGGCCAGAGCCACGTTCGAATAGTTTAGCATGCCTACAAGTAGATCAATTAATAAATGAGTTAGGTGCTGTTCAGGCAATAACGGGGGAGTCCGGTGATGTGATTTTAGGTGAACAATTTGATGAAGTAATATTAGATTCTTTAATTAAATTTGACTCTGCTAAAAATGCATTTAATTTATTTAAAATAATAAATGAACAGCAAAGAGTATCTCCTTACAATATAAAATATTATATAAATCTCTATAATCTTTTTTTATCTAAATTTAATAATAAATTAGCAAAAAGAACATATGTGAAGACGCAGTGGAAAGATGAAATAGTTAAGGCTCCAGAATATATTTGTCAATCAAAAAATTTTTCAACTAACAAACTATACAGTGATCAATATAAAAATATGCTAGATGGACATAGGTTTATGTTAGACTTTTTGTGGCCAAAAGCCAAGTACTTTGATTCTTTGAGTTTAAACAGCCCTATGACTCATCCTTTTTTAGATTTAAGACTAGTAAATCTCGTTTTTAAAATACCACCGCATGAGCATTTATACATCGAATCAATTAAGTATGGTTCATACTTTTCAAGTAAAAGATTAGCCAGAGAATCATTCAAACAAACATTACCTGAAATATTTAAATTTAAAAAGGAAAAAACATCCTATGAAGGAATGACAAAAAAAATACTATTAAATTCCAAGCCAGGGTTAAATGAATTATTCCTTTCTTTTGATAGTTGTTTAGTTTATAAGATGGGATTAGTAGATAGAAAAAAATTCATAGAAGCTCTTACTATATATTTATTAAAAGCAGAAGATGGAAATTCAACCTTTGACGAAAATTATCAATTTATACACAGTGTCATTACTCTTGAAATATGGTTAAGAAATATTACTATGGAGAAGAATAAGCTTATTGAACGAATTAAACCAAGAAAAATCAACATGAAAATTGACGTTGAGAAGATTAATTAATTATGAATAAATATTTAATACCTAAAAATATCTTCAATATATTATTAAATGGCAAAAAAAAATATTTAATTCTTATTGTGTTTTTTCAAATAGCACTAGGTATTTTACCTGCTGTTATTTTATATTTAATGGGTTCTGCAATTAACAGTTTAAATGATGAAAGCATATATTTAATGATAATATTATTTTTATGCATATTAGTTGTTTTTACTGAAATAATTGAAATTATTGAAGCAGTTGCATCAAGTATAATAAGTGATTTTGCTAAGAAAAACGTAAGAGAACTTCTAATAAAAAAATCCTCATCACCTAATAGTATAAACCATCTTAATGAAAAAGAATTTCAAAATAACTTTTATTTAACTGAGTTAAAAATAGATCATATATCAGATTTTATTGGCGATATTTCACAGTTTATGACTGGCTTTATAAGTATACTTTCAATTTCCACCTTATTGTTTAATTTAGATTGGTGGATACCTTTTACAATTATAATTGGAATGTTTCCTATTATTTATGCAAGATTCAAAGCCGAATCAAAAATTTGGGAAATTGAAACCCACTTTTCTTCTGAATTTAGTCATATATCTAAATACTATGAATGTTTAACCAGATTTGAATCCTCATATTCTATAAGAGTTGATAACTTTAGAAAAATTTTATTTTCAAAATGGGATTACACCTATAATCTAATATTGAATAAAGTATTTAAAGAGCGATTTAATGGGATTTTATTTTTAATCTTTTGTTCTATACCGGGTTTATTTTTATTAATTTATACACTATATAAGACAAGAGACAGTATTGACCCTACACCTGGAAATCTAATGATTATATTCGGTTCTATTCTTCAAATTAGAACTAGTCTAACAATACTTATAGCCAATTTCTCACAACTTATTTATGGGCTTTTATCAACATTATCTCTTGATAAAATTGAAAACTCAAACTATCATTATAATGATATAGTATTTAGAAATGATGATGAAAATATTATATTCATGAAAAATGTTGATTTTTCATATAGTGAGAGCAAAGATAAAGTGTTAGATAACATCAATTTGAAATTCAAAAAAAATCACACATATATACTTGATGGTGAAAATGGAAGTGGTAAAAGCACATTTACTAATATAATTAGTGGGTTGTATTCAAATTTTTCTGGTGAAATTTTTTCAAATATTCAAACTGATAAAATATTGTATATTTCTCAAAATTTTAAACCTTTACCTATTACATTTAGAGAATTTATTGATCCTTTTGATAAATTCAACAATGATGAGATTATTAGGGTCTTACGTATTTTTGAATTAGATTTTATATCTGAAATAAACCTTAACTACTACTTAGTTGAAGGTTTTGAAGATTACTTAAAATTATCAGGAGGGCAATGGCAAAGACTTTTAATGGCAAAATCATATTTAAATTATTTTAATTACGAGCTAATTTTACTGGATGAAATAAATTCAGCGTTAGATTCAAAAGGTAACAATCTATTTTATATGCTTATAAATTATTTAAATTCAAAAACAACTTTAATCATAATTAGTCATAAAAAAATAGCAAGTCATTTAAATGTAAAGCCTATTAAAATTAAGCTTACTAAAAAAAGAAGATAATATTATGAGTATTCTAAATAGTTCGATGATGAAAATATTTCAAGGTTTTTAGGAGACATAGATAAAAAGTGGCTGAATTATATTTTAAACTCTTCTGAAGTATCACAATTAGTGTTTTACGATAATAATGTGCTTATTGGTGCTATTGGAATTTTCTTACCAAATAGTGAACGTAAATATTATTCTATACCTTATGGATTTCAAGATGCTTCGCGACGGCAAGGGAGCGAATCCCCGGGAGCATAGCAATAGTTTCTTTAAACCAATAGAAATGCACTTTCTTTTTTTAGAAAAAATGGATGGAAATTTTAAGGTATTGAGGATAACGAATATGTCAAAATTTTCTTTGAAAAATAAAATATTTTACATCATGAGTGTTTTTTTATTGTCTTTTTCAGTTGCTCTTTCAATGAAGATTAGCCATGCATCATCTAGAACAAATGATATTGACACTCTTTTTATCTATATTATAGGCGGAGATATGGAATCCGATTTTAAAATGGCGACTGATGATATTCAGGAGATACTTTCTGCCAAAAAACCTGATAATTTAAATATAATAATTCAAACTGGAGGCTCTTTAAACTGGCATTCATCACAAATAAAAAACAACTATATTCAGAGATGGAAAGTTGTTAATAATAAATTAGCGCTAATAGAGCAACTCCCTAATGCAAATATGGATGATCAAAATACTTTATCATCTTTTATAAAATGGGGATTGGAACACTTCCCTTCTAATTCATATTATATTTTCTTTTGGGGACATGGTTTAGGGGCAGCAGGTGGTTATGGTGGCGATGAGAATTATGGTAATAAAAAAATGAGTATAGGTGATATGGCACTTGCATTTAAAAACAGTTCGATTAAACAAACTACATTTGAAATAATTGGATTTGATAACTGCAAAATGGCTAATATCGAAACAGCATATGCTCTTAAATCTTACGGTAAATACCTGGTTGGTTCAGTTGATTACACGCATAAGAATGGATGGAATTATAAAGATATTATTGAATCGTTTAGTTTATATTCTTCTTCAGAGGCCATTGCATCAAAAATTTTATCATCTTATATAGAACAGTCTATCACCCAAATCGGTGCTTCTGATGATATTCAAGGCTCTGTGATAAATTTAAATCAAATAAAAGATGTTGCCGAATCCGTTGATAGGATATTTTATAAATTATCTTCTCATATAAAAGATCCAAGCTATATTTATAAAATAAACAAATCAAGAAGGGTTACCGAAGACTATGAAGATGAGGCAAACATGATTGATTTATATGATTTTGTAAAAAACATTAAAACCGAATTTCCGAACACTCTATCTGATATGGATTTAACTTCACTAGAAAATTCTATTAGCAAATCAATTTTGCTGAACATGAAAACACCTGAGCATCTAAAAGGTAAAGGTTTATCAATATATTTTCCTTTACATAATATTTGCGACTATCCAGACTTCTTAGAGAAATATTTTAATAACACTAATGACTTTTCTACAAATTATAAATATAACATTTACAAATATTTTTTAATAAATGATGAAATTAAATGCAACGAAGTTATTCTGAAATCCAATAATTAAATAAAAAATCCCCGAATTGAGCGTCGGTGATTGGCAGAACAAGATTCAACACAAATTTTCCCGGACAATGGTGGTTGATGAAAACTAAGCGATCATTGTTGAGACGCTGAAATCGGTAAACATGATGAAGAATCACCATATATATTCTATGGATTTCAAGATGCATCGCGACGGCAAGGGAGCGAATCCCCGGGAGCATAGATAACGATGTGACCGGGGTGAGTGAGTGCAGCCAACCAAAGAGGCAACTTGAAGGATAACGGGTATATAAAATAGTTCTACTGTGTTTTATGCTACTTGCTTGATATTACCGGTGGTAACGGAAGTTAGTGAGTAATAACAGTAAGTTGACAGCAGATTTAATATCTGGAGTAATTTATATAAATTCACACCAGCCTTATGTAATAAAAGATCATTACATTATTATTGTGCGCAATATCACGAAAAAGTATCTCCTCCTAACTCCTCCTCCCTCTTAGTATCAAAGCTAGGAGGATGCTGACTCATCTGAGACATTATTTAATATTTCATTCCTATTTTATTAACAATAATATCGGCGACGATTTATTTCTATTAAAAAGGTCTGATTATGGTAGCTCCCTTCTGGAAAAGGGCTTACCTGGCCCTATTAAGCAGTACATTCGTTTTGCTACTGGCTAGCTGTGATAACAATCGTTCTTTACCCAAAACCCCGGAGAAACCGATGGCGCATATCCCTAATAAAGTACCCAGTGAAGCTGCCACTGCCGGCAATTTTCAGGCAGTGATCCACTTGGTGGACATTGCTAAATTAAGTCAAAGCCCAACAACGAACCGTGACTACAGTACCAACACCCTCTACTTATGGAACGATAAAAATTGTGATGCCTTGGCTTCCCTTTCATCAAGCTGGAACGACACCAGTGCAACTCCTACGGGTAGCGATAGTTATGGGCCTTACTGGGTGATACCGTTAACCAAGAACGAGGGCTGTATCAATTTTATCGTGCGTGATGGTAACAACAATAAATTGATCGACAGTGACCTGAAAATCTCCTTCTCCGATTTCAGTAACCGTACCGTCTCTGTGATACCCGGCAATTATCAAATCTATGGCAGTCGTGCGGCAGCCTTTAATTCCGTGTTTGGTGTTTCTCAGGCTTCAGCACATTGGGTTGATAACCAGACGCTGTTATGGTCGGGTGGCGCGGATAAGCCCTATGTCCGCTTATATTACAACCGGAATGGCAAGGTGGAAGCTAATGATGAAGGAAATTTCATCGATAGCTATCTGACGTTAACGCCGACGACTCTGAGCCAGAAGACGGCTGAGCGATTCCCGCACTTGAAGAAGTTAACAGCGTTCCGCCTGCCAGAGGACACGGATGTTGATACACTGCTTACCGGTGAGTTGGTGGCGTTGGCGACCAATGAAGCTGGCTTGCTATTGTCGGCGACTCAAGTACAAACGGCTGGTGTGCTGGACGACCGCTTCGCTAACGTTGCTGACACACTGGAATATGGAGCACTAATCAACGATACCGGTGTTACCTTCCGCTTGTGGGCACCGACTGCTCAGCATGTTGGGTTGGTTATCTATGATGCAAATAAACAGATCATTGCCAATCATGCAATGAAGCGTGATCCTGCTAGTGGTTCTTGGTCATGGCAAGGTGATAAAGAGCTGGTTGGTGCTTACTACCGCTATGCTTTAACGGTATACCATCCATATTCCCGTCATGTGGAGCATTATGAGGTTACCGATCCCTATTCCCATAGTTTGTCTACCAATTCGGAGTACAGTCAAGTCATCAATTTGGATGACGAGGCACTGAAACCACAAAATTGGGATAGCCTGATCATGCCGCGTTCGCAAAATACACCGGCTGACATTGCGCGTATGACCATATATGAAGCTCATATTCGTGATCTCTCTGTTGCAGATGGCACGGTAACAGAAACTTGGCGAGGTAAATATCTGGCTCTCACCGCTGACAACAGCGATATGTTCAAACACCTTAAGACATTGAGTCAGGCAGGGGTTACTCATATGGAGCTATTGCCGGTATTCGATGTGGCTTCCATTAATGAATTCAGCAATGAAGTGGCTGATCTGAATCACCCGTTTAGCCGTTTGTGCCAGGTTAACCCAAGGGTGAAAAATAGCCGCTTCGCGAATTATTGCAGTGGTTCACAGACTGTGGGTGAGGTATTGCAGGCATTGCAGCGCGGTGACAACGCCAATAACCCGCAGGTACAAGAGCTGAATGCAATGATTGCAGAAACCGACTCCTACAACTGGGGCTACGATCCGTTTCATTACTCGGTACCGGAAGGTTCTTATGCTACAGATGCGGAAGGTTCGGTACGTATAAACGAGTTTCGCGCCATGATTCAGGCCATCAAGCAACAATTGGGGATGAATGTGATCATGGACGTGGCGTATAACCATACCAACGCAGCCGGGCCGGCGCACCGATCCTCAGTATTAGATAAGGTAGTGCCTTGGTACTATCATCGTTTGGATGAGATCACGGGCAATGTTGAATCTAACACTTGTTGTCACGATACGGCTCCAGAGCACCGCATGTTCGCTAAACTCATTGAAGACTCGTTGGTGACTTGGGTTAAGGACTATAAAATCGACGCGTTTCGATTTGACTTAATGGGCTACCATCCCAAGGCGCAGATGTTATCGGCGCTGGCAAAAGTACGCGGAATTAACCCATCGGTCTATTTCTTTGGTGAAGGTTGGAACTCCGGGCAGGATGACCGTTTCGAGATTGCTTCACAGATTAATCTTAAAGGCACTGGAATTGGTACTTTCTCTGATCGACTGCGCGACGCGGTACAAGGTGGTGGACCGTTTGATTCCGCTGACACTATTCGTATTAATCAGGGGGTGGGCAACGGTGCGGGAACGTTACTGAACGAAATGGCTTGGTTAGATGTTAATGAGACGCGTCATCTGGCGGATCTGGTACGTCTTGGCATGGCGGGCAATTTGGCTGATTTTGTGCTGATTAATAAAGATGGGGCGGTAAAAACGGGTCGGGAAATTAACTACAAAGGGGCTATAGCCGGTTATGCCGCTGATCCAATTGAGGTGATTAATTATGTCTCTAAGCACGATAACCAAACGCTGTGGGACATAATCAGCTACAAAGCGGCCCGTGAGGCGAATCTGGCAACACGGGTTCGTATGCAGGCAATATCCCTCGCCACGACATTCCTTGGACAAGGATTGGCCTTTGCTCAACATGGATCGGAGCTACTACGTTCAAAATCTTTTACCCGTGATTCCTATAATTCCGGCGATTGGTTTAACCGTGTTAGCTACACCTACCAGGATAACAACTATGATGTTGGTATGCCGGATCAGCGTGTTGATGGCGAAAATTACGCATTGATTGAAAAAGTGAAAAATGTGGTAGATAAACCGGGCCGGACTGAATTATTACAGATGACGGCTTTTTATCAGGAATTGCTGCGTTTGCGTCAATATTCACCACTGATGACGCTTGGTGATGGTACATCGGTTAAACAACGTGTTGATTTCCGTAACGTTGGGCCGCATCAGCAGCTTGGCTTGTTGGTGATGACCATAGATGACGGTAATACTACGGGTGATGATCGTGATTCGCGATTTGACGGTTTGGTGGTGATGATTAATGCGGCTCCGTATCCTGCCACAGTAAGAGATCTTAACGTCAGAGGGTTAAAGTTGAATGATATTCAGAGGGAACTGGGCCACACATCTCTGGCGGCGGGGACCAGAATTGCGAAAGATGGCACGGTCACGCTGCCAGCTTGGTCAGTAGCAGTGCTGGTTCTACCGCAATATGGGAAGCGTGGTATCGGTTTGCCTGTCCGTAGAAAGTAACGCGTAGGAATTTTCCATTGTTTACATCGGGCGGTTTGTCTAGACCGCCCATTTTTACCTTGAAAGGGTACTCCTGCTACTTTTCTTGTTGATGGGGTTCTGCGCCGGAAACCTAGATTTTTCCGCGGTCAGCAACGGCGGGGTTGTCCCACAAACGACCGATTGAGTGACAACGGCTAAATGACGAGAGCATGAAAAACCCTGGGGCAGTAGTGAGTTATGCTGCCATCACTGATTCCTGAGCCTCTCCACCACATGGATCGTCCATCGAGAATCACGGATACCAGCAGGCAAATTTTGCCAACCTCCCTCTGTTAACGCGACACAACCGACGAATGAATGTCATGTGCCGGTATTAGCTACAAATGAAAAATGCCATAACTTTGAGCGAAAATTGATATTTTTTAGACGGTGACTACGTTTAAAATTCAATAAATTAGAAATAAGAGAGATTGAGACATGAACGTTTCCCCTACTTCCATTTATACGACATCAGCTATTCACAAAATCGACGAGCAAGCTGACCTTATTTTAACCCGGTTGAATGAGAGCGAAAAACAAACAATGCTGGAAAACCGAAGTTACAGCGAAATGCTGAAAGAGCGTACAGGTCATCATTTGCTGCTGACGGCCCATCGCGGAACCGGTCCCACCAGTGTGTTTGGCTCCTCTTTCCCGGACAAGTACCTGCCGGAAAATACTTTACAGGCGATCAAGGCAGCCATTCTGCAGGGGGCTGATGCCATCGAAATCGATATCTTCAAATCTGGGGACGGCAAAGTGGTCGTAACCCATGATGATGAAATCTGGCGTAATGCTTTTCAGGTGGAAAGGAGCGGTATCCAATTGCCTGAAGGGGAAACGACCGAGTCCTATCTGGTTGGGCAAAAGACAGTAGAGGAATTGAAGCGCATTCCGCTTGGCCGCAATGGTGAAACCATGCCCACGTTGGCTGAGGTGATGGAACTGGTCAACGATGCTAACCAGACATTAACTCTGTATGGCAAAAACACCATTATCCTTAACATCGAGCTGAAAGACGCTGGCGCTGTCAACGAAACGCTGGACCTACTGGCTGATGATTTGGACGGGCACGCTTCTGCGCCGCTGGAAAGCATCGTGTTTTGTTCATTCAAGCACGAAGCGCTGAAGGAACTCAAGGAAAAGGCCGAGCAGCGAGGCATGTCCGGGATCAATATCGCGCCCGGAATCAAAACTGCAGACTTGTTTGGTAAGGATAATATGAACCCGGATTTTTCGCTAAAAGATCCGAATGCGGGCTACCACCCACAGGCAATGGATAATCTGCGCAAATTAGTGGAAGGGAATGATTTTCAGGGTTACGACGGCATTTTGTGGGACTTGCGTGAGCCTATTGTCGATCTTGCCGTTACTGGCAACAAGGCGATTCATGCATCAACATCGGATTTCCGCCAGTATGCAGACAACAGGGATTTCTCCCATTTGCTGCTCGAATTAAGTAATCGCGTCGATACTTTTTTCAAGTGTGATAATGTTGACGATGCTCGTAAGGTATTGTTGGAATCCAGCATCTTGCTTAATGGCATAGGCATTCAGATGATGTACAAGCAGAACTCCACTGGCGAGGATTACTTCTATTTTTACCGCCCAAACGACCAGCAGGATACCAGCGCGATTTTGCAGACTGGCGCGAAAAAACCGATTGCCTACTCTAAGCTGGAGCGTAATTAAGGATTTCGTCGCATTATGATTCTAATTGGCTCTGTCGCATTAGCAGCGCAGAATCAGGGGAAAGCACGTTGCTCATATTTCAGGCAGCTAGTAAATAGAATTCTGGTACCCTTATCCAGTAAGGGTACCAGACGAATACCCCAGCGGTGGAGCGTGGAATGGTCAACGATAATCCCGCGCTCTGCCATCATTTCTTCCAGGTTGCGCAGGCTCAGGGCATAAGTCAGATACCCGCGGACACACTGGGCGATAATATCAATGGGATAATGAAGTCGGCGGAAAGCTTTTCGGATCAGTAGCATCATAAAAAAACAGAATGTTACCTGATTAGCCGCTTAATGCGACAGAACCGATTTTTCCGTTACCCCAGTTTCAGCCCCGCAACCAGTGCATCCAGGTCAATAATTTCATTGCTGCTCTGGAAGGTGTAATGCCCATTCAACAAAATGTGCTGCCAGGCCACCGGTGATATCCGGGTCAGAGCCTCAATGCCTTTAGCGTTCCCTTCCGCTTCCAGTCGTTCCAGTAGTCGCGACATGATCGCGGAGTTGTAATAAACGATCGCGTTGGAGATCAACCGCCCGCACTGATTGCTGATTTCCGTTTCAAGGTCATTTTTCCCGGTTAACTCTTTCTTTCCGCCGACTTTTGATACTGCGGCGCGTAGCTGGTGATAAGATTCAATCCGGTTCTGGGAGCGACGGATATTGCGTTCCAGCTGCGGATCACGCAGATACTTCAGCGTGTAAATGCTACGAACCAGCCTGTCATACTCAAATACTGCCTGTCTTGTCGGATTGGTTGTTGTGTACGTGCACAATTTGCGGATCAGCGTTCCCTGCGTCATCTCCTTCAACCCCAGCGTGGCGACAATACGATCGAGATTGCTTTTTTCGCGGGTGATAAGATCCAGGTCAATCTGCCCGACGGGCTGAATCAGGCATTTTTTATAGGCCGACGGCTCTCTGGTGCAGTACAGTTCCTGCAGCTGCCTGTTCAGGTTGGTAAAATGAGGTTCAAAGCGCAGACCAAACCAGTGCAGGATCGCAAAGTTGGCTTTATTGATGCTGTGCATATCACCGGTGATGGCCGTGGGTTTCACTTCTGAGGTATTTCTGTACCAGGTATCAAATACATGGTGGCCTTCATATTCGTTTGTGCCAATCAGGTACCCGTAGATCGGGATGTGGTTACACAGCAGTGTGTAGGCCACCATACCTTTACCGCGGCCGAAATATTTACGTGAATGTCTGGCCTTTACTGTCGGTCGCTCAACGCCAAATTTTTGCCCGTCAACGGCGCCATAAAGGGTCTCCGGATCAAACGAATAGAGCGGGAAAATCGGCAGGACCTTAATGGCATCGGTGATACAGTCATTGGCTGCGAGCAACGACGCCAGGCGAAGGTACTGTTCGTACGTGGTCTCCAGTATATGGAACGGTATATCGCTGGTTCTCGCCATGACATGATTCATTGCCTGAGCAACAATGACCACCATCAGGCTGTCTGCATCAGCGTATTTTTTTGCATAACGGGGCTGCAGCGGCTTCATGGCGGGGAGGAACCGACACTGCTCGTTAACAAAGTGGAAGACGTCGGTTACATCGCAAAACGGTAGCTGCTCATAAAAACGCTTCTCCTGCGCCTTATGGCGACTGACCACGGATTTATGCCAGGTCAGTTTCTGCGTTTCTTTATCGTATTCCAGGTGTTTCAGCTTCCCCTGCTTCAGCTCCCGGTTGAACGCTTTCCATTGTCGGTGTAACTCGGACTCCAGCGCTTTGAGCTGCGTTTTAACTGGTTTCTGCAGAAAGGGGATGTTCATTTCAGCCAGCACAGCGGCCTGTTCCCCTTCCGGTACAAGTTCATCAGAAAGATGCTTGTGCCGGAGACTGTCGTTGAGGTGGAATTCACCTGACTGAAAGCGTTTTCTTATCTGCCGGTAGACCCAGAACTCATAGCGCCCGGCGTTCAGGCCTGCGGGTTCACCATCCTCGCCTGACTCCAGCAGGTACGGGCGTAGCCGCGCTGGTAATGTTTCCGGCGGGCATTCCTCAAGCGACCGCTGCGAAAGCGTCTGTTTTTTGCTGAACACCATTTTTAGCCAGCTCAGCGCTTCAGCCCACGGACTGTCCTGGACCACGCTGGTGAGGTCAAGTGACAGATATAATGGCCGCAGATGACGCCGGATTAATACCGTCATCCCGTCCACGGCCTGCCACTGCAGCGCCAGCTTACTAACGGGTTTCACACTCATGTGCTGTGCGGTGCTTTTTAGCGTCTCCCGCGGCATGATTTTCCAGGCACGACGACGGACTTCGCCAAAGGTGGTGGGGTCCGGAACGCTGTCGTCAACGTAAAGCGATAACAGCCGTCCGATTTTAGAGGTTTCACGGCGGTGTTTTTCCTGTATGTCAGCCATAAGCTGTTTAGCCACTCTGCGGCTTTCATCCTCAAGCTGTTTCATATGGAAAAACATCGCGTCCACTAGGTTGTCGCTGAACTGGCGATAGCGGATCCAGGCATAACACAGCAGATAAAGACGGGTCTGCTCCTGCTTCAGGTTGCGAAGATCGTAAACGGTATAGAAATTTGCCAGGCTGGTGTAATACAGCAGGTTTTGTTGGGAAATATTCAGTGCCGGCAGGATGTCGCAGGCTTTACGATGCAGCGGCTCCAGGATGGCTCGTTTTTCCCGTTCGTGGACCATCTGGCGCCAGCCAAAGTCACGCGCATCCTGCCTGAGGATCGCGAGTCGGGAAAGGGTATCATCTCGCTCAATCAGCTTGTCCAGACCGGAAATGGTGGCGTCATCAAGTCGCTCCGTCAGAATACGTCCAAGTCGCTGCCTTTCATCAGAAAGAACCCGGCTCACCAGTTCCTGGAGCGTGGTATAACCGGGGCGGATGATTTTATGCGCGTTTGATGATAATTGAGGCATTGTTTATCTCCTTATTATCTGTCTGCGCTAGCAGTTTTTGTTTTTCATCATGTTGCTGCTTTTTTCACAAAATTGGGTGGACTTATAAGCTTAATTTTCCCATTGGTCACAGCGCTGAATAGTTTAAAAGCCAGTAATTTGTGTTGACATAATAAAAAAATATGATGATATAGTTTTATTCGATTGTAAATTATACAAAATTCTTGGTGGTGATTTTTTACTTATCACCACATAGAGGGAGGCAAGTTGAATTTCCAAGGGTTACAGGCAAAGTACCGCCGTCTATTTCAGGAAAGTGCTGCCTGGAAACTGTTGAGAGCTGATAATGCTCCTGTAATTTTGGCATTTTTGGGGGAGTTATTTTCCGAGGATAGTGAAGTCCCTTTTAGTCGTGCCCGGGTGTCACTTGATGCAGAGCTGGTACGCTGTCGTGAACTTGGCCTTTGGGAAACTGAAACAGGAGCGGGTACTTATCTCAATAAATGGATTCGGGAAGGCTGGTTGCGTGAGATGGATGACACATTAACTAAAACGGATGCCAGTGAAATTGCACTCCGCTTTAGCCAAGGGCTTGATGAACGCAATTCAGGGACCACTGCGTCTCATCTTCGAATTGTGCAGGAAGCGGTCAGGGACTTTGCAATAGCGATTAGCCCAAATGCCGATGAGCGTGTCGCGTTTTTGGAAGATAGAAAATCCGAGATTCAGAGAGAGATTGATGCTCTGAGGGCTGGCGTTGTGACCGAATTAACCAAGGCTGAGCAGCGGGAAAGAATTCGTGAAATTTACCAACTGGCTTCTGTTTTAACGGGTGATTTTCGCCGTGTTGAAGATGAAATTCGTCAGTTGGATCAGGAAATTCGTATTCAAATTATTGAGGGGGACTCCACCAGAGGAGATATCCTTCTTGCTGTTTTAGAAAAGGAAGCGTTACTGGCTAAAACGGATGCCGGTAGTGCGTTTGAAAGCTTTTTTGATTTGTTATGTGATCAAAATAGAACGATGGAGCTACGAGATCAGCTTCGAAGTATTTTAAGTCGTCCGGTCGCAGAACACTTAAGTACCCAACAGCGCCAATTCTTAAGTCAGCTCATGAGAGAACTGAGCCGCGAGAGTGACAGAGTTTTTCAAATCAGGCGAAGAACGGAAGAGAGTTTGCGTGCTTACATAGAGAGTGGCACTGCTCAAGAAAATCGTGCTGTTGATAGATTGCTTGGTCAATTGGAACGACTCGCCATTGAATTGAAGAACTTAGGTTATGACTTGCAAACGGCAACAATGCTGTCACTGCCCGTTGGCGCGGCAAGTATTAGCTCTCCGGAAAGCATGCTGCTTAAATCACCTGATGAAAAGCTGGATACCTCAGATGCTGAAGAACAGCTCAATTCTCGCGAACCGAGTATGCAAATGCTGGATTGCCTTGATGTTGTTCAAATTCGATTAATCGCTGAGAGGGCGCTAGAAACGTTAAAAGAGTTTGGTCCAATGACGATTGCGTCTATTGCAAATTATCAGCCGATTAATTCAGGGTTGGAGGAGTTAGTTGCCTATTTGAGAGTGGCCAAATCTGTCGGGGCGGCATTATTGGAAGAAAAGGAATCAGTTGAAATCAGTGACAAACGGGGAGCTCGCTTGCGGGCATCTATACCCACTTTCTTGCTGAGTGCGGACCTGTTTCCAGACAGTTTGGATGAATTGGTTCTTTAGATGGTGAATAGAAAATGGTTGTAGAGATATATAGTGAGGGTTGTAATGCATGGTAGGTAAAAAGTTGAATAAAGATAATGGTGCCCTCGCTACCCTTGGTAAGTCTGATTCCAATCCTCAGGAAGAACAGAAGACAGGGTTCTTCGATCAGTTGATAAAACACCATACTCAATCAGAGTATGACCCGCTTACAGATACAGCCGGCGTTGAATCTGATGTTGCTTTTTCGATTGTCAATCAAAGCCCATCCTGTGAGGTTGATGATGTATTAGTCAGTAAGCACGCTGAAAACTCAAACAGTGATATGCCGCCTGATGCGCGCCGGGTGCTGGTTAGCTTGCTGCGTCAGGGTGTTATTTTGTCTTCGCAGAAAGCTAAATTGTTTGAATTACTTTGTCGATACCAATCTGCTGTACGCAAACATCTGTCAGAAGTCTATTTGAGGTTAGTTTTAGATGAAAAAGCAGGTGTCGCCTTTATCGCTGGCTTTCAGAATGAGGAAGATACTGAATCATTAGGTATAGATGATGAAGAGGTTGTCTCTCTGATTAGCCGAAGGACGCTCTCTTTATACGATACCTTGTTGCTGTTAGTGCTGCGTAAACACTACCAGGACCGGGAAACTTCGGGAGAGCAAAGGGTTATCATTGATATTGAACGTATAGAATCTCATCTGACACCGTTTTTACCGCTGACAAACAGCACGAAATCTGACCGAAGAAAACTCAAGGGCGCTCTTGATAAAATGGTGACGAAAAAAATATTGAGTTCGGTCCGGGGAAGCGAGGATCGCTTCGAGATTACGCCGGTGATCCGCTATGTAGTCAGCGCTGAATTTCTCGAAAGCATGCTTAATGAATACCTGAAAATGGCGGGAGAGAAGGGTATTGAGCTAAATAAAAATGGCAGCGACGCTGTTGATTATCAAGATGAAGAGGAATAGACAGGAGATGAAAAATGACTGATCAAACTCTTTCGGCTAATTCATTATTTCACGTTGGTCAAATCAGATTAGCTGAACTCTCAGTGTATAACTGGGGGTCATTTAATGGCTTGCATACCGCGTTGATCGATCCTATGGGAACGCTGGTCACTGGAGATAATGGTGCCGGAAAATCGACATTTATTGATGGCCTTATGGCTTTGCTGCTTCCTGCCGGAAAGGCAACTTTTAATGTGGCTGCGGCGCAGGGTGATCGTTCTGACCGGACTTTACTTTCCTATATGCGGGGAAGTTTTGGATCTGCCCATGACGGAGTGGGGACGAGAGTCAGAAGTAAGCGTGAATTTGGCGTGGTGACTGGGCTTAGGGCTTTGTATCAGGGTGATGATGGGTCAAAAATTACGCTTGCGGCGCTTTTCTGGATTACTAAATCGACGAATGTGCTTGCGGATGTGACACGCGTTTATGTTGTTGCCAAAAGAGATCTGACTCTTAAGGAAATGCTTAATGCTTTTGGGAACGGTAATGCCCGGGCATTCAAGCAATGGCTTCGTGATGATCCGACGATTACGTGCTGTGATGATAATTTTTCTGATTATCAGGAGTTGTACCGAAAGCTCCTGTATATGGACAATAAGAATGCGCCTGCACTGTTATCGCGGGCGTTAGGTCTGAAAAAAATTGATGATTTAACCGGGTTGATTCGTGAATTAGTACTGGAACCGAGTACGGTCAAGGATGATGCTAAAAAGGTCGTGGAAGAGTTTGCTGATCTGGTGGCAATTCATAGTCAATTAGTGGATGCAAGAGCACAAAAGGTGCACTTATCCAGGTTACCTGAACTCAACTCAATTATCGAAAAAACAACCAAAGAATTTGCGGAGCTAATGGCTGAGAAAAATAGTCTCCCGGTTTACTTTGGTGAGATTTTTGCACAATTGTGGAGTGAAAAAATTACTGATATTGAGGCTGAACTGGAAGCGCTACTTCTAAAAATTAGCCAAGTTGAAGGGCAGAAAGTGGATGCGAATAAGCTGGTTGAGCGAAGGCACGAGGAGTACCTTCAATTTGGTGGGGATAAAATAGAGTCGCTAAGAAAGGAAGTTGATCATACCCAAACTCAGTTGAATCGGGTGGTTAGAAATTCATCTCAATATCAAACTCATGCCAACGAACTGGCTCTCCCTTCTGTATTAGAGGAGGCGGTATTTCTCAAAAATCAATCCACCGCATCAACTCGGCTTGCCAGTATTCAGCAAGAAGAAGGAGAGTATCAGGACAGGTTTGCCACCATCAGTGCTAAATTCAGCGAGCTACAAGCAAATATCCATGATATCTCTCAAGAAATTCGGGAAATCGAGGCAAGACCCGATTCCAATATTGATGTGAAATATCAGCAATTGCGAGATGAACTGGTTAATTCTTTAGAATTAAGTAAAGAGCAATGTGTATTTATCGGTGAGCTTATCGATGTCGAAGATCGTGAAAAGAGCTGGCAGGGCGCGATAGAGAGGGCGTTAGGCGGGTTACGAACAACACTTGCTGTGCCACATCATTGTTATTCAATGGTGACTCGTTGGTTAAACGCTCGGCATACGGGTTTACATGTCCGTGTTCAAGTTGTGAATGATTCTACAACTCAAGGCCAATCGGTGGTGTTTAAGTCTGATGGTTATCTAAGGAAACTGGTTTGGCGCACTCACCCTTATCGAGAGTGGCTCAAGCACCATTTGCAACGATTTGACCTGCAATGTGTTTCAAGCACGGAAGAATTGGATCAAACCCCGTTTTCGATGACACAACAGGGGTTAATGCACATGGATAAAGGGCGCTTTGAGAAAAAAGATCAGTACCGAATAGATGACAGAAGACGCTGGTGTCTGGGTTTTTCAAACAAATCACGTTTAGCCATTCTGAATAACGATAAAAAAGAGTTAACTCTGCAATTGGCGGAAACCGAGAAAAAGGTGAGTCAGGCCCGTCAAGATTTGAATTCTGTTTCTGATCGTAAAATTCTTTGGGAGAAGATCCAAGGTTACCGCTGGGATGATATTAATGCTCCTTACTGGCACGAAAAGCTTTCTGATTTGCAGGTTGACCTTAAGATGTTGGAACAGTCAGGTGGTGATCTTGATAAGGCCAGAGAGCGTTGGGAGTCGGCTAAAGAGCAGCTAGTTCAAATTCAATCGGTATTAAATCAGCTCAACTCTGATTCTGGTGGCGTTAAAAATACGCTGAAAAATGCAAAAGAAGAATGGAGCAAAGCGCGGGCAAAAGCGTCGAAAGGATTACCTGATTCAGCCAGACAATTACTTGCGATTCGGGTTGGCGTGCTTAATACAAACGATTTAGGCCGGATGTCTGAATTGGTGTTGAAAGTTGAAGAAGATTTAGAACGTCTGTTAGATATTAGCCGAAACAGTAAAGACAAAGCAGAAAGATTAGCCATTAGCATTATGGTCTCATTCAAATCTAACGATAAATGGCAAGTCTTCACGGTTGACTGGCAAAGTAATATTGGTGGCTTACCTGATTATCTTAATCATTTACGACAACTGGAAGAGGAAGGGCTTCCCAACCTTGTGGAGCAGTTTATTGAACGTTTGAATAAGCATGCAACGCAGTCACTAGCGCGGATTAAAACTAAGCTTGAATCTGAACGGGAAGATATCCTTGAGCGGATTGATATCATTAACCGGGTCCTCAAGCGTACAGAGTTTCGATCAGGGACACATTTAAAGCTAGGTTCAAAGAGAGAGAAATTTCCGCATGTTAATGAGTTTGAACAGCATTTGCGTAAGGTGCTGAGTCAGGTAACCAGTGATGACCATGAAGCACGGTTCCGTCAATTGGCTAAAGTAGTTGAAATACTTGGCAAAGCGAGTGCCCCTGGCTCCTCAAATACATTGGAAAGTTTAAGGCTGCTTGATCCTCGTTATCAGATGTCATTTTATGCCGAAGAGTTGGATAGTAATACCGGTGAGATTCGGGATGTCTTGGAGTCATCTAGTGGAAAGTCCGGTGGCGAGAAAGAGTCGTTTGCGGCGACTATTGTCGCGGCAAGTTTGGCCTATGTTTTGACGCCGGATGGCTATGATCGACCGGTTTACTGTACTGTTTTCTTGGATGAAGCATTCTCAAATACGGCTGAAACAGTAAGTCGGCGGGTGCTCCGAGTATTTAGGGAGCTCCATATTCACGTTAATTTGATTACGCCTTATAAGAACTTGAATCTGGCAAGAGAATCTGCTCGTTCACTGCTCATTGCGGAAAGAGACCAGGAAAACCATGACAGCCATTTATGTGAAGTGACTTGGGAAGAGATTGACCGGAGAATGGGCGAAGAGAAGGAGAAAAAGTTGCCTGATGAGGCGGCTGATTTGGGTATTGAGTTTGAGAAACTGACATGAAAAGAGGGCAGTATGAGGTGCGTTGGGGGTTATTGCCATCACAAGTTAAGAGCATCATTAGGCAACGTGAGTGGGATAACCTTTCCTCACTAAAATCCCGGTTACTGGGCATCAAGGCATTCCCTATTCGCGTTGGCTTGAAACCGCCCAAAGGGAATTCTGCCATATTAGATATAGCTCATTTTCAACGGTTTATTGATGAGTGGAAATCATTTCCCCATCAAGATCTTGTAGAGTGGTCTTCCAAAAATTTCAGGGAACTATCTGAACAGCGCATTCCAACTTTTGTTGTCATTGAATCGATGCAATGTCTGATTCAATTTTTAGGGAATGATGCCCTTTCCCGAAGTAAGGTGTGGGAAAGAAATATGAAGCCATTTTTGTGGGTTAATAAAGATCTCTACCCTGCATTGGTTAAGTGCATAGATATTGTGGAAAAACTCTCGTTGAGGGATGCGGAATTATTAGCAAAATTGTTGCCACAATTAAAGCAAGGCTTAGGGGAAGGGCAATATCTAAGAGCACTGCCACTCATTGGAATTGATACTAAGTTTCTTGAGAACCACCAAATCCTGATCGAAGAGCTGGCCGATATTATTCACAAGGGAGCTGTTTCGGCATCAGGTGGTCTTATCGCTTGGTTGGGATGTTCAATAAATCCTAAAGGCTGGTTAACTATCAGGCCGCTTTGCCGTGCTGCAACTGTTGCGCTTGGGGGAATGCCGATACTACAAATACCTAGCGAATTACTTAGAAGGCATGAACTTCCGGCATCGAATATATTAATAGTTGAAAACTTACAGTCTGGTTTAGCATTACCCGAAATGTCTGACACGATAGCGGTGATCGGCGGGGGGAAAAACATTGCTTGGATGGATGCAGCTTGGTTGAAAGGTAAGCGTGTAGGGTATTGGGGAGATATTGATACTTGGGGTTTATCTATTCTCAGTGATGCCAGAAACAAGTTTATGGATATTGAGCCTCTGATGATGGATGTTAAAACTGTTAAAGCTCATGAAGATAGAATGGTTCCTGAACCAAATCCAGTTGAATCTAATCCTACATTGCTAAATGAGGATGAAGCAAAGTTGTTTAATGATCTCATTTCTGGCCGGTTCCAATCTTCACGTTTAGAGCAGGAGCGCCTTTCATCTGATTACATTAGAAACAAGCTTACGAATTGGCTGTCCTAATACGGAAGGGAAGCCGCCAGACGCGATGTGTTTTCTATTTATCAGAAATCGTCACTTTCTTGGTGTACATCGAAATGGTGTATGATGAGATTGGCAAACGCTTGGCTTGCCGCGCTTCGATATGCACCACGGCGCCACAACAGTACTGCATTGCGTTGCGGTAACGTAGGTCGAATTGCAATGGAATAGAGCCCGGTCTGTTCGTGGGCGATGACATCAGGTAACAGAGTTGCGAGTCGCCCTCGACGGACAATTTCTACGATTGCACTGATGGAGTTGGCCTCAATTGCAATGCGTGGGGTGATCCCCTGTTTCTGGAAGTACAAATCAATATGGCTCCGCGTTGCAAAGTCTTTACTTAGTAGCGCTAGCCCTTCATGTTCCAACATTTTCGCCGTCAATGATGTTTGTTGACCAATAAATCGATGCGATTGACCAACGATCAGGCTAAGTGTTTCGATGAACAATGGTTCGCTATCAATGTCGGGGGAACGTATGTCTGAGAACGCGATGCCGAGATCGAGTTGATTCTCCGCTAAAGAGATCTCTATCTGGTCTTGTGTCATTTCCTTGATATTCAACGAAATTCCTGGATAGAGTGCGTTGAAACGTTCTACCCAATGGCCGATGAAGTAAGTGGTGAAGGTGGGTGTCATTGCTAGCCTGAGCAATCCGCGGCTTAAATCCTGCACATCATGAATCGCACGTTGCCCCGCATCCAGATCCTGCAATGCACGACGGGCGTAACTTGTGTATACCTCGCCAGCATCGGTGAGTCGCACACTCCTTCCAGAGCGGTCGAACAGTTGCACGTGCAGTGACTCTTCAAGTTGTCTGATTTGTTGCGATAGGGTCGGTTGCGAGACATGAAGTTCCTCTGCGGCGCGGGTGAAGTTCTGATGTTCGGCAACTGCCAGTAGATAACGAATGTGTCGTAGCAGCATATCAATTAACTATTTGAAAATAATATGGAAGTAATGACATCCTGAGCTTTGAGACTATAGAAAAATTCGTTCATTCTTCACCTGTTAGCTGTCTTATCGGCCACGATGGAGTGAAGACTATAAGGGCTTCTTGAACATGTCAACGCTGGTGTGTCCCAGTTCCGAAGTTAGTGCTAACGTTGGTGGTATAACTCCGTAGCTTATCCCTGAGCAGATCATGAAACTTAGCAAGGTAGTAGATGAGTCAGAGCGCTTGCTATATGGATTTAGCGAAAACCGCCATAAACCTCTGCTAATGCATAGTGCCGATTCAGTTGATCGGTTGACAGATCCTTAAAAGGTTTCAAAATCCGGTATCAAACTTTGATGCCGGATTTTTTATGTCACTTCAATCGTTGCTAGATTCAACCATTTCGTTCAATGAAGAACTTTCTTCTCTTGATAAACTTAGCCACTTTTTAGATAGCGACCTTCTCAAACAACCCTTTGAAAAATCTGGTGTAGCAACTGTACGTAAGCGACATTTATCATTAGATTCAGTCATCTGGTCTGTCATTGGAATGGCTTTTTTTCGTCATGAATCGGTGTGGGATATCGCCAGTAAACTTGATATTTCATTACCGGTTAAAAAGGCGTTGGTAGCGCCGAGCGCTCTTGTACAAGCCGGTCAACGCCTTGGCGTTGATGCGGTAAAAGAAGTCTTTCAATTAATTACAGCATGTCATTTTAATGCGCAGCAATTTGAATCCTGGTGTGGTTTAAATCTTCTTGCTGTTGATGGTGTTGTTTTCAGAACTCAGGATAACCCTGAGAATAGAAGCGAGTTCGGTTGTGAAAAAAACAAATATGGAGAAAACAATTATCTCTCAGTAAGAATGTGCTGCTTGATGGAGCTTTCAAGTCATCTACTACTCGAGAGTGCCTTTGATTCACGACATGTGGGTGAAATGACTTTAGCAAGCCGCCTTATTGAGCGAACCCCTGATCATTCTTTGACCTTATTTGACAGAGGTTACTATTCCTTAGGACTGTTAAATCAGTGGTCGACAACAGGAATAGAGAGACGTTGGATGATACCTGCAAAGAAGGATTTAAACTATGAAGAGGTTAGAAAGCTGGGCGATAAGGATTGGCTTATTACCTTGCAAACATCCCTACAATCAAGAAAAAAGTTCACTGATTTACCGGACGAAATAACAGCGAGATTAACAAGTTATACGATAGATAAAAAAGAATATCGTGTATTAAGCTCTTTAGTTTCTCAGCAAAAATATCCTTATGATGAATGAGTCGAAGTCTATCAGCAGCGTTGGGAAATAGAATTGAGTTATAGGGAAATCAAGCAGACACTTCTTCAGTCAAATCATCTACTAAGAAGTAAAAAACCTGAAATGGTGAAACAGGAACTGTGGGGCGTATTACTCGCCTATAACCTTGTCCGTATTGCACTGATTGAAGCGGTGAAGGAAACCGAAATCTTACCAAATAGACTCAGCTTCTCGCATTGTGCGCGGCATGTGATAATCTACCTGATCACAACGCCACTGAGCAGTGCGGGTAATTTACCTAAGCGTATTGGGAACATTAAGCATGTTTGAATTACCTGAGAAGCTTCCTGACAGAAAATATCCGAGAGTAGTGCGGCGTAAACCGCAAAAATACCCGGTAAAAAGAAAGGCCAGTCAGCTTAACTGACTGGCTTTACGGCTAATGCGGGCCTTTTGCGACAGCCTCGACAGGACGGGGAGCTGTAACAGAAATGATTTATGACGATGATAGATGTATTCCTAATAAGAAAAAAAGAGCTGGCTAGTAAATATCTGCCGAGAGGAATGATATCCTCATCGGCTATCCTCTGAACCTTAGAAACTCATAAAATGCTAAAAAGACAGCATGATTAATTTAAGCCTAAGCAAAATTCACGCTAATTTTTTAGTTTGCTATTAATAATACAATATAAGAGAGTAGTAAAATTTACGGTTGCAGCTCGTGTACTTTTTTCCTTAAATTGTTCTAGTAAAGATTTACACTTATCCATATTTTTATTCCAATCATTTCCATCAAGATATTGCTTAATTTTCTTAGCTAATTCCAAGAGTTCATTATTCTTAATTATTAATTGATTAATAACATTAGCGTAATGATAGCGAATTCCTTCACACGCATCAGAAAGACCTTTAGTTGAATGGTACAGCTTATAAGCAATGAGCAATTCAAGATTTGAGTCAATTAAACTTTTTTCCTTGAGAATAATCTTGTTAGAATAATCATTATATTTCTCAATCTTATCTGATATCATTATTCCTATCACAAAAATCAAACCAGATAAACCTATGACGAAACCCCAGAAACCCCAATCCACAGGTAAGATTTCTTCTTCATTAAATTTTCTTTTCCCAAACTCCATTTTTTTTATAATATCTTCAATAGAAGAAGGTGTTTCTGTATTATCCCTGAAAATCACGCTTAATAATCCATGAAGAACATTATTTTTTTGATTATAAAGGTCTTTAATTTCATCTATTGCATCCATATTGTTTTTATCTTTTTTCAATTTATTTTTAAGTGGGTTATAGATCCTTGATATGTTGTTTTTATATCCATTAATATTATCTCTTAATGAACCTGATTTATTTTCTATACTATCATTTTCCTTAAAATATTTTAATCGACCATTCACTAAATTAATGTGTGTTACTAATTGCCCCGAACTCATCCTCAATTTATTGATATTTATAGAGGAATTGTTTATATCCTTTTGTAATTCTAACATCTCGTTATTAACACTTTCAGAATGAATTTTAATTTCTCCTGAAAATTCAGACAGTAAATTATTTATTTTTGGTGCTTCTCTTTCAATAAGATTTTGTAGATTATTAGTAATGTTAACTAATTCTTGATTGCCATTATCAACATTTTCAACTTTTAGGTTGTTTTTATCTAAAATTATTATATTTTCTCTGAATTCCCGACATGCGTTCATGAAATTATTCAAATCATTATCCATAGGTAAACCTCACTTTTTTGTCTTTAGGTGGTCAAAAAATTATATATTTCAGATTTAAAAGCTAGTATATACATAGCTGGAGGTCAATGAACAAAATATAATAATCCATACTATAAATAAAGTGATAATTGTTCTTGTGATGCTTTAAATAGCTTTGCGAAATAATTAATCATCTTTACAGAACTCAGTATAGTTTGAGTAATTTAATAAGTTAATGAATCTAAAATATAATCACTGGCCGGGTTGAATTAACAGTTTGGTGTCAGCGTAGAAAAACTGGCTCTCAGATTATTTTCTACTTAGATGTCTTTCCCATCAGGTTATATTTTCATTAGCATATGATATAGCATGTTTTTCCCTGATAGGATTTTCATTGTTATAATTCCCTAAACCGATGTACTGGTATCCACTATAAATATTTAATTTCTTATCAATTCACTTATAAAAAATAAGTCTATGAGATTTATTTTTATTGTATACGATATAGATTATTGAGGAAGAAAATTAGAATTTAATTCTAAGTAACTCAATTTATGTTTAAACTAGTAATATTTATTATAAGAGAGGTATTTTTGAATGGCTAATGTATCAACTATTAAGAAAGTTATTAATGAAACCCAAGATAGCATTTATATTGTAGTGGGGCAGGAAAATAACAAATCTTATAAAATTGAAAGCAAATCAGAATATGGAGTTAGCATAGAGGTGCCGTGGATTGGACGTGAAAACGAAAATAAGAAGGCTATTCGCATAACGATACCCAGTGCTCCAACTTTTATTTGGTTTTTCCAAGATTATCACTTCCCTCCAAATGAAGATCAAATTAAATATCATCAAGGTGAAACATTTAGCTATAAATTAGCTAAGAACGTGGATGGAGAATCTTCTGGGGGAGGAGACAAAGTTTTATATTTCTATGAGAAGAAAATTACAGAGAATGGAGTAACAAAATTTATAAATTGGTTTGAATTAATATAATTATATTAATATCACCACTGTACTGAGTATGATCTTACGAATGTAATGATGGAGACTTATCGTGAACTATTTTAAATTAGTGTTAAGTTTGATCAACACAGCTTGTATTAATTTACTAAGTCTCAATGATTATTCAGAAGAGTGACATTAATACGTGGAAGCCACCTCGGGTGGCTTTTTATATTCTGAATTAAAAAACCGCAATAACAGCTTTGGTCTTAGAATGAAGTTAAATAATTAAATACTGAAATTTATTTACTACATGTTAAGAGGTCAACCAAATGGAGGTTGGCTAAACCTCTGCTAGGAAAAAGTCGTTGACCGTGTATTATAAATACCTTTCTTGTTTTTTCCGCGCCCAAGCGCACTCAAGACTGATGCTTCTAATTTTCTCCTCTCCGGGTTAAACTCTTACTGCGATGGCAGAAGAATTTAACCAAACTTACTATGCGGTGATAGGTCGCTTGCCTAATAACTCGGTGGTAAGATTTGAACAGAATGAGAACGATAAAAAAGCCGCATCATTTGCATGGTGCGGCCACGATGACATTAATTATTCTGAATCATTAGAGAAACAGCTCTAGCCTTAATATGCGCAATCGTTAATGAGCGTTTACCAGAGAAAATCTGGCTGATAAGCGACTTAGAACCGATTTCCTCTTTCAGGTCTGAGTAAGAGAGTCCGTATTGATGTATTAGTACGCGTAGCGCTGCTACACCGGTTGGTATGTCATCTACTGCTTTATTAAATGCAGCAAAGCGCTCATTATTGTTTTCATACTCAGTGATTTTAGCGGCTAGAAAGCCAATATAGTGGATTTTCATCATTGTGCTCAATAAGGTAATCCACCATTGCCAGAGCATCATTATATGCGTCCTCGGAAGTGCAGTTCCCTAAAAGAAGGGAACAGTAGCTACCAATACCTTTATGGCTTCAAGTGCTTTGGTAGGTTCTGCAATCATTCTTTCGTCTCTATGTCTGTCTATTACCCACCATTTGTCTCTGTATTTGAAATTATCAAGACTGGGGAACTGATTTCGTAATTCCGCAGGGTTCTCAAAATCTTTTTCTTTTAACTGCTTATACGTTGCAATAATCGCATCCGCATCATTTGGGAAATCGCGAGCAGCTTTCTCAAATGGATCTTTGGAAATAACGTGCATGTCACTCACTCAGTTTACGTCATGTAAACACTGTAGCGTCATCATTTGCCGTTCGCAAAATGTAAACAACAAAAAACCAATACGTTGCCGCAGAATAACAATAAACTATTGGAAAATACTATAGCGATGATAGTAATCCGATCTTTGACGCTATAGATAAATTCGTTCATTCTTTATCCATCCGCTTTCTTATCGATCACGATGGAGTGAAGACATGCAGGATATTATTGAAGGCTTTTTACAATTCCAGCGCGAGGTATTTCCAAAGCGTTGCGAGCTTTTCAAGCGGCTTGCCACCAGCCAAAATCCGCGTACTTTGTTTATCACGTGCTCCGACAGCCGTGTGGTTCCAGAGCTTCTGACTCAGAGTGAGCCAGGTGATCTGTTCGTGATACGCAATGCGGGTAATATCGTTCCGTCGTACAGTGCAGAATCTGACGGTGTTTCCGCTACTGTTGAGTATGCGGTTGTTGTGCTTGGAGTCACCGACATTGTGATTTGCGGACATTCAGATTGTGGTGCCATGACCACAATTGCAAGCTGTAAATGTATGGATCACCTGCCCGCGATTACTAGTTGGTTGTGTTATGCAGATTCTGCGAAAGCGATTAATCGGGCCCGTGCGCACGTTAGTGAGCCTGCTCGAATTGATTCGATGGTGCGTGAAAACGTAATCGCTCAAATTGCTAATATCAAAACTCACCCGTCCGTGGCACTCGGGCTGGAACAGGGGCACTTGAATCTACACGGCTGGATTTACGACATAGAGGCTGGTTCGATCGATGCTCTAGACGGCTTAGCCAGCCAATTTGTTTCGCTTGCGGACTATCCGCATGTTTCTGCAACGCAATCCTTGTTTCACTACGGCATTTAAATAGCTTATTAATCCAAAGGAATCATTATGACACAATCTCAATACTCCCAAACTCCCCGGCTGGCCCTCACTGATGCTATCATCGACGCCAAGGCACGCAAGAATTTGACGTTCGAGGATATTGCACAAGGAACCGGTCTGAGTCTCGCATTCGTCACTGCTGCACTACTCGGCCAGCACCCATTGCCTGCCGATGCTGCGAGGGTTGTGGTTGACCGACTTGAACTTGAAGAAGATGCCTTCTTTCTGCTGCAAACTATCCCTGTACGCGGCAGTATCCCCGGTGGTGTGCCGACTGATCCGACTATTTACCGATTCTATGAAATGGTGCAGGTTTATGGTTCAACACTTAAGGCGCTTGTCCACGAGCAGTTTGGTGATGGCATTATCAGTGCGATTGACTTTAAACTTGATATCAAAAAGGTCGATGATCCTAATGGTGGTTCACGAGCTGTAATTACGTTAGATGGGAAATATTTGCCGACTAAGCCATTCTAAAACAATTGCAATTGTTGGCATCGGTAAGAGGTTTGAATTTGAGAGACAAACCTCTTGCCTTTTCAAATTAAAGTTTATTAACTAGCCACTTCGGTTTTTGCATAAGATGTATAGGGAGTAAATTGAAATTGCCGTTTCGCTCCCTGAATGAGCAAAATCAGGCCATACCAAGGCCAGCAAAGCCTGCGACGATGATAATAATCTCTACATCTTGGTCTACGATATGTTTGTTTGTGGATCATGGTCTGGTGTACTTTTATTCGTAATAGCTCTCCAGAGGATCAAAGGGATTATGACTGGTCAGCGGGGATTAAGGTCCCGGCAGGATAGAGCGAGGGGTCTGCGCAGAATTGGTCAATAATTTGTGCCAACTGCGCAGGACGCTCATAAACGACGGCATGTCCACACGCTATCTCTGTAAAGCGTGCATCCTGAATTGCACCAAACAGTGCTTTGCTGTGGCGGATGGGCGTCATTTGATCATGCGTACAGCCAATAATCAGTGTTGTGGCTTTTATCGTAGGAACAATTTGAGTGATATCAACCCGGCCATTAAGGTCCATTTGTAATGCTTCAAATTCCTCTGGTATGGCATTTTCGAAGCTGACTGCAAACTGATCTGGAGACATATTTACATGACTGGCACCGCTGAAAGCGCAAAACATCACAAAGTCTGCAATAGCTGGTGATTGGATCTCGTATAACTGACGCCAGACAGATAAAAATTGCTCTAACTGTAAATCTGTTTTCATCCATCCTGCGATTAGAACCAAATTACAAACCCGATCAGGACGCTTAGCGGCAACAGAAGCCGTAACAACAGCTCCCAAAGAGTAACCTATTAGTGTGACGGGTTCTCCTAACGCTGCTGCTTCAATAACAGCTTCGACCTGCTTTTCAAGATGTTCAAGGGTAAGCGTTTCGTTTGCTTTTATTGGTTGAGAAAAATCTAGGGATATAACTCGATTTTCCGAGGCAAGCAGTTGAAAGAGATAACCGAAATGTATTTCTGTGCTGCCGCCAGTGCCATGTACCAAGACGATAGGATTTCTCTTGGCGTTATTCTTAATTGGATCGAGAGGTTGGGATGTGAAGAACTTTACCTCTTTTCCATCTACGTTGATAACACTTTCGTTGATATTAAATTTTTGCTCGGATTTATTCATGGTGATTAAATATCTCCTGATAGATATAGGTTATTAAATAATTATCTTGTTAGTTGCTTAATTAAATTAATAACCAAGTATAGAGTTATTGTCAAATTATAAAACTAAAATAGTGTCGCACTTGAATATTCCTATTATTACAAACCTCAATATTAGGTATTGATTATTGTATTTTGGCGATATTGCAGGTAGAGGAAATAAATTGCAATTCATTAATTAAGCTATGAATATTTTGTCAGGCTGAGTGGAAGAAATATCAAAATATTAAAAAGCCCATATGCTGGATTATCTTATTAATTTCTTATTCCATATTGACAGATTTTCATCCTCATACCATAGTGATTACATCACTTTTTTTATGTGATTGCATTATTAAATAATTTGATTCATTTATTGCTTGGATATTATTGATTGATAATTTATATAATTAGGAGTTATCAGTAATACACCAAAAATCATTTTTCGAAATATTTTATGAAGTGTTTTTTTCGCTCTGACAGCATTCTGCTATAACGTTCGACTCAGTTTATACCCTATGGATTTCAAGATGCATCGCGGCGGCAAGGGAGAGAATCCCCGGGAGCATAGATAACATAGATAACTATGTGACCGGGGTGAGCGAGTGCAGCCAACAAAGAGGCAACTTGAAGGATAACGGGTATATACCATTCATCAGCGTGTATAGTCTGCTTCAGAGGGATAAAACTGAATGGCATCATCAGATATTTAACACACCTATTCAGGAGATGAAAAATGTCTACTCGAATCGTGAATGAACGAGATCCGCAATATGTGGTGGCAGAAGGTGAGAAACGAGCTATACGCACGATTAAGCTATTTATTTCTTTGGGCTTTATCGCAGAGGCTGGATTTCTTTTAATGGGGCTTATTTTGTTTCCCGATAATGGCCCTTTGGTATGGCGTCTCGTATGGGCGCTTGGTTTATGTGGTATTGGCATGGGGGCCGCCGTTGGGGGGTTGACTTACTTGGTATCAGCACGTTTCACGCCTGGAAGTACCGGCGCTTATATCATGACCGCAGTAAGTAGCACTCTGTTATTCAGTGTTTGCCAAACACTTTGTTGGGGCTTGGACCACAACGTGGGGCTGAATTATTGGGGTTCAATAGAAATGCCGTTGCTATTCCTGATTAAAGGATATACTGCCGCACTTATCGCTGGCATTTTGGGCAGCTTTCTTCTTAACTCAGTAACTGGTGCGAGATTTCTTGCTCGTCTCAAGGTCTTTTAGTGAATAAGAAATTAACTTTGCCCAATAGCTTTGCCGTTTCCGTATTTCTGGCTGTGTTGGCTGCATGCCTGAATCTTATATTATGGCGCGCTGATATATTAGAAATGGCACATAGCATCCCGCTGAAGGGGTTAATGATTATTTGGTATATTTTGGGATGGGGTTTTGCTCCGGGCTGCCTGACCGTGCTCACCATCAATTCAATCAGAGGAAGATTACCTCGGAGGGTGGGTGCGGTGGTCGTCACGCTTATAAGCTTTCTGTTGGTTACAGGGATTTGCGGTTTGGTTTATGCCTACCTGACAAACTCTGTTTTTATGCAAATTGCTATGGGAGGAGAAGCTCATCATCATTCCTCGGTAAATCACGGAACTATTCTTGGTTTTATTACGCAACTACTGCCCAGTTTATGTGCAACGGTTATCTCTATCGTGAATGCTTTTTCGATAAAAATGGGAAAGCAGTTTAGGTGATAAGATCTGAATAAATTCTTGGTGGCTAAACCGCTATTATTATGTTGACAGTTTATTACTTGTGAATCAGAGCTTCCAAAGCATAGCCAGTCGACGGTTTTTCTCCCATCCTGTCATGATGCTCAGTTCCCCGACATAAAGCGAAAGATATTAGGCCCCAGTTTTGCGAATGCAAGATTGGGGCTTCCTCACTAATACAGCTTTACAGTAAGCTTTTTTAAGTCCGCTGACGCTCCTTATCCTCTCTGTGTGCTGGATACAGAGTTCACTGGCGTCGATTCCTCTACCGTCTGGTATTGTTAGATTTATTCCTCTAATTACCCTAGTTTTTCGTTACAGTCGTGCCTTTAAGCCCAAGGGAAAAGTTTTGACTGATGTGTAAGAACGTCAGAAATCGACAAATAGACGGAAAGGAAACCAACAAATAGACGCTATCAAAACCAGCATTTGGACGATATGGAAGCCATCAAATAGACGCTGTACAAACCAGCATTTAGACGAGAGCATAAGCTTCACTGGCTGACAGAGATTGGCAGGGTGGCATCTTACTTTACACAGGTAACAATTGCCTGCCAATTAGCCACATACCGAACACATTTTGCAGTACCAATGAATGCGCTTTGGGGGCATTGATATCTACCACGTCCTAAAGGACGTCTTAATTCAGCCCAGACTTCATTTGAAACCAGCCGCCATGCAGATAAATACTGAAAGATTAATAAATTGCAATTTTTTAGTAAAAAACTATTGAAATATACTAAAAAAGAAGCAAGACTGTTTTTACTACATTATTAGATATATTTAGTAAAACGAAAGGAACATCACCATGATAAGTGAAGCTTTGGTAGAACTAGCCCTGCGTACTTTATCCTGTACCCAAAAAGAATTAGCCAGCCAACTTGGTGTGTCTCCTACCCAGATCACTAAATGGAAAAAAGGTGAGCATATGTCTCTGGATATGGAAAAGAAACTCCGGGATATTGCAATGATAGGAGAACTGGACCCTCAATTTATTCTCTGGACGGGCTCTTATGAAGAAGCCATTAAATGGCAAAAACTCATATACCGTCTTGCTGACATGGCTCACGATAATGCAGAGACTGGATATATTACTTACCCCTTGTTGGACGAGATGGATCTCTTATGTTCAAAAGTTTCCAGAGTACTTACAGACGTGGGGATAAAGCCGCCGAAGTCATTCCCTGAAGAGCTGGATGTTGATGAGGATGAAGAATTTTGGGGGGCGATAGAAAAGGATAATTACGCTAATATCATCTACAAGATCTTCAATGCACTTAATAATGTTTATGGCTTCTACGCTGCTTACATTTCTGACTTCATCTATGATGAAGAGTTAGATTTATTTGATACAGAGGCAGGAAACATTGAACCCTGCTTGGTTGCTCTGGCTGCTTGTAAAATTGAGGTTGATACAAAACTGGCTCCTAGGTACAAAGAATTCAAATATAATGTTATGAAGGATTATGAAAAATGGCTCAATATTGTTAAGGATAAAGCGTTTCGGGCTGGTGTTCCTCTCAGGGCAGAACTGCTCGCGTTAATTTATGATTCTGGTGACAATCTCGGTCTTGAAGCCGAAGCAGAAAGTTTGGGGTTTAATTCTTCACGTATCCATCCAGACATTTATATGAACGAACTTCTGGTTGGCATGCGTACGATTCACCAGGTTCTTCCCGCTATATTGAAAAAGTTGGAAATTGACAAAGAATTTCAACTAGATCCATCTGCTTTTCGTATAGGATGATTCTGCGATTAAACACCAGCTCATCTGGCAGTTTCCTAAATTCAGGGTGTTCTGCCAGATGTATAACGAGTGATATATCTGTGAAGTGGGAATCCTTTTCCTTTCGTGAGAGAGCAGTCAACAAGAGTTGATGGAAGACAAACTTTATTTTAGCTTCGCAGCAGGTTATTTAGTGTGTTTTCAGTGTTTGCAATCGGCTGTCTTGGGTATCTTTGGCTTCATTGGCTGTTTACACGGCCGTGTTAATAGCGCTGCCTACTGTACCGGGCAACGCCAGCGTCAGACCTGACTGTTTTTGCTCGGTTTTGCTCAGTTCGGTATGGCTGTTTTTCGTGGCCGTGATAGTGACTTTTTTAACTTCAATATTAATATCTTTGCCGGCGATAATATCGCTGCCATGCAGGGCAGCCTGTTCCCCGGCGCGCAGTGTGACATGGCCGTCACTGCTGCCACGGTACTGCCTTTTTGCGGGGTGGCATTGCTGTCGCTGGACTGTTTGAGTTTTGAACTGCCCATCGTAAAGCCCACGCCACCGGTGCCCATCAGACCGGATTTTTTCTCTTGTTTGAAGTGTGTTTCATAACGGGCTTCATCAGAGGTGGTGATAGTGAGCTGATTGCCTGCGGCCAGATTAACCTCCTGAGTGTCCGCCACGTTACCGCCGATGATGTTTAGGTTATGCCCGGTTTGTACGGTTATGCTGTCGCCGTTGAGCGTTGAGCGTTGAGCGTTGAGCTCTGTGCCCGGCGTTCATGCACCTCATCGTGGGTTTCGGCTGAGGATTTGGAGAGTGAGCTTTTACTGGTCTGTTTGCTGTGTTCTACCAGGTCTGATGAAGCGGTACCCACTTAAATGTGAGCGAATACTTCCTGTACTTCTTCGTGGAGAACTTCCCCCTACTTGTTGGGTGTCCAACTTTCGGGGTGCAGTTCACTTGGCTGGGATCTTGTATCAGTCAAAGTTCCAATAAATATGCTTTAACAAAATCATTATAAGTTTCATGTAGATGATAAAAATTTGCATCAGGTTCGGTTTTTAATACCTGATATCTCTCTACCAATTTATCAAAAAGTCCCTCAGGTACAAGATATGGTTTAGGTTCATTTTTTGCACAATAGAAGTAGAACAATGCCTTTTCTAATTCGGGAATAGACAATGCTTCAGTTTTATTGAGCAAGTAGTCAAAAGCATCTTGCCAATTGGACTCCGATAACATCAAAAAATCCAAAGCAGTAGATTTGACTGACTCACTATGCAAAAGATTTACGTTTATGATTTTTATACAAAAATCTAAACAACATTCAGAATCTTTCAATAACAACTCGCCTAAATAATCTGTCGCATCGTCAGAAGGATCTTCGTATGAATTTGCATTCACATAGCCATGTTCAAGATAACTATTTAATCCTGCAATCAATTCAATAAGTTTTATTCTTGCTGTCATTTGAAAGTTCCTGTTTGAACAGTCGCTAATCTCTTCGAACTATCAGGCAAAATTGTCCAAGTTGCATAAACTCTAACCTCACCATTATTTCCTGAAACAACGACAGACGTTTTTCTGTTTTCAGGTCTAACGCTTTTTGCTGAATCCAGCAGTTTATCTATTATCATATGGTTATTAGCTTTAGTATCAGGAAGACCTGCATTATTTAGCACCCTATTCATTTCTTGAGAACGCTCAATATTGTGAATTTTCTTCTCCAAAATAGATAAATTCGCCTTATTTTCTGGATTTTTAGCAAATTCCTTCTAGTTTTTAATTCTTAACTCTTTCAATGCATTGTATTCTTTTTTGAGTGCATCAAGATCACCCTCTGCCTTACCTCGCATATAAAGCTCTACTTTATCAACTGGATCAACTGGTATCTTGGCATCACCTTTTACCGCAGTGATATGTTCTTTTCCATGCATATCCGGTAATGATTTGATTTCAAACTTTTCATCTACATTTTTTACAAGTTGATTATTAGATAATGACTTCCCATCAAATTTACCTGTCGGATGTTCAACATTCGTCACAGTGTAGTGGCGTATGAATTTTGGACATCTCACAAGCCTGCTATCAACCTTTATCGTATAATTATTATTCTACTTTACCTTTTGGCGTTTGGTTTTCAGCGGCATGACCGCTGCTCAGACGCTGGCGGTCTTCACCGAAACTGACGTCCAATTGTCAGTGGAGCTTCGTTTCTATGTTCCGGGGATTATCATAGGCAAAGAATCGGGTTATAAACCACAAACGGCACCACCGTCGCTGTATCTATGTACTGGAAACAACGCTGCGAGTCTGATTGTTCAAATTAGACTCGCAGTGTGTTTCTTTCCGATCATTATATGGAATAAAAATTCTTTCTTATTTAAAGTGTTAATTTGGTTGATGTCTGGATGTTATTTCGGAAATTAATTTTTCTATTAATTACATTTATCAACATAATTGCTATTTTAAATATAAATTTCTATAATTAATGCACTTGTATGGCATTCAATACAAATATAGTTTTAATATCTATAATGTTAGTAATGTTCTATCTAAGTAATTAGCATGTTAAACTCAATGTCTTGATTCCCATAGGAAGATATTTCGATAAACTCTTTCTTCTTTATCATTGGTGAATTATGGCTAAATTTGATGTAATTTGTCGTGCAGCGACCTGCAATCGACAAGAGCTGAACTTAGTTGGTCAACTTAAAATGAAAAGACATACTATCTGGGCATGGATTAATGTGACAGAACCGAAGCATGAGTAAAATTCCAATCTAACTATTTTGAAAATATAAACCTCTGCTATCCATTATAAATTCCTAAAGCTAAATAAAGTATTTAAAGTAAATAATTTTGTTTTTTATTATATTTTATTAAGATTATATCTTCTAGTGAAAATTTGCTATCAGTGAAGTGGTTTTTTCATTTTATTACTGTAATCTGAATTATCGCATCTGGTTTTTATTGAATTTGTGCCTCTCCAGTTTTTATACTATCATTTGTTCTGTCGTACTTCTCCGTTAAGTGACAAAAGTCTTTTTTCTTGGCTATCAAAAAACACTTGAAAATAACCATATCAATGTTAAGGTTTAATTTCAAACATTTCAGGCAAGGAAAATAAAAATGATAAATAAACCGATTGTCTATGATTTTCATGGTGATAAACCATTAAGTACACCTTTTACTGATATAAAGCCCCAAGACATTCATATTTATCTTGATGTTGATACTTATATTGGTAGCAAAACATGTGGACAAGCTTGTAAGCATTGTTGGTTTGTTAACTATGAACACGTTAAAAAGTTAAAGTTTAAAGATAATGAAGGAATAAATATTACTCGTTTTTTAAAATCAGAAGGTTATAAGGTCTATCCAAGATACACGGATAGCTTTGCTTATGATGGTGAGCTGATGCGACATTATGGTGTTGCGAGAGCTAGAACTTATTTTGAAGGTGATACATCATCTGGCGTTGCAATGGAGAGTGGAGAAGCTTGGACAAGTGGTCGGCCATTATTAGGTGAAAAATCAGAGTTTCTTTTAGATACGGCAAGAGATTATGGATACGGGACAATCACACTTACTTTTCACGGATTAATTAACGAAAAAGGAATAATTTCTGATAGACATGAATACCCAATAAAAGGGGTTTTTTATGGCACAGACCTTGAGCGTGTTTTAAAAATCATAAAGGATTACAACGAAAAAAATAGAGATATTTTTACTGGATTTAGAATAGGAATTGGTATCACTGTAGGGTCACACAACGTATCGAAAGAAATGCTTGAACGCTATCTAGATTATTTCAATAAAATAGGAATCGATACTCTGCGATTTAATAAATTCTTTGATCATGGAGAAAAACATCCTCACCTAGAGATAACTCATCAAATGTGTGCTGATTTTTATAAGAATATAAAATATTTTCATGAAAACAAATTATTAAATTTTCAATTAGGTGTGAGTGAGGACTTTGGTTCTTTCGGGATAGATGTTTTAGGATTACCGCCAGCTGTTGGTCATTGCCAGGCGGGCAAACAGCTTTTTGCCATTATTCCGTTAAAAAATAAAAAAAGTAGAGAAAAACATACAGATTATTTTTATGAAGAGATTGGCGATATTGTAGGATGTGTGAATATTTTTGAACCTAAAGTAGGAAACTTAACTAGAGTGACTAATGTTCACAATGAAACGATAACATATAAAGTCAATTTTTATCTTGATGAAATTAACGATCTTGTTAATAAAAGATTAAACGGTGTGTTAAAGAATGGGTGTTTTTCTCGTGAGCTAATGAATAACCTCTCTAGTAGATCGATAGAGATTAAAAATGTCTAATAGATTATTGGTAATAGAAAAAAACCCATCCGGTTCGATTGGGTTAAAAAAAGCAAAAGAGCTGGGCGCTTATATTATATTCATTGGATCAAGGAAGTACTATAATAAAGTATCTGATAATGATTTACTCTATATTGATGAATTCTTCGAAGCAGATACTAATGACGATGAACTTGTTATAAATATGGTTGAGTATATCAATGCTAAGAAAAAAATACAGGGTGTTATTACATTTATGGAGTTCTATGTTCCCCTTGTGGCTAAGGTAGCAGAAACATTAGGTCTTAAAGGAATAACATATGAAAATGCATTGAGAGCGAGAAACAAACACCTAATGAGAGAGTCTTTTAGGCAAAAAAATGTTCCTATCCCTAAATACGCTCTAATTTCGAATATTGACAGCGCAAAAATAGAAGCAGCCAAAATTGGGTATCCAAACATTATAAAACCTATTAACATGGCCGGAAGTCGAGGTGTTTTACGTAATGATAATGTCATCGAATTGGAAAGGAATTTCCGTGAAGTCTGTGAAATAACTCCTCCATTTGGAGTAAAAAAATCTTCTTTATTTTTGATAGAAGAATATCTAGAAGGACAAGAATACAGTATTGAATCTATTTCCTTTAATGGTGTTGTGAACATTGTCACAATTACTAAAAAATACGTATCAAGTAATGGTTATTTTGTTGAATTAGGGCATACATTGCCTGCTAATATACCATTACAACAAAAAATCGAAATAGAAAAAGTGGTAACTCAAGCCTTGTTCGCGTTAGGTATTTATAATGGGGGAGGACATACCGAGGTTAAGGTAACAAGTGATGGTGTCAAAGTCATTGAAGTAGGAGCTCGGTTAGGAGGAGATCATATTCCTGAATTAGTGGAAATGGCTACTGGTATTGATATGTGGAAAGCAGTTATCCAAGTTTCGTTAAATATTTCACCTGACTTGAGTAAGAAGTTCAGTAAATATGCCGCTATTTCTTATATCACAGCACCTTCTGGCATTGTTAAAAAGATAAATTACACAAAGAAT
Source organism: Photorhabdus sp. RW14-46 (assembly GCF_963887965.1). NCBI lineage: Bacteria > Pseudomonadati > Pseudomonadota > Gammaproteobacteria > Enterobacterales > Morganellaceae > Photorhabdus > Photorhabdus sp. RW14-46. The sequence continues at coordinate 101,506 of NZ_CAWPHH010000002.1, read as the reverse complement.
GACTTTATCCATTTTGATGTTAACGTTGGAGAACATATTGAATCACTTAAAAATAGCTCTCAACGATTAGGGTATGCTATTGCGTGTGGCGTAACAGCGGAGCAAGCTGAATTTGGTAGTCACCACCTTAAAGAGAGTGTTATTATCGAAATAGAGTCAGAGTAACTCAATACGTATCTTGGTGAACCAATGGCATCTCTATTCAAATTATCTTTATTAAAACATTTACCTCCCCCAATTTTTATCATGTTACTGGGGACACTATTAACAAGAGCTGCCTATTTTATGGTTTGGCCTTTTTTAGCGATGATCCTGTATCGGCAGTTTAACATGTCAGCGACAGGGATTGGAGGATTATTGGCGCTGTCAAGTATCTTAGGCTCAGTGACAGGCATTTATACCGGATATTTATCTGATATTTTTTGCCGCAGAACAATAATGCTTATCGGGGTGATGATAAGCATTATTTCGTTCATCATGATGTCCTTCTCATCTTCACCTATCTTATATTTAATCGCTATATCCGGAATTAGTATTGGGCGTGCTCTGTTAGAAGCGTGTAGCAAAGCCTTAATTGGCGATTATATTGACTCTCCTAAAGAGAGAGAGTCAGTACAATACTATCGATATTATTTGGTCAATGTTGGCGCTGCAATTGGTCCTTATATTGGATTAGCTTCTGGCCTATCGGCACAGAGAGAAACTTTTCTAATTACAGCTATTGTTTATTTTGTTTATGGTATTATGTTGCGTGTCTTTTTATTATCTTCAAAAAAGGAAGAGAAAATAAAAAAAGTCAGCAATGACATTAGCTTTACAAAAACATTGAACATAATTATTTCTCACCGAACATTCTTGATACTTTTATTATGTAATGTTCTTGTTATGTTTGTTTATGCTAACTTTGATTCTACGCTTGTTCAATATTTATCTAGATCAAATATCAACAATGTTACCAATTTTATTGCTTTATTAGTTATTGTCAACTCATTGACAATTATCACTTTGCAAATCCCAACTTTAATTTTATTAAGAAATTTTACACCAAGAATAAAAATATTAATTGGTATCGTGTTAATTGCCATAGCTCAAATCATTTTTGCGTTCTCACCTATTAATACAGTTTATTATCTCTGTGTCGCAACTGTCATTCTGAGTTTTGGGGAAATAGTTGCCATACCTACGTTTAATGTCGAAGTTGATAGGCTCACTCCTCACCATTTAAGAGGAGCTTTTTTTGGTGCTTCCAATATGTCAAGTATCGGATCAGCTTTAGCACCTATTTACGGAGGGATCATGCTTGATTTATTTAATGCTACTCTACTGTTTTCATTATTATCCCTAATTAGCTTGATAACTCTATTGATTTATTATATTTTTTTAATCAAAAAAAATAATTAATGGTGGATGTATGAATTGCAATTTTGATGTTGTATTCGATCGTTCTGTTTTTTCATCCACTAAATGGACATACCCTCAAGACCCACTGTATACCGATAACAAGCCAACACCATTATGGGTAGCAGATATGGATTTTCAGTGTCCTCCTTCTGTCAGAAAAGCGCTTTTGAACATCATTGATTATGGCATCTTGGGTTACACTAATTGTAGCTTATCAACATTAAATGCGATTACAGACTGGCAAAAAAACAGGCATGACTGGACAATTGAACCTGATTGGATTGTTCAGAGCCCAGGTGTTGCTACTGCGATTGATATTATAATTAATGCACTTTCGGAGCCCGATGATTCTATCATTATAATGACACCTGTTTATGGGGCATTTTCGCGCTCTATACTCGCCAATCAACGCTCCGCAATAACAGTTCCTCTTCATAATATTACTGGTCGATATTTACTTGATTTTGATGAGCTAGAAAGAAGCATTACAGCAAAAACAAAAATGCTTATCCTCTGTAATCCCCATAATCCAATTGGTAAAATTTGGTCTATTGATGAGCTCAATATCATTGGTAATATCTGTTTAAAACATGAAATAATCATCATATCAGATGATATTCACCAAGATTTAATTTTCAATAACCGTTCGCAATACACACCTTTAGCAGCTCTGCACCCTTATTTTTCTGAGATATGTATTACGTGTACCTCACCAAGCAAAACCTTTAATCTAGCAGGGCTGCAAACATCTAATATTATTATTAAAAATAATAAGCTACGTGAAAGAGTAAAAGAAGAGTTTCTGCGATATGATATGTCCCGTCCCAACATGATAGGATTAGCTGCGTGTGAAGCAGCCTATAAAACAGGGCAGGAGTGGTTAGAAGCGCTTTTACTATATTTAAAGGGAAATTATAATTTATTACATACTATGCTGAATGGTGTTGAGGGTATTCGAGTGACTGAATCCGATGCATTATTTTTATCTTGGATAGACTTTCGGCAAACAAATATCAATTTAGATAGTTTGAATAATACATTAATTCAACAAGGAAAAGTTTGGTTAGATAATGGTGAAAAATTTGGTGCGGAAGGACATGGATTTGCGAGATTGAATTTTGCTTGTCCTAGAAAGATATTAGAATCTTCAATTAAAAATATGCTCCATATCTGTCATTTTTAGAATATTGCGTCAACTGACAGAGCTAAACCACTCAGGTCATAATTCCGGTAGTTAGAGCCGGATTAACGCAATAAGTGCAACGTGCGCCCCGTATATGTTTGAGTAGCCCGAGGAGAGATCTCACCCACAGGCTTTCATGCAACTGGACGTGAAGTAGAGTAGAGTGCCAGCGAGTTACCATTTGCTATGGCACTTTTCCGAATGTCCCCTATCCAAACCGGACATGAGACTTTCGAACTACCTGTAACGCCTTGATCGTCCGATGACTAACTGGTAACACCGTTGTCAGGCGTCTGGCTACAACAGATATCCTTGTTCTGTGCTTATTGGCCAGTGTTCCCTTCAAGGATGCCTTCATCACCCGATGAACACACCAAAGGCGATGTGCATCAAATCCGGTAGTACTGAACAAAACCTCTGTACTCCAACTGATATTGTGCAACGATGCTGTAATCATCATTGTGCAGACGTTCAGGTCGGTGTACAGGCTTACCCTTTCGCATGTATTTTCGGCATTGTTGTTTGATAACTTCATCAGGCACTTTTAACCGAACTGCATCGTTGATACAGCGTTGCTCTCGGTAATTTTGTTTAGCATTGGCATCCAGCGTTACCATTTCATTTATTGTCTCTCCACAACAGTCACAACGCCTGCGCACATGCCCAGGCGGAACTCCATGCCCACTGGAAGTTATAGCCACCAAGCCAGCCGGTGACGTCCACTACCTCACCAATAAAGTAGAGTCCTTTTACCTGATTAGCTTCCATCGTTTTAGATGAAAGCTGATGAGTATCAATACCGCCCATCGTCACTTCGGCGGTGCGATAGCCCTCTGTACCGTTGGGTTGTACCCGCCATGATTGGAGGTTTACAGCCAACTGTTTTTGCTGATTTGGGGTTAGTTGTTTAAGAGCAATATCTGGGATTTGGCCGAGCGTTTGCAGGCACTCTGTCAGCCGCTTTGGTAATAATTTTGCCAAAGTATTTTTTACGCTTTGGTTTGGATGAGAACTCCGCTCTTTCTCCAGAAGGGCTTCCAGATCACTATCTGGAAGTAAGTTAATACTTACAAACTCTCCTGATTGCCAGTAACTGGAAATTTGTAAGATTGCTGGACCAGAGAGTCCTCGGTGAGTAAACAGGATATTTTCTTTGAACAGAACGCCATTTTCGGCAGTGACAATGGCGGGAACGGACACACCAGAGAGCATATGAAGTTGCTCCAGTAGTGGTTTATGCAGAGTAAAAGGTACAAGGGCGGCGCGGGTTGGCAAGACTTTCATGCCGAACTGTTCTGCAATCCGATAACCAAAAGGCGTTGCTCCAAGACCAGGCATAGATAACCCACCGGAAGCAATGACAAGTGAGCGTGTACTTACTTCTTTTCCGTTAACGATGATAACAAAACCTTGCTCATTTTTTTCTACCTGGCTAACTTCGCTGCGCAGGCGAATAGTGACCTGACCGGCTTCACACTCTTTCAGTAACATGTCAACTATCTGTTGGGAGGAATCATCACAGAAAAGCTGCCCCAGTGTTTTTTCATGGTGAGCAATGCCATGACGCTGAACCAGTTCGATAAAATCCCATTGTGTATAACGGGCTAGAGCAGATTTGCAAAAATGGGGGTTAGTAGAAAGATAAGCTGATGGTTCTGTGTACATATTAGTGAAGTTGCAACGTCCACCACCGGACATTAAAATCTTACGCCCGGCTTTTTTACCGTTATCCAGAACAAGTATCCGTAAACCGAGCTGTCCAGCCTGAGCTGCACAGAACAAACCTGCTGCACCAGCACCAATAATCACCGCATCAAATTTTTCCACTGTTTTTCTCTTTATGACTAAATAATTTAGTGGGGAATATCCCCTAATATGTTGTATTTTTGATAAGTTTGTAGGGAAAAAGTCCTTTATAACTTAGAATTGTCAATTTTTTAAAAGATATGTAATTTAATGATATATAAGGAGTATTCCTATTTCTTATTGTTATCTAGTTGTCATGGAATCAAAAAAAGTTCATATTTCACTTCCCCCGCTAGCATTTGTCACTGATAATGCGCCGCGTTCATGTCCAACTAACTGGCTTAACGTTTATGCTACATCTTTTTACTGGCCTGGATTTTCACACCAGCCTAATGTTAGTACTGGCACTACTGTTTGTGCTATTTTATGAAGCCATTAATGGCTTTCATGATACCGCGAATGCGGTAGCAACAGTTATTTATACCCGTGCTATGCGAGCACAGTTCGCCGTTGTTATGGCTGGGGTATTTAACTTCTTTGGTGTTCTTCTTGGTGGATTAAGTGTCGCTTACGCGATTGTACATTTACTTCCAACCGATCTTCTTCTCAATGTCAGTTCTGCTCATGGCCTTGCTATGGTGTTTTCCATGTTGCTGGCTGCGATTGTCTGGAACCTTGGGACCTGGTATTTCGGTTTACCTGCATCCAGTTCTCATACCCTGATTGGTTCTATCATTGGTATCGGTTTGACCAATGCGATCGTAACCGGTTCTTCGGTGGTTGATGCGTTGAATGTGCCGAAGATGATACAGATTTTCCTGTCGTTGATCCTCTCTCCTTTAATCGGATTGATCATTGCGGGGGCAATCGTGTTTCTACTGCGCCGTTACTGGAGTAGCACCAAGAAACGTAAACGTATTCATCTGACTCCCGCTGAACGTGAAAAGAAGGATGGTAAGCGTAAACCTCCTTTCTGGACACGGACTGCGCTGATTTTATCTGCGGTAGGTGTAAGCTTCTCTCATGGGGCGAATGATGGTCAGAAAGGTATCGGTCTGATTATGCTGGTGCTAATTGGTGTAGCTCCAGCGGGATTTGTCGTAAACATGAATGCTAATGGTTATGACATTGCCCGTACCTACGATGCCATTACTCACTTGCAGCAATATTATCAGCAGCATGGCGCAGCGTTATCCCATGCAATTGAACTGACGCCATCGGTCGTTGTTGCGGAAGATGAACCGGAAGGGCGATTCCATTGTGATATTACGCGTGCTGTCGTTGTTCTTGACCAGACAGAAAGCCTATTAAAAGGCATTCAGAGCTACAGTGAGCTGAATGCTGAACAGCGTAACAATATGCGCCGCATGTTGATGTGTATTGCTGATACGGCTGAGTCTCTGGCTAAACTGCCGGAAACCCGTGCTGAAGACGCCCGTTTCCTGAATAAATTGCGGAAAGACTTATTACACACCGTTGAGTATGCACCAGTCTGGATCATCATTGCGGTAGCACTGGCTCTGTCTTTGGGGACACTGGTTGGTTGGAAACGTGTTGCAGTCACTATTGGTGAGAAGATTGGTAAAAAAGGTATGACCTACGCACAGGGTGTTTCAGCTCAGATGACTGCTGCTGTTTCAATCGGTGTGGCGAGTTATACCGGGATGCCAGTTTCAACTACACAGGTTCTTTCCTCTGCGGTAGCGGGGACGATGTTGGTTGATGGCGGTGGTGTTCAGGGTAAAACTATCCAGAATATCATGTTGGCTTGGATACTGACGCTGCCGGTTTCAATCGGGTTGTCTGGTACGCTTTACTGGTTCGCTTTGAAACTAATTTAATTGTTTTGATGAATAATTTGAAGGCGGTATGGGTTAACTATACCGCCTTTCTATTTAATACCAAATCAACATAGAAATCAGGCAAATAACAACTAATCCACTCAGTGAGCTGGTCAAAATAAATTGTTTTCTCAACCTTTCACAACGAAGAACAACTTCTGGATCATGATGATCAAGGTAACGTTGTGAATTGATATAGTTTACTAGCCGTATTTGCTTATTAAGTTGCCCATGTGTAGTGAAAAAGCCGTTACCGTCTACTGATTGATAAAGCAAGGGATCAGATTGACGAAGAATGGACAGCAATGCTCGTAGTGAAGAGAAGTAGCGCATCATATTGATAATGCAGACAAGACACAGTGCCCAAAACAGTGCGATTGTACTGAACATAATCCCCTCCTTAGAATGGTTAGCTAGAGCTGTCACAGAAAAGAAAAAATCAAAATTGCAGGTGGTGACACCTTTATATTTATTGTAGGAAAGATAGTCAGATAGTACAAAAAACCTGTTTTGTATCAGTTGGGACAAAACTGGTGGAAAAACGTCATAAACACTCATCTAGTCAGTTCTATCCAACCATGCAATCCCAGAGAGACCGGTTAGTTGTTCGCGTAAATCTATTGAGCTTCAAGGAAGGCTATAAATTCAGAGTAGGATTTTGTTATCCATCAAGTAGCAGGAAGAGCAATTGTGGTATATGTTGTTTGTTTGGTGGATGTTCTTTGCTCAGTCGTTAAATATGATGGGCTGTGATCGAAACAATTTTGAAGAACATTCTCAGTAGTAATATACCCTATGGATTTCAAGATGCTTCGCGACGGCAAGGGAGCGAATCCTCGGGAGCATAGATAACTATGAGACCGGGGTGAGTGAGTGCAGCCAACAAAGAGGCAACTTGAAAGATGACGGGTATAAACACAGGATAGTGGCAATTTGCCCTGCCAACTCACTAACTCGGCATTATGGAAGGAGTTCGCTTATGGCTTACAAACATATTCTTGTTGCGGTTGATTTATCCCCGGAAAGTCAGGTTTTGGTGAGAAAAGCTGTTTCTATGGCTAAACCGGACAATGCCAAAGTTTCCCTGATCCATGTTGATGTTAACTATTCCGATCTCTACACCGGTTTGATTGATGTTAATCTCGGTGATATGCAGCAACGTATTTCTGAGGAGACCCGCAGTGCGCTGAAAGCTCTCTCGGCAGATTCAGCCTATGACATTCAGGAAACCCTGAGTGGTAGCGGTGATCTGGGGCAAGTACTCGTTGATGCAATTAAGAAATATGGCATAGATATGGTTGTTTGCGGTCATCATCAGGATTTCTGGAGCAAATTGATGTCTTCTGCTCGTCAGTTAATTAACACGGTGCATGTTGATATGCTGATTGTTCCTCTGCGTGATGATGAATGACAACAGATTGAAAAGTTATTCGATAAAATCGCCTGCTTATGCAGGCGTTTTTTTGGGTGAAATGGAGTGTTGTTTAGTTTATGCCCGGTGCAATCAAGAAATTTTTTTTACCTTTCTGCAAAAAAACTTCTTGAAAGATGAATATAGAACAGTGATATATTCAAAGGGCAAACACAACTTACCTCACATTTTCGACAAAAATAATTATTAGAAAATGGCTGGGGTGCTATTACAACCGAAGTAGAAATAAGGAATAACTAAATGAGCTGTTTACTATCTTTGTCTTCATTTCTTGGATCGATTCAACGCAGGGATGAATATCAACCAGAATATCTCCAGGCTGTTCGGGAAGTATTCACCTCTCTTTGGCCGTTTCTTGAACAAAACCCGAAATACCGTGAATACAGCTTACTGGAGCGTATGGTGGAGCCAGAAAGGGTTATCCAGTTCCGGGTTTGTTGGGTAGATGATCAAGGTAAAGTTCAGGTAAACCGTGCATGGCGAGTGCAGTTCAACTCAGCTATTGGGCCATATAAAGGTGGTATGCGTTTTCATCCATCGGTGAACCTCTCTATTCTGAAATTCTTGGGCTTTGAACAAACCTTGAAAAATGCACTGACAACTTTACCAATGGGTGGTGGTAAAGGCGGTTCAGATTTTGATCCTAAAGGAAAAAGTCAGGGCGAGGTTATGCGTTTTTGTCAGGCATTAATGACAGAATTGTACCGTCATTTGGGGCCAGATACTGATGTTCCCGCAGGTGATATTGGTGTGGGTGGCCGTGAAGTGGCTTTCATGTCAGGGATGATGAAAAAGCTTTCTAACAACACGGCTTGTGTATTTACCGGCAAAGGTCTCTCTTTTGGCGGTAGTTTGATTCGCCCGGAAGCAACCGGTTATGGTCTGGTCTATTTCGTCAATGCCATGTTGAAACGTCATGGCATGGGGTTTGAAGGTATGCGCGTATCGGTTTCCGGTGCTGGTAATGTCGCGCAATATACGATTGAAAAATGCATGGCATTGGGAGCGAAAGTGGTCACCGCTTCGGATTCCGGCGGTACCTTAGTTGATGAGGATGGGTTCACACCAGAGAAACTGACTCATCTTGAAGAGATAAAAAACCAACGCTATGGCCGAGTGGAAGAATATGCCAGAGAGCGGGGTCTGACTTTCTTGAAAGGGTTACAACCGTGGTCTGTACCGGTTGATATCGCTTTGCCATGTGCCACCCAGAATGAGCTGGATTTGGATGCGGCTAAGGTCCTTATCAAGAATGGTGTTAAAGCTGTTGCTGAAGGGGCGAATATGCCAGCAACTATTTCAGCGACGGAAGCCTTTATTGAAGCAGGTGTGCTATTTGCACCAGGTAAAGCAGCCAATGCGGGTGGCGTGGCAACATCTGGTCTGGAAATGGCACAAAATGCGGCCCGTTTAGGCTGGAAGGCTGAAAAAGTGGATGCACGTTTGCATCACATCATGCTAGATATTCACCACGCTTGTGTTGAGTATGGTGGCGAGGGCAAACAGATCAATTATGTTCAGGGGGCGAATATCGCTGGATTTGTGAAAGTTGCCGACGCTATGCTTGCTCAAGGTATTCTGTAGGTTAAAAGATATCAGCCGCAATATACGGCTGATTTTTTTAACAAGGGTAAATGTCAAAACGGTGGTTTTTCGTGGTGATAGCTGCTGATGCAGCGACTCCAGCTAAGGGTTCTGCATAATCAGGCCGCTTTACCACGACGCGGCGTTTTGCCAAAACGCGTGCAGGGGATAGCAAACTATCAGCATCTTCATCAGCGCCAACCAGAGATTGGAACACTCGCATCTCTTTTTTCACCAGTGCACTTTTCTGCTTATGTGGATACATAGGATCAAGATAAACGACATCGGGCTGTGGCGTAATATCGGCCAGCGCTGTAATGCTGGAGGCATGGAGCAGTGTCATGCGTTGTTGCAACCAGCCACCAATTTCTTCATCCTGATAACCGCGTTGCAGCCCATCATCCAGCAATGCTGCGACCACCGGATGGCGTTCCAGCATTCTTACATGACAACCTAATGATGCCAGTACAAAGGCATCTCGCCCTAGACCTGCGGTAGCATCCACGATTGTTGGCAGATAATCTTTTTTGATCCCTATGGCCTTAGCGACTGCTTCGCCGCGTCCGCCGCCAAAGCGGCGGCGATGTGCCATTGTACCTGATACAAAATCGACATAGATGCCACCTAGCTTTGGTTCATCCCGTTTGCGAAGTTCAAGGTGCTGAGGAGTAAGGACCAACGCCATAATAGCGTTTTCGTCATGCACCAACCCCCAGCGCTCCGCGAGTTGAGATAAGGCGCTGTTATCAGCGCCTTGTTCACAGATTAAACAGATTCCCACCTTAAATTACCCTTTAATACCGGCCTTGCGCAGCATTGCATCCAGTTTTGGTTCACGGCCACGGAAGCGTTTGAACAGCTCCATTGGCTCTTCGGAACCACCACGGGACAAAATGTTATCAAGGAAAGATTGTCCGGTTTCGCGGTTAAAAATGCCTTCTTCCTCGAAGCGAGAGTAAGCATCGGCTGCCAACACATCAGCCCACAGATAACTGTAGTAGCCAGCAGCATAACCGCCAGAGAAGATGTGGGTGAATGAGTGTGGGAAACGGCCCCATTCAGGTGAAGGCACTACCGAGACCAATTTCTTCACTTCCTTTAAGGTCTTCATGGTTTGAGCGCCTTTCTTTGGATCGTAGTTAACATGCAGACGGAAATCGAACTGACCAAACTCAAGTTGACGTAAGATCCGCATAGCAGCTTGATAGTTTTTGGCTGCTAACAGATTATCCAGCAGGGCTTGTGGTAGAGGTTCTTTAGTCTCGTAGTGACCAGAGATGAATGCCAGTGCTTCTGGCTCCCAGCACCAGTTTTCCATGAATTGGCTTGGCATTTCGACCGCATCCCACGGTACACCATTGGTACCGGAGACACCGGCAGTTTCAATCTGAGTCAGCATCAGGTGTAGACAGTGACCAAACTCGTGGAACAGCGTATTGACTTCATTGTGGGTGAATAGCGCGGGTTTATTACCAACAGGTTTGTTGAAATTGCAATTCAGATAAGCGACAGGTTTTTGCAGTTCGCCGTTGGAACGACGCATTTTGCTGATACACTCATCCATCCAAGCGCCACCACGTTTATTCTCGCGTGCGTACAGATCCATATAGAAGCTACCGCGCAGCTCATTGGTGTCATCGTACAGATCAAAGAAACGGACATCCGTATGCCAGGTTTCTACATCATGGCGTTCTTTGGCAGTAATACCATAGATACGGCGAACAACTTCGAATAATCCTTCAACAGCCTTTTGTTCAGGGAAATAAGGACGTAACTGCTCATCATTGATAGAGAACTCGTACTGTTTTTGTTTTTCGCCATAGTAAGTCATATCCCAAGCTTCTAGCTTGTGGGCACAATGATGCCATTTAGCAAAACCTTTTAACTCATCTACTTCTTCTTCGCCCTGTGGATGCGCGCGTTTTGTCAAATCATTCAGAAAATCCAACACTTCCTTAGGGGTTTTTGCCATCTTGGTTGCAAGGGATTGTTCAGCATAATTTTTGAAACCAAGCAATTGAGCCTGTTCGTGACGCAGCGCAAGGATTTCGGCGATTACTTCGCTGTTATCCCATTTACCTGCATTTGGGCCTTGATCGGATGCGCGGGTATTGTAGGCGTGGTAAATTTCCCGACGCAGTTCACGGTTATCTGCATAAGTGATAACTGGCTGGTAGCTTGGTGCTTCTAAAGTCAGTAGCCAGCCTTTTTGACCTTTAGCTTCTGCTTGAGCTTTAGCGGCGGCAATCGCGCTTTCAGGCAGACCAGACAGATCTTTCACATTAGTAATTAATTTGGTCCAGCCCATAGTGGCATCGAGCACATTATTGTTGAATTGCGAACTTAAATCTGACAAACGTGCGCTAATCTCGCCATAACGTTTCTGCTTCTCTTCGGGCAGACCAATACCGGATAGTTTAAAATCACGCAGTGCATTTTCGACAACTTTGCGTTGAGGCACAGAGAGCTTCTCAAACTCAGCACTTTCACGTAATGACTTATACGCTTGATATAATCCCTTGTGCTGACCTAACCAGGTACTGAATTCGGACAGTAATGGCAAACTTTCTTCATAGACGGCGCGTAATTCTGGGCTGTTTTTAACCGAATTCAGATGATTGACAGGTGACCATGCACGGGACTGTTTATCACCTGCTTCGGCCAGTGGTTGACACAGATTATCCCAGGTAAAAACGGTATTCTCGGCCAATATTTTTTCGACGGTTTGGCGATAATTGGCAATGACTTCCTTTACAGCCGGAACAACATGTTCTGGTTTAATAGAAGAAAATTTTGGTAAACCTGATGGAACGAGTAACGGGTTAGTCATATAAAGCGTCCTTTTATGTGTTGGATACATTGCTGAGCGGAGCAACGCTGTATCGTAATGGGTATCGGCTAATAAGATGTAGGTAAAATTCGACAAACTCAACGCGAATGTTGAGCTTATGAACAATAAAATTTAATGCTTTTTAGGAAATTGAGAATGATTTCAGCAAACGGATTCAGAAGCCAGATAATATGCGCTATGATGAGTTGCTTTTCATAATTCTTAGTATTCATATGGAAGATCATCGTCCCCGGTGGGGCGGCTGGACTTCAAATCCAGATGGGGCCGCCAGCGGTCTCTGGCAGGTTCGACTCCTGTGATCTTCCGCCATCCGTACTCGTCCCAGAAAAAGTCATCAAAATTAGTATGGTCACCCTCGTCTAAATGAACTTAAATGGGCGCTGCGGTCAGGGGGGATCTGGATCAAAGGTTCCCGGAGTTACAAAAATTTTGACGATTATCTCATTAGTTACTGCTTCCTGTGGTTGCTGATTATGACGAATTGATGTGGCACAGTATTAGTCGTGACTTGCTCTGTTTGGGCATTGAGGCAACCCGAGCGACCATTTCATCATTAGAAATAAGAAACAACACGTTTCTTTAAGACAATTCAAAACAAATTACATTTTGCTTGTTCTGCGGAAACTTTTTCATTTTGAGAGAACCTTTAAATACTTCCCTTGATCGCGAAAGTAAAATATAAACAATGTTGTTCCTGACAAGGTGATCTCGTCATGATGACTCGCTCTGCATTGAAAAAAGACAAACAGGTCCCTGAATACCCTCGCCGAAAAATTGATGAACTGGGCGATCCGTTGCTTGCGCTGGATCTTGCATATTCAGCAGCACTGATGTCAGTGCTGCATCTCTGGCGAAGGTATGGTCACACAGGCAGACGGTCATAGATACATTTGGCGGCCTGACGCAGGCTGGGCAGAATTTTTTCCAGCAATACGGATTCGGATGTGCGTGTTGGCTGTGTGGATACATTAATGGCTGCAATAACCTGATCACGTTGATTCATAATGGGAACCGCGATGGATCTTAAGCCCAGTTCAAGCTCCTGATTGACTATCGCATATCCTTGGGCCTGCACCTGTGTCAGAATCCCCAGTAATGCATTACGTTCTACCAACGTATGGGGAGTGTAGCGTTCCAGTATATAGTTTGCCAGAAAGGCTTGCTGCTCCTCAGGTGTTTTATAGGCTAATAAAACGCGTCCCATAGAGGTGGCAACAGCAGGCAGGCGTGTACCAATTCCCAGATTGACTGACATAATATGATGTGTCATATATCTGGCTACATAGACGATTTCAGAACCATCTAAGACTGAAACCGAGCAGGATTCCCCGGTTTCGTTACTGACCTGTTCAATAAACGGTTGAACAATGTTCACGATTGGCTGTGATGCTAAATAGGAATACCCCAGTTGCAGCACTTTTGGCGACAGCCAAAAAAGTTTCCCGTCACTCTCTGTATACCCCAACACGCTGAGTGTAAATAAAAAGCGTCGGGCAGTTGCCCTGCTCAGCCCGGAAAGCTTGGCCACCTCACTTAAAGACAGCTTATTTGCTGCTCGATTAAAGACCTGGATCACAGAAAGACCACGTGCCAGTGACGTAACGAACTCTTTTGACTCTTCAGGTATTGACATTTTATTAACACGTTTCCAATATCTAATTGGTGTTCGCATGGTGATTTTTTTGTTCTCTATGCGAACACGGAGTGACTTGATGATATAAAAATAAAATCCATTTCAAGGTCTCAATCCATACTTTCGTTAAGGAGATAAAACATCATGTTAGTGCAATATAAAACAGCATTCGCATCAATCGATAATTATCACAAAGGTGGGATCCAAGCGCTGGTTGAAGATCCCAAACGTTACGTTTTTTCCAACATGTATGAAATCGCGGCAACCAGTGCATCCTACGACCGTATCGTTGCTGCGATCAATTTAGACTATACCATCGAGATCGCTCGTGCCGAAGGGACATCGCCCTGGTTTGCCTGTGCGCACGACGAATTTGTGGTTGCTATGGATTATGATGTTGAGGTGCATTTTGTCAAGCTGACTGATGAATCGGTCATTGATGAAGATAAAGATGGCGCTGTTAAGCTGAATGGCACTCCCGATGGGCAAAAAATGGGATGTATCTACCTCAAACGTGGGCACCAGGCCCTCCTGCCTGAAAAAGTGGCTTATCGCTTCCATGCTGATAAGCCTGCAACTCTGATGATTCAGTCAATTCTCGGTGATGTCTCAGTCCAGAAATGGGCTGATATCTGCCTGAATTAATTGAATTTGATGGTTTTTCCCAGCATAACTGAGGGCTGAAAAAATGAATACGAATTTAAAATGTACAATAGATAATACCGAAACGGGCTATCAAACTTTTACCGCTGGCCATTTTACGTTTGATCGCTGCGAGTACTTCGCCTACATCAGTTGCCCGACAGGGGAACATATGATACCGATCGATGACTACCTCAAAGCTTTGATGCGTGATATTGCCTGGGGATTTTTTTATGGCACTGTTGCGTTTGATGATGTACTGGGCACGACTAATCATTACGGTAACGTCGATTTGTACATGGGGTCATTCCATAAAGAATGGACCCGTGCTGGCCGTGATTATAAAGAGAATTTCAAATCTGACGAGCTAATGGCGATTTTCAAAGCCATGATTTCTGACTGGACCAACACCGGGTTTGATCCCTTCGCTGCACCGCAGGAAACGGGAGTGGCGTGGGGACGCAAAAATGGCAATGAAGATCGTTTAATCGGGCGTAAACGTGAAGTGGCTAAACGCATGGTGGGCATTCCGGGTGATGCGCCGCTGCGTTCAGATGATAATGGTCATCCGGTTAACCGGGCTTTCATGGATGTAAATCAGGAGCAGCCCGTCGTGAAAGCTGAACCAGGCTTTGAAGGTGAACTGCATGCGTTCAACCTGTTTGGTTATCTCTCCCGTTCGGATATGACCTGGAATCCGTCAGTGGTTTCCGTGGTGCGTCAGAGTCTGTTTTGCCCGACTACCGAAGAGTTTATTCTTCCTATTGACCACGGTAATGACCGTGCCGAATGGTTCATCCAGTTGTCTGATGAAATTGCCTGGGATATCAAGGATGGCAAGAGCAGCAGCCCACTGGCGAAAGTCACCATGCGTGCCGGGGATATTGCTGCCATGCCAGGAGATATTCGCCATCAGGGAATGTCGCCCAAGCGCTCCATGTTACTGGTGTGGGAAAATGGTTCGCCTGAAATCATGGACATGATCAAGGATGGTACCATTCCGATGGTTCCGGTGACATTCTAATCAGGGTGAGGATATACCCATGCGTATACAGAACAAAATGCTGATAAACGGTGACTGGATAGATGCGTCCGACGGTCAGACTATTGAAGTCATGAATCCTCATGATGGCTCACTTATTACCCGGGTTGCTGAAGCAAAAGAGGCCGATGTGGATTGTGCAGTGGCTGCTGCAAAAGCCGCCTACCCCGCTTGGGGTAGGTTGCAGGCATCTGAAAGAGGGGCTTTGTTGCTGAAACTGGCTGATAAAATTGAAGAACATGCAGCAGAACTCGCTCAACTGGAAACTATGGATACAGGACATCCGATCCGCGATACGCTGAATATAGATGTTCCCCGCACGGCATACTGTTTCCGCTATTTTGGTGGAATGGCAGATAAACTTGAAGGCAGCGTAATTCCGGTAGAAGAAGGTTTTCTGAACTATACCACACGTGAGCCCATTGGCGTGGTGGGTCAAATCGTCCCCTGGAACTTCCCTTTGATGTTTACCAGTTGGAAGATGGCACCAGCTCTTGCTGCCGGTAACACGATTGTGATCAAGCCTTCGGAAATCACGCCTCTGAGTACGCTGCGTATTGCTGAACTGATGATGGAAGTGGGCTTTCCTCCTGGCGTGATTAACGTGGTGGTGGGATATGGGAATAGTGCCGGAGCGAGATTGTCGGAGCATGAAGATGTGGGCAAAATTGCTTTTACCGGATCGACAACGACCGGGCAGAGCATTGTTGCCGCCTCAGCGGGTAACCTGAAGAAAGTACAGTTGGAGTTGGGCGGCAAAGGGGCCAATATCATTTTTGAAGATGCCGATCTGACCAAAGCCGTTGGCGGCAGTGCTTGGGCCATCTTTCATAATCAGGGGCAGGCGTGTATTGCCGGATCGCGCATTATCCTACATGAAAGTATTGCTGATGCTTTTCTGGAGAAGTTCCTAACGCTGGCCGGTTCCATCCGTCTGGGCGATCCTTTGTTACCGGAGACGGAAATGGGGCCGGTGACCTCTTTGCAACACAGGGAGCGCGTGTTGGCTTACTGCGACGTTGCCCGTTCACAAGGGTGTGAGATCCTGCTGGGCGGTAAGCCGCCAGCGGATCCCGCTCTTGCCAATGGCTGTTACATTGAACCAACCGTCGTCAGGGCGAAATATTCCGATCGCATTGCACAGGAGGAGGTGTTCGGCCCCTTTGTGACGGTTATTACCTTCAAGAATGATGAAGAAGCGCTGGCGATTGCCAACAGCACCGAATATGGGCTGGGTTCAGGGCTATGGACCAAAGACATCAGCCGTGCTCACAGGTTTGCCCGTGATATGCATGCTGGCATGGTGTGGATCAATTGCTACAAGCGCGTCAACCCGGCCAGTCCGTTTGGTGGCGTGGGGCGTTCAGGCTATGGTCGTGAGATGGGGTTTGAAGTGATGCGTGAATATACTCAGGTGAAATCTGTGTGGGTCAATGTTGATGCAAAAATCCCGCCTTTTTACCAGAGATAAATTCGCATCAGGGGGAACGCTATGACAAAAATAATAGCACTGAAACAGGCTGTCTGCGAACTGGTACAGGACGGTAATATCCTTGCGCTGGAAGGATTTACTCACCTGATCCCCTTTGCTGCGGGACATGAGATTATCCGGCAACGCAAAAAAGATCTGACATTGATCCGCATGACGCCGGATGTGATTTACGACCAGCTTATTGGCATGGGGTGTGCCAGAAAGATAATTTTCTCCTGGGGCGGAAACCCCGGAGTGGGATCGCTGCACCGTTTGCGCGATGCGGTGGAAAAGGGCTGGCCTCATACGCTAGAGATCGAAGAGCATGCCCATGCAGATATGGCCAATGCCTATGATGCGGGAGCGGCAAATCTGCCGTTTGCCGTCCTGCGTGGCTATCTCGGCTCTGATATTCCCAAATACACGACGACGATTAAACAGATAAATTGTCCGTTTACGGGGCAGAGGCTGGCAGCAGTACCCGCGATCCGTCCTGATGTCACGATAATTCATGCCCAACAGGCTGATAGAAAGGGCAATGTTCTGTTATGGGGCATCATTGGGGTACAGAAAGAGGCCGTACTGGCGGCCCAAAAAGTCATCGTGACGGTGGAAGAAGTGGTTGACGTCCTCAAGCCCGCGATGAACCAGGTAGTACTTCCCGGATGGGTGATTGACGCGATCTGCGTGATCCCCGGCGGGGCGTTTCCTTCATATGCGCAGGGTTACTATAAGCGTAACAATGCGTTCTACCAGAACTGGGACAGCATTGCTCGTGACCGCCAAACGTTCAGCGACTGGATGGAGAAACACGTACTAGGGACGGCAGATTTCGCTGCCTTCAAACTGAGCTTGGAGAAAGAGCAAAAAGGAGAGGTAGCGTGAGCAATACCTATACATCTTCTGAAATGATGACGGTTTGTGCTTCCCGGATGCTCAAAGAGGGTCAGGTGTGTTTTGTGGGGATCGGTATGCCCAGCGCAGCGGCCAATCTGGCTCGCCTGACCCGCACGCCCGATATTGTCCTGATCTATGAATCCGGCACCATCGGCACGAAACCTGACGTTCTGCCTCTGTCCATCGGTGATGGGGAACTGGCAGAAACGGCTGATGTGGTGGTTTCGGTGCCTGAGATGTTTCGTTACTGGCTACAGGGTGAACACATCGATGTTGGTTTTCTCGGAGCCGCTCAGATTGATAAATACGCCAATATCAACACCACGGTGATTGGCGATTATCACTCGCCGACAGTCCGTTTGCCCGGCGCGGGCGGTGCACCGGAAATCAGCACTAACTGCAAGGAAGTATTGATCATTCTGAAGCAAAACAGCCGTTCTTTTGTTGAACACATGGATTTCATCACCTCACCAGGTTACCTGCAAGGCGGAGATTCGCGTGAAAAGCTTGACCTGACCAATGGAGGGCCTCGGGCTGTCATTACCGATTTGGGGATTCTGGAGCCTGATCCGGTGACCAAAGAGCTGGTTATGACTTACCTTCACCCCGGCGTCACGACAGAACAGGTTCTGGAGAATACTGGTTGG
This sequence comes from Photorhabdus sp. RW14-46, assembly GCF_963887965.1. NCBI lineage: Bacteria > Pseudomonadati > Pseudomonadota > Gammaproteobacteria > Enterobacterales > Morganellaceae > Photorhabdus > Photorhabdus sp. RW14-46. Next base: position 83,136 of record NZ_CAWPHH010000002.1, on the reverse strand, counting down.
CCGTTGCGGATAGCCTCAGTATTAAACACGACGCAACCGCCCACAGAACAGGAACTGAAAGTATTACGGGATCTCAATGAGCGTACAGAGCGTGCGCATACAGAAGTGGCATCATGATGAATTTTATTTACCAAGCTTTGCCCGGCAGAGTTATCTTCGGTGCCGGTAAAATCGCTGAAACAAAAGCGGAGGCGCAATTGCTGGGGATCACTCGGGCTCTGGTGATCTCAACGCCACAGCAGCTTAATCTGGCAACTGATGTGCAGTCGATATTAGGCGATATTGCTGCTGGTATTTATGATAAAGCCGTCATGCACGTCCCGGCAGAAACAGTAGCGGATGTCATGCGCGTTGTGGACGAGTTGCGCGTTGACGGTTGCGTGGCAATTGGTGGCGGCTCGACAGTCGGATTGGCGAAGGCGATAGCCCTGCAAACCGCACTACCGATTCTGACGATCCCTACGACTTATGCTGGCTCAGAAATGACGCCGGTCTGGGGTATAACCCGGGACGGGATTAAAACCACCGGGCGCGATGTGAATGTATTGCCAAAGACCGTGATTTATGATCCTCAATTGACCCTCAGCCTGCCAGCTTTTATCTCCGGTCCCAGCGGCATGAATGCGATTGCCCACTGTGTGGAAGGATTGTATTCACAGAATCACAATCCGATCACATCCATGATGGCGGAAGAAGGGATCAGGGCATTGCGCTTAAGCCTGCCTGAAGTTGTGATACGCCCAGAAGATATCAATGCACGTGCGCAGGCATTGTATGGAGCATGGCTGTCCGGCAGCGTACTGGGTTCTGTAGGGATGGCTATTCACCACAAGCTCTGCCATACGCTGGGAGGAAGTTTCAATCTGCCGCATGCGCAAGTCCATACCGTGATTATTCCTCAGGCAACCGGGTTCAACCAGACGTATGCCCCGCAGGCAATGCAGGCCATAGGGCGTGCGCTGGGGGTAAAAGCGCAGGATGCAGCCGCTGGATTGTATGATCTGGCAAAAGCAATTGGTGCGCCCGTGGCACTGAAAGATATCGGGATGCAGGAAAAAGATCTGGATAAAGCAGCGAAGATTGCCACAACTGATCCTTATTATAATCCGCGTCCGGTTGACTGTATGGCAGTCAGGGAATTATTAGAAAAAGCGTTCTGGGGGATTCGCCCAGAATAAAGCCAATTACTGCGGCACTTATTTCTGTCAGAAAGAAATCTTCATTTAGGAACCATGATGATGAGAGAAGTCTTTATTTGTGATGCGATTCGTACGCCGATCGGGCGCTATGGCGGCGCATTGTCCAAGATTCGTGCAGATGACTTGGGGGCAGTGCCGCTGAAATATTTTCTGCAAAAATACCAAGATCTGGACTGGTCGGCGGTGGATGAAGTGATTTATGGCTGTGCCAATCAGGCAGGAGAAGATAACCGTAATGTTGCACGTATGTCGGCACTGTTGGCCGGCCTGCCGGTGACGGTTGCGGCGACCACGGTCAACCGCCTGTGTGGCTCTGGCATGGATGCCATCAGCATCGGTGCTCGGGCGATTAAAGCCGGTGAAGCTGATCTCATCATTGCAGGTGGCGTTGAATCAATGTCCCGTGCTCCTTTTGTGATGGGAAAAGCTGAAACCCCATTCAGCCGGGAAGCTAACGGACTGCACGATACGACGATTGGCTGGCGCTTTATCAATCCGCAAATGGCCGAGCTGTATGGTGTGGATTCCATGCCGGAAACGGCAGAAAACGTTGCTGAAACGTTTGGTATCTCCCGTCAGGATCAGGATCTATTTGCTTTTCGCAGCCAGCAAAAAGCTAAGGCTGCCCGGTTATCAGGACGTTTCAGTTTGGAGATCGTTTCAGTCAGCGTGCCACAGAAGCGGGGAGAGTCTCTGGTGGTCGATCAGGATGAGCACTTGCGGCCTGAGACAACGCTGGAAGGACTGGCAAAACTGCGTGCTCCCTTTCGTGCAGGAGGCTCAGTGACGGCTGGGAATGCTTCGGGGGTGAATGACGGAGCCTGTGCGCTGATCCTGGCCTCTGCTGAGGCTGTGCAACGGCATGGATTGACACTGCGCGGCAAAGTTATTGCAGCAGCGACGGCGGGAGTGGAACCACGCATTATGGGCTTTGGTCCGGCTCCGGCCACGCAAAAACTTCTGTTGAAAACGGGGATTAGCCTTGATGAAGTAGACCTGCTGGAACTCAATGAAGCTTTCGCCTCGCAGGCGCTGGCGACACTGCGTGCTTTGGGGGTGAGGGATGACGATGAGCGAGTGAATCCTAATGGAGGCGCAATAGCTCTGGGACATCCGCTGGGCATGAGTGGTGCCCGACTGGTTACCACCGCCTTGCTGGAACTGTCGTTGAGGCAAAAGCGATATGCCATTTGCACCATGTGCATTGGCGTGGGACAAGGGATAGCTATCCTGATTGAACGCGTCTGAAAGGAAAAGGAACCGTGTATTTTGTCGTTTTGGCTACTGACAGACCTGCTCGGGAGACGCTGCGTGCCCGCATCTGCCCGGCACACCGGGTGTATGCATTTTTAAAGGATGACCCTTACATGCTGGCGAGGGTATGGAGAAATTATCGTTCGCCCTTGGCTGTTGGGGATTGGTGCTCCACGGGAGGAGTAAAATGAAAGTCTGGTATCAGGAAAAAAATGCGCCTCTGCCAGGAACATACCTGTGTTCTGTTTTTGATATTACATCTGGCGGAGTGATGGAATTTTGCTTTGGGAAACACAGAAAAACGCAGTTTCGCATGTTTATCTACAATGATGCAGGTCAACTACGGGCATATATGAATGTTTGCCCACATTTTGATGTGCCTTTGAATGTTCGCTCCGGTGAGATATTTACCTCGGACCGCAGTCAGTTTATGTGTTCGATTCATTATGCCAGATTTAATTTTCATGATGGTCATTGTACAGAAGGACCGTGTGAGGGTATTGGCCTAGAATCGATCCCGCTGACTATTACCGGAGAAAGTGTATTTATTGCGAAATATGATTTACATAAATAACCTGAACTCTGGATAAAAGATGTAACTCAATGCCTGTTCCAAGATCAAAAATTTCGACCAAGAAAAAAGAGAATTTATGAGGAACAGGCATGGATCAATTTGATGATTTAAATGCAACAGGCGTACCATCAATTCGGTGTAGTTACGTAACTTCACCAGACAGCTTTCCGGATCGGAGTGAACCTAGCATTCCGCCATACATGCCAATTCCGCCAGCTCCGGCCACTGGCTGCGCAACATTTCAAGAGAGACTGCTCCATCAATCATCGCCTTATGTTGTGGATACAATTAGGATTTCTGGCAAGAATATCACACTAATTTGGCTGACAAAGTGAGTCTGATGACATACGGCGAATATGAACTTACTGCTGTAGCCGCTTTAAATTGGGGGGGGCTTAAGCGGGAAAAGTGAATCTTTTCAACGCAGCCTCCCGATAGAGGCTAAAGGGCTTCCTCTTTCACTCGTTGTTGCCGTAGCAAACGCTCACGATATCAAACTCGTTGAAGAGACGCTCGATGCGCTTCAGACAGGCAAGCCGGGTAAAAAGGTTAATCGTTCGATAGCAACAATACGCCATACCAGCTAAGGAAATGAAAACTAACAACAACATCAATACCCTGCACTTGATTCTTATCGCCATAAATGTGCGGCTAATAGGGCTTTCCAAGGGGCGAAATCTGCCAACCATTTTTCTGCTTGTTCTGCGGAAACTTTTTCATTTTGATTGAATAATCTTTGGATATTACGTCTTACTGCGACGTCGCCATGCAATGAGCCATTTAAATAGTTGAATCCCCGTAACAGGGAATAATTAATTGTCCACATACCAATGCCTTTTATAGTGAGTAGATTATCTGTTAATTGCTGAATATCTTGCTCATCATTAGAGATTGCTAATGTTAATTCACCAGACTCAATTAATTGGCTTAAGCGGAGTAATGCTTTGGCTTTGCTGATATAGTTAATACTTATAAGGATAAATATAACAAAGAGAATTGCCCTATTATAGATCTTAACATCCGGCAGTTTGCTGCCCTTAAGGACGCAGATCAGACAATTGATTTACTCAATAACCAGATAGGGCGTAGGATTGGCCTACAGAGCAGGAACTCGTCAATGAAAGCGCAGGACAAGGCAGTGTTGAATCGCTTTCATAAAGAGGGACTGTATGTTGCCAAGAAAAATACGATGGGGTTTGAGATTGTCAAAGAAAAAATCACCGATGAGCAGTTTTCTTATATGAACTCGGTATTTGAAAGAGGAAATGAAGATGGCTTTTCACCTGAGTAACTATTGGCGATGCAATTGGAACAGCAGAAAAAATAAAATCATTTTTTTTCATGCACGTTGCTGATAGTTTTTTTTATGTTCAATAGTAACCGACAGTTTAGCATTGTTAAGAGTATGTTTGATTATGCTGATAAACATTGCCAGCAAAACACAGACTGCTTGGTTAACATCAGCAAAATTACGCCGTTTAAATGGGACACTTTGTATGTTATTGATAGTGGTTGGAATATTGACGAAATTAAGTCTGTCATTGGCGCGGAGTTAAAGGAAAGGACTGATATCTTTTCCAAGATTATCTTTGTTAAGGATGGGCAAGTGGTTTATTTCGAAGAGTATCATTATTATCCGGATTCAGGGGATAAAAAAATCTTGGTTCTCGATTTTGATTATGAAAATCAGGAAAAAGGGCTTATAGCTTATTATCGTGTTCCCAGAGAGGCTCCCAAAATTGTCATAAAAATGAAAGGAGACCCATCAGTAGAAGACAAAATTTACTATTTATTTTCTTCCGTTAATGAGCAGCAGGTTCAGAGGAACCCTGCATCGTTCCGAAAACGATGATATTTCCAGAGGTGTTCCAAATAGAAAGCGTTAAAGTTACAGTAATGTGACATGTTAAAGAGGATAAAAATGGTCATGATTTCATTGGGATACATGTAATCTTACCGATGGCGCAGACGGTATCCGTTATCGAAACAAAACGGTTCCTACTGGGGTATTAAAAAGCTGCAAAAATCATCGACATTACAGAAAATTTCAACTCACTTATCCATGACCTGCTCCTCCCCGGAGCTGTTTTAGGCGTTCACTAAAACTTTGTTCCTAGAACAGGATTCCCGTCAATTTCTTATCCAGAATTCGGGTTATTATTAGATAATTAAATTATTCATAGGATTATATACTGTGAAATATTATTGTGTTTTCATTGAAATAGATAGCGTAAATGAAACAATTAGGAAAAAATGAAAAGTAATTTATTGAGCGACCAAGTTATAAATTTCGTGCTATTAGTCAAGATTTTGTCCATACTACATAGACTATTTTGCATGAATATGGGTTTAATAGTGATTATATAATTGGTAGAGTAAAAGGAATATGTATGTCTTATTTTTTTGATACAGCAGTTAATATTGAGGGAAATAAGAAATTAAGAACGCCTCAGATTGAGGCATACATCAAGATTAGAGAGTATTTTAATCAGCCAGATAATAAAGAAGCATTAGTAGTACTACCGACAGGTACAGGGAAAAGTGGTTTAATTTCTATTGCGCCATATGGAGTTTCAAATAAAAGAGTTCTCATCATAACTCCTGGGCTTGTTACTAAAGATAGTATACGAAAAACTCAAGAGGTGTTAGAGGACAATTTCTGGGTGAATTGTGATGTTATATTTAATAGTAAAGATATTCCTGTGGTGAATGAATATCTTCAAGATATCAGTGATGAGCATTTATTTGCTAGTCATATTGTTTACTCTAATATACATCGAGTATCAAGTAAGCGTGAGACAAGTCTAATAAGTAGAGTTCCACAGGATTTTTTTGATTTTATTATTATTGATGAGGCTCACCATGCTCCTGCCCAAAGTTGGCGTGAAGTTTTGGGATATTTCCGCGAGGCTAAGATACTTCATGTTACAGGAACACCATATCGAGGTGATAATCAAGAAATTCCTGGAGAAAAAATACATGAAACTCCTCTTTCAGAGGTTATGAAAAATAATTATGTGAAGTGGTTAAGAAAAGAGACGGTTAATGCACATGAGTTGTATTTTTCTATAAAAGAAAATGAGGAAGTTAAATTATCAAAGGAAGAGGTATTGGCATTTAAAGATAAAGAATGGATAGAGAAAAGTGTCGCTCTGTCTGAGGAATGCTCAAAAGATGTTATTGAATATAGCATATTAAAATTAAATGAGTTAAAGAAATTATCTAGTAAAGTTCCCCATAAAATATTAGCTGTAGGTTGTAGTATTTCTCACGCAGAAGATTTATATCATTGGTATAAAGAAAAGGGATTAAATTCTATTATTGTTCATAGTGAAATGTCCTTAGATGAATTACGTAGAGCTTTTAGAAATATTGAAAATCATCAATGTGATGTCGTAATTTCAGTTAACATGTTGATGGAGGGTTATGATCATAAATACTTAAGTATTCTGGCTATATTTAGGCCATATAGAAGTATTAATGCATTTGCACAAGTGGTTGGTAGAATATTGCGTGCAATACCTGATGATGAAATAACAGCTTTTGAAATTGATAATAATGGATTGGTAATATTTCACGAAGAAATTGGACTCAACACAATGTGGAATGTATTTCAAAAGGAAGTTGATAGAGCTAAAAGAGGAAGTATCCGGGAATATACATTTAGTGATAGAGAATATATTGAGAGAGAAAATTCATTAGCTAGTGTAAATAGTGAGGGGGCTTTTATTAGTAATAAAGATTCATATCTTGATGATATAGATTTTAATGAATTATTTGAAAGAAAGAGAGCGGAGATAAATGCATTAGTATCCGAAAATATAAATAAAATTATTCAATCGGGAGTAGATCTACCATTAGATGTGCTTGAAAATTTGAAAGATTCTCTTGTAGAGAGAGAAATTCGTGAAGCTGCTAAATTAATAGACCCTGAGTTGATAGAGAAGCGGCCTGCGCAAGCAAGAAAAATGATGCGACAAATCTTGAGTACTCGAATACAGGATGAGGTTGCTAATCTTTTGATTGAAAATGGTATTGATGAAAAAGGCTCTGAGCTTTATCATGTTTTTAATCGCTGTATTCCTAATCTAAAGACAACAGATGTTAATGATGGTATTGTTGTTCGTTTTATTAATAGCAAATTATCTAGGATATATGGGGCGGTTAAGGATCGGGATAATAAAACATTGCTAAAATCAATAGGGGCATTAGCGGGAATACTTGAAGAAGTTAAGAGGGTGATACGATGATCGACTCATTAAAAGTAAACGAGATTATAGAAAGAATGGTAGCCTTTTGCTTAGTGAAAGGTGTTCAGCCTGATGAGCTCATAACTGCTATTTTTGAGAGTGAATACGATAGCATTGAAACCATTAAGAAATCTAATGATATTCATATGATTATCACCTATAAAGAAAATGTAGATAACGAGGTGAATATTATTAGAATGAAATATATATATAAAGAAAATAAACAGTTACAGAGAATAGAACAAAAGATAAATTCGGCAGCTTATAAAGTCCAATGGGATAGAACGGAGAAACTAGAATCTATTATTAATGAGCTTTTAGAAGCTATCGGGGCAGACAAAAAAATATTATCAGATATTAAAGAAAAAATTCCGGCAGAGTTTCAAAGTATTGTTTACCTTAAGTTAAAACTTGTTTGCTAAGTGTGCACTGATTAAGGGGGGAACACCTCCTTTTTTATCAATAGGATTTTCAGTAGTACATTTAAGAGTATTAGAAATTTTTTCTTTTAATAAATCATCTAAAAAAGAAGAAATGAGAATAGACTCATAACAATTTGATTTATTGGAAACTTTGTCGGTCTTATCATAGAATTTATATTCACGAAAAAAGTTGTTTTCAAGGTTAATCGTTCTATACCCTATGGATTTCAAGATGCATCGCGACGGCAAGGGAGTGAATCCCCGGGAGCATAGATAACGATGTGACCGGGGTGAGCGAGTGTAGCCAACAAAGAGGCAACTTGAAGGATAACGGGTATATAGCAACAATACACGATACCAGCTAAGGAAATGAAAATTAACAATAACATCAATATCCTGCACTTGATTCTTGTTGCCATAAATGTGCGGCTAATAGGGCTTTCCAAGGGGCGAAATCTGCCAACCATTTTTCTGCTTGTTCTGCGGAAACTTTTTCATTTTGATTGAATAATCTTTGGATATTACGTCTTACTGCGACGTCGCCATGCAATGAGTTATTTAAATAGTTAAATCCTCGTAACAGGGAATAGTTAATTGTCCACATACCAATGCCTTTTATAGCGAGTAGATTATCTATCAATTGCTGAATATCTGTCTCACTATTAGAGATTGCTAATGTTAATTCACCAGATTCAATTAATTGACTTAAGCGGAGTAATGCCTTGGCTTTGCTGACGGAAAATCCGCATTGGCGTAATTCATCTTCTGAATGGTTGATAATTTGTCTGGCGGTTGGAAAGCACCATAGCCCGGAAGAGTGCTGAACGCCCATTGCCTGAATAAATCTCCTGCGAATAGAGATGGCTGCACTGACGCTGATCTGTTGGCCGATAACCGCCCAACTTAATGCTTCAAACGGTGTGGCCGATTGATAAATTCTTAAACCTGATTGTCTGGCAATAAGTGAACCGATAACTGGGTGCCTTTTATATAAACACTCAAATAGATGAACAGGCTGTAGAAGCCCTGGCATATGTGATGCTAAAGTAGATAAGAGCTCATCAGGGCCTGTTGTGTCACCATCAATCTTAAGTTGTATATGTGCGGTTTTTGCATTAATCGCTATGGTTAATTCCGCAGGTTTGTCATCCCACATCATCCCTTTTTGAACTTTATTCTGTTCCACAATTTCAGCGATATTTTGTTTATCCCTTTGATGAAGAGCGAAAAAATCGTGGGTATGATAATTATCGGGTAATGTAATTTCTGTGGATAAAGTGGTTTGCATTTCTTCTCTCCAAAGGTATGGGTGTTTTAGTTAGCACTTTGGATAAAAAACTCTGAACCTTGTTTTTAAATTTTAAAATTTTTTCTGACAGGAACAATATCGTCAATTTGTGGTCTTTGTATATGTCAATTAAAGGAGAGATTAATGAAAGCATATCGTTTTAATCTACGACAGAAAATTATGACATCTGTTCTGCTTTTTTCATGTTATATAGGTTTTGCTTACTCAAATATAAATACGCATAAACAGTTTTTCCGTCATGATGGTAGTGAAATAACTTACTATCTTAAGCAAAGAGGTGGTAAGAATTTATTAGTACTGATACAAGGCTCTGATTGTAATAGTATCGCCAATAATAAGTTTGTGAATGACACGTTCAGTGATATTTATCCCGATAGTGATGTTCTGACCGTGGAAAAATATGGCATTAATGCATTACTCCTTTGGTCTGATGTTGTTGAGCGTTCAGATTGTCCTAAAGCTTATATTAGGTTGGATACGCCAGAGCAGCGAGTTAAGGATTATATTCAGATCATTGATTATCTGAAACATCAGAATAAATATAACAAGATCATTATCTTGGGTGGAAGTGAAGGGGCAGTGGTTGCTAATTTAATTACATCACAAGTCAATTATATTGATAGAACTGTGTCACTGAATGGTGGAGGTCGGTATTTCGCTGACGATGTTATTCATAGTATAAAAAGTGAAGCGCCACCAGAATATCTCAATGAAGAGATTAAAGGATTTAGGGATTTTCAGCAAAAAATAGCTGCCGGGGATAATATGAGTCATATAGAAATGAGTAATCATGGTGCTAATTGGTGGAGAGTCTCACTTGGTATTGATCAATATAAAGTGTTAAGTCAGACTAAAAGACCTATTCTGATTATTCAAACACTAAATGATAATTCAGTTAACCCTAGTGCAGCGATGAAAATGGAAGAGCAATTAAAGAAAGAGAATATTACCTTTTATCAATACCTTGGCCTAAGTCATGGATTTAGAAATAGTGAAGGTGTTTTGCAAATTACTCCTATTGTTGAGGATATAAAGAACTGGTTGTCCAGAGATTATGGATAAAAGTCTGTTATCTAAAGTAGTATTAATTCGTCGGTGGTTTTTCTATATTGTAAAGTGATATTAAATTTAGTAATAAAACGTGGTATAGTTAAAATTGACACCACGTTTTTTTTAGTATTATTTTTACATATTAACTGTTATTAATTCGATATCTCATTTGGCAATGAAAAATATATATAAATATATCCGTCATCTTTCAAGTTGCCTCTTTGTTGGCTGCACTCACTCACCCCTGTCACATAGTTAGCTATGCTCCCGGGGATTCGCTCCCTTGCCGTCGCGATGCATCTTGAAATCTATTGGGTATAACAAGTTGATGATTAATGATTTGTAATAAATTTAATAATATAATTGCTTGAGATTTATTTTATATTCTTGTTATTATAATAGATGAATGGGATGTAATTATAATATTTACTATAAATCATCACTTGATTAATATACCGCTTGTTATTTCTACAAAATATAGTATTAAAACGTTATGAATTATTTGTTGTTTATGAGATGATTTCCTCGACTTTAGCTTTTGTAGAGTAGAGGGAAATAGCTATTTATTTCTCATTATCATTTATCGCTGTCATTATATTTTCTAGAAAAAATTACTAAAAATATCCTGCTCATTACAGGATGTAATATCTTTTTTATTTTCTGTTGGGTAATAAAATATTGATTTTAAATTAATTAAATTTATTTTTTTATTTTATTGACAATACATTAATCGCATCTATAGTTATATGTATTAGATAAAGCGTCAATATGGCATTAAAAATGCTGTATATGTTATCTAAGTGCTGGATAAATTCCTGATAAACACCTTGTTTTCTAGTGAAAATGGTTACCGTTTTGTGTGGGCAAGATAAATGGCTTATTGTATTTATTTTTGAATGATATAAGTTATTTATCAATCGGTTAGATTAAATTTTGGAGTTTATGTCATGATAATTAAGAAAGATATTTTGTTAAATGAAGAGCTGATTGTCGATGATGATCTTAAAGTGGGTAAAGTAGAGAAGGTCAATATTGATATTCTGTCACCCAGCTCAGTCATTGTTAGTCTGAATATTTTAGGCGTAGTTGATGATTTTCATCTATTACTAGTTGATGATAAAGATAAAGATAAGATTGTGCTGCTCTATCTTTCTCTTTTACGTGTTCTTCATGAAAAATTAGATGTAAAAGTAAAAGTCGCAAAAAGTAAACTTACTAAGATAAAATATATAGTAGGTGTTGAAATTTAAGAAGTATTTGTTAAATTTCTAAATGAGCGCGTGAATTAAAATATTTCTTAGAATAACTGGATTTGATTTAAGAAATATAATCAGTTATCAAATACAGTATTGTTACTAATTGAAATTAAATGTAATGTTTATTTGTATGATGAAACTGGTTTTATTCAAATCCTAAATGTACTTTCTATTAAATACACTTAACTACAGGCAGAATGGTAATATTACTGTTCTGCCTGTGTTTATATTGAGGTTCATTATTATAGAATTAAAAAAACAATGTTATTATAAATAAGCTTTTATTTATCTGTGTTAATATTTATAAAGTCAATAATTATATAGCAAACAATCACATTAACTCTATTTTACAATGCTTAAATTTAATTTCTTTACAAATTCAAATGTCCATATATTATTGCTCGCAGACAAATTTATATTCTTATTTTAGCGTTATAAAACTACGGTGAAACTATAAAGTTGTTTTTTATATTATTACCTTAACTGAAAGTTTTATGATGAAAAAATAAATTTTATAACAGTTTTTCACTGTTTTAAATAGCCAATATTATGATTTATTGTTGGATTTGTTAGTTATAAAAAATCATAGTTAATTTGACTTTTTAAACGGAAAGAAATGTAAATCTATAATATTATGTATGATTACATATTGAAATTGAATTTTTTCTAAGAGGTTTATATTGATGGAAATAGGGTCGCGATTAATACAATTGTTATAGTTTTAAAGCGACATAATATTAAAATATCAGGAGACGACATGCTTGATTCAAATGTAACAGATTGTAATAGTAAGAATACTTCCCCAGTTTGTTCTTTTAATGAGTGGGACCCACTTGAGGAAGTTATTGTCGGTGTAGTTGATGGCGCCAGATTTCCCGGTTGGCATATGGCGACAGAGCCAATATTACCACCGAATCAAGTTGATAATTTTCATCGATATGCAGGTCGGTCATTTCCGCAAGAGCAAATTGATGCAGCATCTAGAGAGTTAGAAGAGTTTGTCCATATTCTTGAAGGTGAAGGTGTGACAGTACGTCGTCCGGATCCGCAAGACCAATCTCAGGTATTTGGTGCACCAGGCTGGAGTAGTACAGGGTTTTATTGTGCCATGCCTCGCGATGTGCTGTTAGTTATTGGAAATGATATTATTGAATGCCCGCTAGCATGGCGTTCCCGTTATTTTGAGACAGCGGCATATAAGACTTTACTTAAAGATTACTTTAAGAAAGGGGCAAAATGGAGCGCTGGGCCAAAGCCGCAGTTGACTGAGGAACAATATAATTTCGAATGGCATCGGCCTAATAGTAAGGAGCGTGTTCCCCTTGCTATAACTGAATTTGAACCAACTTTTGATGCTGCGGATTTTATTCGGTGTGGGCGAGATATCATTGCTCAAAAGAGCCATGTTACAAATGAATTTGGTATTGAATGGCTTCGTCGTCATATAGGTGATGAATATCGTATTCATGTTTTTGAATTTAACGATGATAGCCCTATGCACATTGATGCCACCTTTGTTCCTATGGCGCCAGGAAAACTGTTAATTCACCCAGAAAAAGTATTAAAAATTCCTGAATTGTTTAGGAACTGGGATGTATTACATGCGCCGAAACCGGTTATTCCTGATGACCATCCTCTGTATACCACCAGTAAATGGATCAACATGAATATTCTGATGTTGGATGAACAGCGCGTGATTGTTGAAAAGCAGGATGAACCAATGATTGCTGCGATGAAACGCTGGGGCTTTACGCCAATTCCATGTAATTTCAGGAATTTTAATACGTTCGGCGGTTCCTTCCATTGTGCAACAGTGGATGTAAGACGGCGCGGAACTTTACAGTCTTATCTTGACTAGGAATAAATAATGATGGCTATCTGGAGATATTCCCCTTGGGATGCAGTAATGTTTGCATTAAGTATCTTGCATACGGTAGCCACTATTACGCTAGTTGTGTATTGGAATGGTTTCACTATTATGGGGTGGTTGACTCATGTTATTCTCCTTACATTGATGGCAACTTACAACATAGTAGTGATCTCGCATTTTTTTACCCATACTCCTTGGTTTGTTTCTAATACCATGAATATGTTTGTGTCTATATTGAATTCAATGAATATTGGGCAATCTATACAGTCTTATCATTTGTCCCATGTTCGTAATCACCACAAATATAATAACGACCGGGGAGTCGGCGAAAGTGGACCGCAGGATATCTCTTCAACCTTTATCAATGGAAAAGAAAGAGGGGAACATAATACTCTTTGGAATTATTCTACCATTGGTGGAATATTTACTCTTTATAACAGTTTAGTTCGTATGTTATGGGCTATATTTATCTGGCATAAACCGCTTAGTAAAGCGGATAAAGGATATGAAAAACTTCTTTCAAGAGTAAAAGTTAGGAGAATGAAAGAGTTGTGGCAATTGAGACTGGATAGATTATTTCAAGCGATGTGGGTGATTATCTTATTCACTTGGTCTTGGGAATGGGCCTTATTTTGCTATCTACCTTCTCTCTATTTTGCCTTTGTTCTGGTTAATATACAAAATTATTATGAGCATTATGGTGCATTGCCGGGAAATAAATTTGCAAATTCAGTGAGTTACTATGGCCGTGTCTATAATTTTTTGATGTTTAATGATGGCTATCACCAAGAACATCATATCTCAGGAAACACGCATTGGAAGCTATTACCTGATTTACGTAGAAAATATTCGATCCAGCTTTTTGCACAGAAGAGAGTTATTAGTCCGGTACCTGCAATACTGGGTTTTTTACATAGACATAGATCTTTACTTCATAGATCTATATACCCAATGGATTTCAAGATGCATCGCGACGGCAAGGGAACGAATCCCCGGGAGCATAGGTAACTATGTGACCGGGGTGAGTGAGTGCAGCCAACAAAGAGGCAACTTGAAAGATGACGGGTATAAATCAAAAATAATGGGTGAGTCTACTATAATGCAAGAAAAATTCGAGATTAGAGGAGCAACACTGGCAGAATCGGAGTTTATGATATACGAAACATCAAACAATATATCTGTACACGCACTTTCTGCCCTTTTAGATGGCCACCTTGCGGCTTGTCGGGTTCGTAATTTTCTTCCGTCAGAACAAAGTAGGAAAATAATTGAGAACTTTTGGTGTTCTTCGGCACGGACTCCTCGTTACGGAGAAGGTATTGAAGGTGTTGAGGGGTATTTCATTGGAGCATCTCATATTGAAAAAGATACCCGCCAATATATTGAAGAAGCAGAAAATTTCCGTTCAGCAATTAATGAGGTGTTTCAAGATACGATCAATCCCATTGATCGTTTTATTGATCAAATAGTTCATTTTAGTAGTAATAACCTACGGGTAATGCGTCCTGCAATGTATCATGGTGTTGCGGCGGGTAATGTAAAAATTGTGTATTGGAATAATTTTGGCGAATTCCTTTTATTACCTCATGATGATCTTGCGCAGTTAAGTGATCCGCGCCAGAGTGATTTTGAGATCCAACAGATTAATCGTGTTATGGCGGTAAATTTTTACGCTGACGTTCCTCAAAATGGCGGACAATTAAAAGTATGGAACATTCAACCTGACGACCAATCGCGTAGTGCCCTTGGTTTAACTTACAGTGGTTTTCCATACCCGTCGGAATTATTGGAAGATCATGCAAGTATGGTGATTAATATTGAGGCGGGAGATTTGGTATTACTGAATGGGAACTTGGTCCATGCGGTACTGAATGGCAATACTATCTCTGCACCAGAACGGCGTTTACTGGTGACCTGTTTTATGGGATTACAGCAAAATGGTGATCTTATCTGGTGGACCTAACGCAACGTGCTTACAGATATTTATCCATAACGAAATGGAATATGCGCCTCTATTTAGAAATAACCCATGTCAATGTTAGAAGAGATAGACTAGGCCACTACTCGCATGCACACACTTGCCAGGTTAGTATTAGCTGAAGCGTATGTGTTCATGCGTTTCACTTTCATTTTTCCTCCTGCTATTCTACCTCCTTATATTATCCATAACAGTATAATATGATTACCTTTGAGAGAGGGGTGATATTTAGTCAATGTCAGATTTGGCTAGCTGCGTTGACTTGGGTACATTAAATGTAAAACAGGGTGTGGATTCTCTATGACTTCTAAAGCTCAATGGATCTCTTATAGTTCAACGTTGATTTTTGTTTTATTGTGGAGCAGTGGTGCGATTTTTTCTCGGTGGGGACTCGATCATAGTACCGCATTTGCCATTCTTACGATGCGTTTTGCTATTGCACTTATTTTTTTGATATTTCTAGGATTATTATTCAGGCATAAGGGCTATTATTTACCTGAACATGGTACTCGCAAACAGATTGCGGGTACCGGTGTTTTGTTAATTGGCGGCTATTCTATTTGTTACTTTTTTGCTTTGGATAACGGGATCACGCCTGGCGTTTTGGCTACAGTGATGGGGATTCAACCGATTATCACATTGTTGGTGATCGAACGTCGTTTCTCGGTTGTACGTTTAGCGGGTTTGTTATTAGCATTATTGGGCTTGGTATTAGTGGTGTATCAAAGCTTGGTGCTGTCTCGGTTTTCTATTGCTGGTATTACTTTTGCCTTAGCAGCATTGGCTTGTATGAGTATTGGTGCGATTTTACAGAAACGAATTCATCAAGCTCCTTCTGCGGTTTTACCCCTGCAATATAGTGTTAGTCTACTACTTTGTTTATTGTTTGTTCCTTTCCAACCTTTTGAATTTCAACTGGTGCCTGGCTTTATTATTTCATTATTATGGTTAGGGCTAGTTATCTCTGTTGTGGCTCAATTATTACTTTACCGACTCATTCAGGCAGGTAATTTAGTGAATGTAACCAGTCTTTTTTATCTCGTTCCTGGTGTAACCGCTGTAATGGATTATTTATTTTTAGGAAATTCGTTACCTGCTCTAAGTTTGTTGGGAATGGCCGCCATTTTATCAGGACTTGTATTAGTCTTTCGTACAAAGAAAGGTTCCCTTGCCACTGAATAAATCTGGATTACCGGGCTTACAATAAGTCCGGTAATTGCTTTTTTATGAATGTCGAAATCAGCACTAGCACGAATTCACCTATTCCGATGAGTAACGGCAGTTACTTTCTGTTTCTCTTTATACCCGTTATCTTTCAAGTTACCTCTTTGTTGGCTGCACTCGCTCACCCCGGTCACATAGTTACCTATGCTCCCGGGGATTCACTCCCTTGCCGTCGCGATGCATCTTGAAATCCATAGGGTATATATATTAAATGATAATCGTTATTACTTGGATGTTGGTTATTTCCGTCTTACAGTACTGCCCGCATATATCGTATTACCAGATTGCATATGTGCCCTATTTGTATAACATTAAATTATTAGGAAATTAATGATGGAATCGATGATATCTAAAGATAATATTCAGTTATTTATCAAGAAAATAGATGAACTGGTTAATATTGAAAATGAAAAAAAAGGGGGAGCTCTCGCAGTTGCTATTATCCACGATGATAAGATAATTTATCAGCGTCATATCGGACAAGCTAGTATTGAACATGCTGTTGCTATACAGCCTAATACTAAATTCTATTTAGCGAGTGCCTCAAAACAATTCACGGCTTTTTGCATAGCCTTGCTGGAGAAAGAAGGAAAGCTTAACGTCAAAGATAAAGTCAAACAATATTTTGATTATTTACCTGCGCATTTCTCTGATATTACCATTGAGCATCTTATTCATCACACTAGTGGGTTACGGGATATATTTTTACTTTATAATTTGGCAGGTAAAAACTCAAGTTTTGACTACTGTCATGCTGATTTAGTGAGAAAATTGATCCAACGACAACAGACATTTAACGCTCCTATTGGGGAGTATTATATTTATAGCAACACGGGCTATTATTTGCTAGGGGAAATTGTCAGCATAGTTTCAGGTAAGTCGTGGAAGAAATATGCAGAAGAAAATATTTTCGCTCCATTAGAGATGAAAGATACCATTATCTGTGATGATATAACCGAGATTATCTCTAATCGGGCGATGGGTTACACTTATAATCAAAATTCGCAACAGTGGATAAGAAGTGATATTAACAATTCTGTGATCGGTAGTGCAGCGGTTCACTCCACCGTGAATGATTTATGTCGTTGGGCTAGGGCGTTTTATTCGCCATCAATTGTTCAGGATCTACTGCCTCAATTATCCCGTACACCAGATTTAACCAATGGCAATCGCAACAATTATGCTTATGGTTTTATTATCGACCAACGTGAAGAGCAAAGGATAATACAACACAGTGGTACCTATGCCGGCTTTCGAGCGAATATTTGTATTCTACCGGATGCTAAATTAGGTATAGCGATGACGGCTGCAAGCGATGTTGATGTTGGTAAATGGACGGATAAGTATATGGATATCTTGTTTAACACCCATCTTGAACCGGAAAAACCACATTGCCTAACCAGTGATGTTGATATCACCGGTATTTTCCGAGGAATAGAGCCTTATCCTTATATTATTACCAAAGAAGATGTTTATTTTTTAGGTAATTTATTTACAAAAGGTAACCCAATTATTTTTAACTCTGACGGTACATTCCAGGAGCAAGGAGGTAAAATTAAGTTCAGGCCCGTCATTGAAAATAACTGTGTTATCGCACTGGAGCATATTGATGAAAATGGTAATGTTTTTTATTTGAAAAAGATGAACAATGAAGATAGTGTCGATATTCAGTTATTGTCAGGGCGCTATTATAGTCACGAAACAGAGGCGATAATTAATATTATATCATCTGGTGATGATCTTTATATCGATGGGATTATCCATCCTGTAAAAAAAGAGGCTTTGCGACATATTTATGGCAATAGTTATTTCTCACCCAGTGCTGAGTTTGTTATTGATTTTGAATTTGATCCTGATACCAATAAATCTCGTCTTTATATCGGCAATGCACGTTGCTTGAATGTGGAATTTGTTGCAGTTTAATTCACAGGTTAGTACGTGGAAATTTAGATCAGCGTTTCGTTAGCAGGATAGAATGAATGTTATTGAGGGCCTAAAGATATTTTATATTAGATGAACCTTGTTCCAGACAGAACTATTATATTTATGTTCTGTCTGTTTTTTATAAATATGAGGAGATTAATGATGAAACTGACAATATCCACAGATAATATTAAATTATTTCTCAAGAAAATAGATGAATTAGTTGATATTGAGAATAAAAAAGAGGAAATCCGATTACTTTTAACTCTGACGGTACATTCCAAGCGAAAGAAGGTAAAACCCGGTTCAGACCTATCATTGAAAATAACAATGTTATTGCACTGGAACAGATTAATGAAAATGGCAATGTTTTTTATTTTAAAAAAATGAACAATGAAGGAATTATTGATATTCAGTTATTGTCAGGGCGCTATTATAGTAATGAAACAGAGGCGATAGTTAATATTATACCGTATGGTGAAGGTATTTATATTTATGGGATTGTCTATCCTGTAAAAAAAGAGGTTTTGCGGCATATTTATGGGGATAGTTACTTATCTCCAGTAACTAATCTTATTATTAATTTTGAATTTGATCCAGATAAAAATACATGTCTTCTCTATATCAGTAATTCTCGTTGCTTGAATTTGGAATTCATTGCAGTTTAATGGACAGGTTAGTAAATACAAATTTAGAATAGTATTTTGCTAGCAAGATAGGATTGATGCTATTGTGAGAGTATGGAGATCTTTTCTATTAGATACACTTCATTCTAGGCAGAGCGGTTATATTTACGTTCTGCCTGTTTTTGTAAATATTAGATCCAAAATGATTTCTGAAAGAAAATAATGTTTATAAAATTTAGATAATTTTAATTTTCATCCGCAGTTACTTTATATTGTCATTCACACATTAAATGATAGTCATTATTACTTGGATATTTCTTGTTTACGTCTTACAGTACTGCCCATATATGTACTGCTATCAAGTTGTATATATATATGTTCTGTTTTGTAACCTTAAATAGGGAAATTCATGATGGAATCGATGATATCTAAAGATAATATTCAGTTGTTTATCAATAAAATAGATGAGCTGGTTAATATTGAAAATGAAAAAAAAGGTGGAGCTCTCGCAGTCGCTATTATCCACGATGATAAGATAATTTATCAGCGTCATATCGGGCAAGCTAGCATTGAACATGCTGTTGCTATACAGCCTAATACTAAATTCTATTTGGCGAGTACTTCAAAACAATTCACGGCTTTTTGCATAGCTTTGCTGGAGAAAGAAGGAAAGCTCAACGTTAAGGATAAAATCAGACAATATTTGGATTATTTACCCGAACATTTCGCTGATATTACTATTGAGCATCTTATTCATCACACCAGCGGATTACGGGATATATTTTTACTTTATAGTTTGGTAGGTAAAAACTCAAGTTTTGACTACTGCAATGCTGATTTGATGGAAAAACTGGTTCAACGACAACAGACATTTAACGCCCCTGCTGGAGAATATTATATTTATAGCAATACGGGCTATTATTTATTGGGGGAAATTATCAATGTGGTTTCAGGTAAGTCGTTAAGAGACTATGCAGAAGAAAATATTTTCGTTCCATTAAAGATGAAAGATACCGTTATCTGTGATGATATAACCGAGATTATCTCTAATCGGGCGATGGGTTACACTTATAATGAGAATGCGCAACAGTGGATAAGAAGCGATATCAACAATTCTGTGATGGGTAGTGCAGCGGTTCACTCCACCGTGAATGATTTATGTCGTTGGGCTAGAGCGTTTTATTCGCCATCGATTGTTCAGGAGCTACTGCCTCAATTATCCCGTACACCAGATTTAACCAATGGCAATCGTAACAATTATGCTTACGGTTTGATTATCGAACAACGTGAAGGGCAAAGGATAATACAACATAATGGTACCTTTGCTGGCTTCCGAGCGAATATTTGTATTTTACCGGATGCTAAATTAGGTATGGCGATGACTTCTGCAACTGATGCTGATGTTGATCAATGGACGGATAATTATATGGATATCTTGTTTAACATCCATATTGAACCGGAAAAACCATATTGCCTAACCAGTGATATTGATATCACCGGTATTTTCCGGGGGATAGAGCCTTATCCTTATATTATTACCAAAGAAGATATTTATTTTTTAGGTGATTTATTTAAAAAAGGTAATCCGATTATTTTTAACTCTGACGGTACATTCCAAGAGAAAGGAAGTAAAATTCAGTTCAGACCCGTTATTGAAAATGACAGTGTTATTGCACTGGAGTATATTGATGAAAATGGTAATGTTTTTTATTTGAAAAAGATGAACAATGAAAGTAGTGTCGATATTAAGTTATTGTCAGGGCGCTATTATAGTCACGAAACAGAGGCAATAATTAATATTATATCATCTGGTGATGATCTTTATATTGATGGGATTATCCATCCTGTAAAAAAAGAGGCTATGCGACATATTTATGGCAATAGTTATTTCTCATCCAGTACTGAATCTGTTATTGATTTTGAGTTTGATCCTGAAACAAATAAATATCGTATTTATATTGGTAATTCACGTTGCTTGAATGTGGAATTTGTTGCAGTTTAATTGGCTAGTTAATATACCCTATGGATTTCAAGATGGATCGCGACGGCAAGAGAACGAATCCCCGGGAGCATAGATAACTATGTGACCGGGGTGAGTGAGTGCAGCCAACAAAGAGGCAACTTGAAAGATGGCAGGTATAAATATAAATTTAGAATAGAGTTTCACTAGCAGGATAGCATTAATGCTATTGAGGGATTAAAAATACTTTCTATTATTAGATGCACTTTGTTCCAGGCAGAACTATTATATTTATGTTCTGTCTGTTTTTTGTAAACATCCGCTCCCATAGTTACTTTATATTGCCATTCACACATTAAATGATAATCATTATCACTTGGATATTTCATGTTTACGTCTTACAGTACTGCCCGCATATGTATTGCTATCAGGCCGTATATATATATTTTGTTTGATAACCTTAAATAAGGAAGTTCATGATGGAATCTACTATAGCCACAGATAATATTAAATTATTTCTCAAGAAAATAGATGAATTGGTTAATATTGAGAATAAAAAAAAGGGGGGCGCTCTCGCTGTTGCTGTTACCCACGGCAATAAAATCATTTATCAGCGTCATATCGGAAAAGTTAGCATTGAACATGCTGTTGCTGTAAAGCCTAATACTAAATTCTATTTGGCGAGTGTTTCAAAACAATTCGCGGCTTTTTGTATTGCTTTGCTGGAAAAAGCAGGAAAGCTTTGCGTCAAGGATAAAGTTGGACAATATTTGGATTATTTCCCCACGGAATTTTCTGATATTACTATTGAGCATCTTATTCACCATACCAGTGGATTACGGGATGAGTTTTTACTTTATGAGTTGGCAGGTAAAAATTCGGACTTTGACCACCGCCATATTGATTTAGTCAGAAAACTGACTCAACGGCAACAAGCGCTTAACTTTACGCCGGGGGAATATCATCTCTATAGCAATACGGGCTATAATTTGCTGGCGGAAATAGTTAGAGTGGTTTCTGGTAAATCATTAAAAGAATATGCAGAAGAAAATGTTTTTGCCCCATTAAAGATGAAAGACACCTTTTTCTATGATGACATAACCGAGATTATTCCTGATCGGGCAATGGGCTACACTTATAACAAGAACTCTCATCAGTGGATAAGAGATGATCTTAACGATACGGTGGTCGGTGGTTCAGGGCTTCATTCTACGGTAAATGATTTGTGTCGTTGGATCAGAGCATTTTATTCACCATCCATTGTTCAGGATCTGTTGCCTCAATTATCCCGTACCCTGAATTTAACCAATGGTAATCGTAATAATTATGCTTACGGTTTTATTATCAGCCAACGCGAAGGGCAAAAGATAATACAACATGGTGGTTCTTATACGGGTTTTAAATCTCATGTTTGTATTTTACCGGATGCTAAATTCGGTATCGCGATTACCGCTGCAACAGGTGTTGATGTTTCTACATGGGTGGAGCAGTATATTGATATCTTATTTGACACCGATATTAAGCCAGAAGAACCGCATTGCTTAACCAGTGATATCGATATTACCGGTATTTTCCGGGGGGTGGAGCCTTATCCTTATATTATTACCAAGGAAGAGACTTATTTATTAGGTAATTTATTTGAAAAAGGTAACCCGATTATTTTTAACGCTGATGGTACATTCCAAGAGAAAGGCGGTAAAATCCGGTTCAGACCCATCATTGAAAATGGCAGTGTCATTGCATTAGAACAGATTGATGAAAATGGCAATGTTTTTTATCTTAAAAAGAGAGTTGATGACGGTAGTGTCGATATTCAGCGATTGTCAGGGCGTTATTATAGTCATGAAACAGAAGCAACGATCACGGTTTCCGCTTCTGGCGATGGGATTTATATTGATGGGGTTGTTTATATTGGTAAAAAGGAAGCCTTACGGCGGATTTATGGGAATAGTTATTTTTCTCCCAGCACTGAACTGATTATCGATTTTGAATTAGATACTGAAACTAATAAACCTCATCTCTATATCAGTAATTCACGTTGTTGGAAGATAGAATTCGTTGTAGTTTAATTTATAAAGTGATAAATCAGAATGAATAATGGCATTGTTATAGCCGGATGGAATTAATGCTATTGAGGGGTTAAAGATATTTTCTATTAGATGCATTTTTCTCCAGGCAGAACTATTATATTTATGTTCTGTCTGTTTTTTATCAACATTAGCTCCGGTAGTGACTTTATATTGCCTTCCATACATTAAATGATGATGATTATCACTTGGATGATTTGCTATTTACGTTTTACAGTAATTACTCGTATATGATATTGCTATTAGGTCATATATATGTTCTGTTTTATAACCTTAAAATAAGGAAGTTCATGATGGAATCTACTATATCTACAGATAAAGTTAAATTGTTTCTCAAGAAAATAGATGAATTGGTTGATATTGAAAATAAGAAAAAGGGTGGCGCTCTTGCTATTGCTGTGACCCACGGTAATAAAACGATTTATCAGCGCCATATCGGAAAGGCTAATATTGAACATGCTGTGACTGCAAAACCTAATACTAAATTCTATTTAGCGAGTGTTTCAAAACAATTCACCGCTTTTTGCATAGCCTTATTAGAGAAAGAAGGAAAGCTTAGCGTCAAGGATAAAGTCGGGCAATATCTGGATTATTTCCCGGTAGAATTCTCTGATATTACTATTGAACATCTTATTCATCATACCAGTGGATTACGGGATGAATCTTTACTTTATCGTCTGGCAGGTAAAAACTCGCGTTTTGATTACCATGATATTGATTTGATAAGAAAACTGACGCAGCGGCAACGAACACTTAATTTTACACCTAGCGAATATTATGCTTATAGCAACACTGGCTATTATTTGCTGGCGGAAATAGTCAGTGTGGTTTCAGGTAAATCATTGAGGGAATATACAGAAGAAAATATTTTCGCTCCGCTAAAGATGAAAGATACTACTTTCTATGATGATGTCACAGAGATTATTTTTGATCGGGCGATGGGTTACACTTATAGCAAGGAACCGAACCGGTGGGCAAGATATGATCTCAATGGTTCTGTGGTAGGTGGCACAGGGCTTTATTCTACAGTGAATGATTTGTGTCGTTGGATCAGAGCATTTTATTCACCATCGATTGTTCAGGAGCTGTTGCCTCAATTATCTCGTACACCAGATTTAACTAATGGCAATCACAATAATTATGCTTACGGCTTGATTATCAGCCAACGAGAAGGGCAAAAAATAATACAACATGATGGTTCTTATGCTGGTTTCAAATCTGATGTTTGTATTTTACCTGATGCTAAATTAGGTATCGCTATTACCTCTGCAACAAATATTAATGTCATTCAATGGATTGAACAGTGTCTTGATGTGTTGTTTAACTCGAATATAGTTGAACCGGAAAAACCACATTGTCTAACTAGTGATATTGATATCACCGGTATTTTCCGAGGGGCAGAGCCTTATCCTTATATTATTACCAAGGAGGATTGTTATTTATTGGGAAGTTTATTCGGAAAAGGCGACCCGATTACTTTTAACCCTGACGGTTCATTCCAACAGCAAGGAAGTAAAACCCGATTCAAACCTATCATTGAAAATGATAATGTTGTCTCACTGGAACAGACTGATGAAGATGGCAATGTTTTTTATTTTAAAAAGATGACTGATAGTGGTGGTATTGATATTCAGCGATTGTCAGGGAATTATTATAGTCATGAAATAGAAGCAACGATGACTATTTCCGCTTCTGGAGATGGAATTTATATTGATGGGGTTACTTACCCTGAGAACAAAGGAGTTTTACGGCGGGTTTACGGTAATAGCTATTTCTCCCCGGGCACTGAATTTGTTATCGATTTTGAATTGAATTCTGATACAAATAAACCGCATCTCTATATTAATGATGGGGGTTGCTGGAGGGTAGAATTTGTCGCAGTTTAATTTATAAAGTGATAAACCAGATTAGATACACTTTGTTCCAGACAGAACTATTATATTTATGTTCTGTCTTATAACCTTAAATAAGGAAATTCATGATGGAATTGACGATATCTAGAGATAACATTAAGTCTCTTGTTAATAAAATAGACAATTTAATTGATATTGAAAATAAGAAAAATGGCGGCGCCCTCGCGGTTGCTGTTACCCACGGAAATGAAACTATTTATAAGCGCTATATCGGGCAAGCTAGCATTGAACATGCAGTTGCCATAACCCCCAATACGAAGTTCTATATGGCGAGTGTTTCAAAACAATTCACCGCTTTTTGTATTGCTTTGTTGGAAAAAGAAGGAAAGATCAATGTCAAGGATAAAGTTGGAAAATATGTGGATTATTTCCCGGCACATTTCTCTGATATTACCATTGAGCATCTTATTCATCATACCAGTGGGTTACGGGATAAATATGCCCCTTATGGTTTGGCGGGTAAAAACTCAGATTTTGACCACCGCAGTATAGATTTATTAAGAAAACTGATTCAACGGCAACAAAAGCTTAATTTCACGCCTGGGGAATATTTTAGTTATACCAATATGGGCTATAATTTATTGGCAGAAATCATCAAAGTGGTTTCGGGTAAATCGTTAAGAGAATATGCGAAAGAAAATATTTTTATTCCATTAAAGATGAATAATACCTCTTTCTATGATGATGTTACTGAGGTTATCTCTGACCGGGCGATAGGTTATGTCTATAACGCAGATTCAAATCAATGGATAAGATCGGATCACAACGATTCAACTATAGGTAGTGCGGGGCTTCGTTCTACAGTGAGTGATTTATGCCGCTGGATGAAAGCATTTTATTCACCATCGATTGTTCGGGATATGTTGCCTCATTTATCTCGTATGCCAAATTTAGCCAATGGCAATCGTAACAATTATGCTTACGGTTTGATGATCAGCCAACGTGAAGGTCAAAAGATAATACGGCACGATGGTGCCTATGATGGTTTTAAAGCTGAGGTTTGTGTTTTACCTGATGCTAAATTAGGTGTTGTGATTACTGCTGCAACAGGTATTAATAGTGTTGAGTTTACTAATCAATGTCTTAATGTATTATTTAACACTGACATGGCTGAGCCAGAGCATTGCCGAACCAGTGATATTGATATTACCGGTATGTTCAAGGGGGCTGATCCCTATCCTTATATTATTACCAAGGAAGATTGCTATTTATTAGGTAATTTATTCGAGAAAGGTAATCCGATTATCTTTAACGCCGATGGAACATTCCAAGAGAAGGGGGGAGATATCCGGTTCAGACCGATCATTGAAAATAACTGTGTTATCGCACTGGAACAGATTGATGAAAATGACAATGTTTTTTATTTGAAAAAGATGACTGATAAAGGTGATATTGATATTCAGCGATTATCAGGTCGCTATTATAATCACGAAACAGAATCAATGCTAAATATTGAAGTATCCGGTGATGAACTTTATATTGATGCGGTTATCTTGCCAGGGAAAAAAGAGGCGTTAAGGTGGGTTTACGAGAATAGTTATTTCTTACCCAGCATTGAATTTATTATTGATTTTGAATTTAACCCTGATACGAAGGAGCCTCGTCTTTATGTCAATGATGCACGTTGTTGGAAGATAGAATTCATACCCGTTTAGTTTAATTGATAGGGTTGTAAATATGAATTAAGAACCGTTTTTTCTGGAAGGATAAGAAAATTAGATTGAGATCATAAAGATATTTTCTATCTAATCTATTTATTTTCAGGCAGAACTATTATGATAATGTTCTGCCTGTTCGACATGATTTTGATATTTTAATTGCTTCATGGATTGTTTTTGGTTTATATTCTCATCGTCCTGGATACGTCAAGGATACACCTTTCCTCTAATTAGAGATACAATTTAGTCCTTATTATAATAGAAGGGAGGTGAATTTATGAAAAAGGGTAAATTATGTGATGTTAATTCATATTTCCTAATCTGGTATTAGAGGAAGAGTTTAAATAAGAATGTACAGGGTATAGTAAATAAAAAGTCTATATTTAGCTACGGAATTATATTTTTTTGAATGTTATTGTCCGTTTTTTACAAATGTAATTAACGGCTATTTTAAATAGAGTAAAACGATAATAGGTAGAAATACTTAACATGATTAACATACCCTATGGATTTCGAGATGCATCGCGGCGGCAAGTGAGCGAATCCCCGGGAGCATAGATAACGATGTGACCGGTGTGAGAGAGTGTAGCCAACAAAGAGGCAACTTGAAAGATAACGGGTATATAAATAAAACATATCTATTTGAGGGTGATCAGATGATGCCTTGTGATTTTGATTCTGAGGTCGTTATTGCGTTAGTTGGTGCTGTAGGAACGGATCTGGAAATAATTAGAGATTCTATAACAAAGAAACTTAATGCGTTCAGGTATGATGTACAGGAGATAAGAATATCTTCTGAAATCATTTCGGTATTAAGAGATATTCCCTCAACAAGGGATAATTATGAAAGGATAAGTTGTTTAATGTCGGAGGGTAATTATTTAAGAGAGTCTAGTCAGGATAGTTCTATATTAGCATTGGCTGCGGTGGCAGAAATAAATAAAAGAAGGGAGAAGAAGCATTTCTCATCAATACCATCTATTAGGAGGGCATATATTATAAATTCTCTCAAACACCCGGATGAAGTCAATGCTCTAAGGGAGATTTATGTAAATGGTTTTTTCTTGATAGGTGTATATACGAGTGAATCTCAGAGATTAAGAAATCTTATCGTTGATAAATGTATTGATGAAGTAAAAGCCAGAGAATTGATTAATCGTGATTCCAATGAAGGGAATAAGTGGGGGCAGCGTAATCGAGATACTTATGAGTTATCAGATTTCTTTATAAATTATGATGGAAATAAAAATAGGACCGACAATAATATATGGAGAATATTAGATCTGATTTTTGGTAACCCATATGTCACGCCAACCTTTGATGAATACGCTATGTTCATGGCTTTTTCTGCTTCTCTGCGATCAGCAGATCTTTCCCGTCAGGTTGGTGCGGTATTAACCAAAGATAAGAATATAATCTCAACTGGAGCTAATGATGTGCCACGATTTGGCGGAGGATTATATTGGCCTGATTATGTAGGAGATTCAATTGAAGATGCTGAAAATGGTAGAGATTATAAAGTAGGTGAAGATTCAAACGCTAAAGAGAAAAGATTAATTATTGAAGATATACTTGAAGATATTGAAGAGGAACAAAAAGAAAAGTTTAGAGGATGTCTCCTAAATAGCAAGATAAAGGATATTACCGAATATGGCAGGGTTGTACATGCTGAAATGGAAGCAATCTTGGCGTGTGCAAGAAGTAACATTAGTACTCATAATGGGATATTATACTGTACTACATTTCCTTGTCATAACTGTGCAAAACATATCGTTGCTAGCGGTATACGGCGAGTTGTCTATATTGAGCCTTATCCTAAAAGTAAAGCTTTTGATTTTCATCCTGATTCTATTTCAACACCTGAAGAGTCTTATGATAATAAAGTGATTTTTGAACCATTTGTGGGTGT
Source organism: Photorhabdus sp. RW14-46 (assembly GCF_963887965.1). Classification (NCBI taxonomy): domain Bacteria; kingdom Pseudomonadati; phylum Pseudomonadota; class Gammaproteobacteria; order Enterobacterales; family Morganellaceae; genus Photorhabdus; species Photorhabdus sp. RW14-46. The sequence goes on along the minus strand of NZ_CAWPHH010000002.1, from coordinate 54,674 downwards.
TGGGCCTCGCTGTTTCTTTAATTTGTTTTCAACAAATCTGGGGATAGGATATAAAATAAAAAGAAAAAATAAGGGTGGCAAAGTTATTAAGTGGCGTAGAAAGGATGGAAGGCTGAGAATGAAGATGCTATCATTATCTTATATAGAAAAAGAAACCGAATCAGCAGCTAACGTAGATAACTTAATAAAGGAGTTAAAAAAATGACTAAGAGAGAGGAGTTTTTAGCTTATTTAAGTGAAGCGAGTAAAATAGTTGAACAATGGCCAGATTGGAAGAAAGGTGGATTGAGAACCTATCGTAACCCGCAGACATCTGGTGAAAATAAACCTAAGGACTATACGACAGGTGAGACTGAAAATAAATTGGCATAACCTATTCTTATTTATTGAAAAATAGAAGGGTCGATAAGAATTTTTTGTTTTCATCCCAAATTTATATATTAATAAATCAACTAAAATAATAAATTAAAATTTTAGTTTAAAATGAGCCTGTACATATACCCTATGGATTTCAAGATGCTTCGCGACGGCAAGGGAGAGAATCCCCGGGAGCATAGCAAACTATGTGACTGGGGTGAGCGAGTTCAGCCAACAAAGAGGCAACTTGAAAGATGACGGGTATAAAGTTGTAGTCAATCGCTTTAACATGGCTTCATCTAAATAAAGTAACCCTTTTTAGGGTTACTAGTAAATATAGTGAATAACGTAAATTCATTATTTATTTTCAAAAAACGCTCGCCTTAAACCTAATTCCAGACCGCGAATTTCTGCCAAACCTTTTAATCGACCAATACAGGAATAACCGGGATTAGTCTGTTTTTTCAGGTCATCAATTATTTGATGGCCGTGATCAGGGCGCATAGGTATCAAACGGTTATCTCCAACCTTCTTACGGCGATATTCTTCACGCAGGATTTCCATCACTACATTATACATATCCACATCACCTGCCAGATGAGTGGCTTCATGGAAAGTTTTGCTGTTTTCTTCCCGTTGGGTGGAGCGCAGGTGAGTGAAATAGATTCGGTTGCCATAGTATTTAATTATCTCAACCAAATCATTATCACTACGAACACCATAGGAGCCAGTACACATTGTAATACCGTTAGCCGGGCTTGGTTCAATGGTGGTCAGCCATTCAATATCTTCAATGGTGGAAATAATACGCGGTAAGCCCAGAATAGGACGCGGCGGATCATCCGGGTGAATTGCCAGACGTAAACCATATTCTTCACATACAGGAACAATCTGGTGCAGGAAATAAGCCAAATGTTCACGCAGTTTATCGCGGGTAATATCTTTGTAGCGATCTAGTTGCGCCTGAAATTCTGCTAACGTATAGCCCTCTTCGGCCCCTGGCAGACCGGCAATAATATTAGTGGTGAGTTTCTTAATATCAGCCGCAGACATGTTGTCGTAATAGACTTTTGCCTGAGCTTGCTCTTCAACGGTGTAATCAGCTTCTGCATTTGGTCGTTTGAGGATATAGATTTCAAATGCGGCGAAGGCAATTTGGTCAAAACGCAGGGCCTTAGAACCATCAGGGAGTGAATATTCCAGATCGGTGCGTGTCCAGTCCAGCACGGGCATAAAATTATAGCAGACGGTATCAATGCCACATTCCGCCAAATTTTTCAGTGAAGTTTTGTAGTTATTAATCCATTGAGAATAGTGACCGGTCCGGGTTTTAATCTCTTCATGGACAGGCACACTTTCAACAACTGACCAGATAAGCCCCTTATTTTCGATGAGGGTTTTACGGGCCAAGATTTCGTCTTTGTTCCAAATATGTCCGTTAGGAATATGGTGTAATGCGGTAACGATGCCGGTTGCACCAGCCTGACGGATATCATCTAAAGAAACAGGATCATTTGGGCCGAACCAACGCCAAGTTTGTTCCATTGTTATTTACCTTATATACAAACGCCAGAATAAAAACTTATTTACAGGGATATGAGTTAAAGAGATAGCCGTCGAAATAGGGATCGTCAATATCAGACAATTCCAGTAAACGTAATTTTACATTCTCCAGATGTTGCCACATCGCTTGTTTGGCCGCCGCCGGATCTTTCTTGATCATGGCGGATAAAATGATCTGATGGTCATGCAGCCATTCTTTACGATAATCTTTATCGGTAATTCGAGTGTGCAGTTTCTGCCACATGGGATTATTTTCCCGCCATGCCCAAGATTGTTTAAGCAGTTCAACTAACATGCTGTTATGGGTTGCTTCCGCAATCGCCAGATGGAATTCTCTGTCACCGGATTCATCTTCACCGGAGGCCAAATCTTCGGATTCCTTTTGCAAGGCTCGACGCATATTCGCAATGTTATTTGGTGTCACTTGCATGGCGGCAAATTCGGCAATATTACTTTCCAGCAATTGGCGAGCTTGTAATAACTCAAAAGGTCCCGCTGCGTTAACTGAGCATGAAGAGGAAGTCGGCAGGTGAGGGCGGTTAATAATATAGATCCCGGAACCTTTGCGCACTTCAATAAGGCTTTCTAGTTCGAGCATAATTAATGCTTCACGCACAACGGTTCTGGAAACCTGTAGTAATTCAGCAAGTTCTCGCTCCGGTGGTAAGCGATCCCCGATACGATATTGCTGGTTGGCAATCATCTCTCTTAATGAAATGCCAACTTCTTGGTAAGGACGTTTTGGCTCAAGTAAATGCTTCATGGTGTCACTATTGTTGTCGTGATTATCGATGGTATTGTATGGATAATAGTCAAAAATAGAAATTGGTCAACCAAAAATGCCGCTCAAGGGCGAAGGCCATTTGGCCTTCGCCAATGATTTATCTGACTGCGCGGATGCGCTCTACCATACGGTAAAGCATTGGGTCGCTTTTCTTAATGTCGTCATACATCGGTTTGACCGCCTCTTCAAACGATTTTTGATCCACATCGACGAACTTAACGCCAATTTTCTCTGCATTCTGGCGCTCTTTCTCCTCTGATTTTTCCCATAATTTCGTCATATATTGAGAAGAGTTAATGGCCGCGTTTATAAGAATTTTTTGTTGTTCTGATGACAGTTTATTTAGCGATTTAGTAGAAATAACAAGGACATCTGGCACCATAGTATGGTTATCCAGCGAGAAGTATCTGGCAACTTCACTGTGACGGCTCAGGCTAAAAGAGGGAATATTATTTTCGGCAGCATCGACCACACCCTGTTGTAGAGCAGTATACAGTTCACCGTAAGCCAGTGGAGTTGGGTTACCGCCTAAATTTTTCACCATTGAGATGGCTGTTGGGCTTGGCTGAACCCGAATTTTCATGCCTTTTAGGTCCTCAGGTGTGCGGATAGGCTTTTTGGCGTAGAAGCTACGTGCGCCCGCTTCATAGTAGGTTATACCAATAAAGCCACGGTTTTTGCTGGATGTCAGAATCTCTTTACCAATCTCGCCGTTTTTAATTTTTTCGTAATGGGCTTTATCGCGAAACAGATAAGGTAAGTTAAAAGCAGAATAAGTGGGCGAAAAAGCTTCCAGTTCTGCGGCATTGGATTTGACTAAATCCAATGCACCATTTTGCATCAGTTCCATCGATTCCCGCTGGTTACCCAATTGTGCGTCTGGATAGATCCGAATACGAACATCACCATTCGTTTTTTGGCGAACTTCATCTGCAAACTGAGTCATTGCCTTGTGCACTGCATGATCGCGGTTATGGTTATGGCTGAGTTTTAATGTTGTTACTGCCATAACTTGTGACGCGCTTAAGGCAAATATCGCACCGATTACAGTAGATAAAATTCGCTTAGAATTGCTCATTGTTCGTTCTCCAATTGTTGTAAATAGGTTACGGGCACAACTGAACTGACGGTCAAACCATAAGCATCACTTCGGATTTCGTCAAAAAGTAAAAGTGATTTGGTTGACCAATATCACAAAATAATCGGGCCAACGGGTGGACCAGTCAGTTTGTGATCCCGCTCACTGGATGTTTTTTTGACCTGGATCTTATAATCCAAGCAACGTAAAGCTTCCTTTACTGATTTTGGTCAGACAGTTTGCCCTATTTGGTCGATCAAATCGGGCACATGTTGAGGCCAATAAGGACAAAGCCCCGTGAAAAACCTTGTGTATTGCCTCAATAAAGGTTTGGCATTTTTTACCGTCAGCCTTTCCGTTTTTTTGGTGTTTTGTGTCACATGGCAGGTGGTTTCCCGCTATGTGTTTGGTACGCCAAGTACGGTAACGGATGAACTCGCTCGTTATCTGTTTATGTGGGTCGCCATGATTGGCGCGGCATATACCACAGGTCAACATCGCCATTTAGCTATCGACCTGTTAACGATGAAACTTAAGGGAATAGGCAAAAATAGTGTGGGTTTGGTGATCCAGGCCGCGATCATGCTGTTTGCTTCGATCGTGCTGGTGTATGGCGGATCGGTACTGGTGATCTCAACCCTTGAAACCGGGCAGATCACGCCCGCGCTGGGATTACAGATGGGATATGTCTATTTATGTCTGCCAATTAGCGGTGTTCTGATGATCTGCTATGTGCTAGTAGACATTGTTGCTCTTATTCGGAATTTTTCAGGTAAAGACGCGGTTATTTCTGAAAATCAATAAAGTCACCAGGCAGAAGGGGATGGGCTTATGGATTGGCAAGTGGTTTTAGCGTTGTTCGGTAGTTTTGCCGTGTTGCTGGCACTGGGTGTACCGGTATCCTTTGCGATTGGTTTGTCATCATTACTGGCAATTATGATGACTTTACCAATGGAAGCGGCGATTACCGTGGTTGCTCAACGTATGGCAGTCGGTGTTGATAACTTCTCTTTGCTCGCTATCCCGTTCTTTATTCTGGCGGGAAATATTATGAATCAAGGGGGAATCGCTGCCCGTCTAATTAATCTGGCGAAAGTCATGGGCGGCCGTTTGCCCGGTTCTCTGGTGCACGTCAATATTATAGCGAATATGTTTTTCGGTGCGATTTCGGGCTCAGCAGTGGCATCGGCTGCGGCGGTCGGCGGAACGATGGCACCAATGCAGAAAAAAGAGGGTTATGAGCCGGAATACTCCGCTGCTGTAAACATTGCTTCCTGTCCTGCCGGTTTGTTGATCCCGCCAAGTAATACTTTGATTGTTTACTCACTGGTTTCTGGTGGCACATCAATTGCCGCACTGTTTTTGGCGGGTTATATTCCCGGTATTTTGATGGGGGCATCTTTGATGATTGTGGCGGCAATCATTGCCAAGCGCCGTGGTTATCCGGTATCACCCAAGCCGACATGGAACGAATTTTTCACCACATTAGTTCGTGCATTGCCTTCTCTGATGCTGGTTGTGGTTATTATGGGAGGGATCATTGCCGGTATTTTTACCGCCACAGAAGCCTCGGCGATTGCTGTGTTGTACAGCTTTATATTGGCAGTATTGATTTATCGTGAAGTCAGTATCACTAAATTACCCAAAATCATTCTGGATTCTGCGGTGACCACTTCCATTGTTTTGTTGCTGATTGGTGCATCAATGGGCATGTCTTGGGCAATGGCGAATGCGGATCTGCCCTATTTGATCGCTGATGCACTCATGGCGTTTTCTGAAAACCCTCTGGTTATTCTGCTGGTCATTAATCTGGTTCTGTTGTTGGTCGGAACCTTTATGGATATGACACCGGCGATTCTGATTTTTACGCCGATTTTCCTGCCAGTAGCGCAGAATATGGGCGTTGATCCGGTACATTTCGGCATCATTATGACCTTCAACCTAGCTATTGGTATTTGTACACCGCCGGTAGGGAGTGCGCTGTTTGTGGGTTGTTCTATCGGTGAGGTCAGCATTAATAAGGTATTGAAACCGTTAGTTCCCATGTATTGCGCTTTGGTTATCGCGTTGATGTTGGTGACCTTCATACCGCAACTGAGCTTGTGGTTGCCTCAGATGTTACTGAATTACTCAGTATTTAAGTAATCCGCGTCATTAAACAGGAATTGTTCTATGATCCGTAATATAGCCAACAGCAAAATTAACCCCGCTATTTCTCTGCCTTCTTATGATCGTCAGAAGTTGGTTGCCCGTGTTGTCCATCTGGGATGTGGCGCTTTTCACCGTGCCCATCAGGCGGTTTTTACTCATCATATGTTGGAAAAAACGGGCAGTGATTGGGGAATTTGTGAAGTCAGTTTGTTCTCCGGTCATCGGTTGATTCAGCAACTTAAACAGCAAGATTGCTTGTGCACCATTGCGGAGAAGGGGACAGAACAAACTGAGTTGAAAATTATCGGCTCTATGGTTGATGCTTTACACCCTGAGTTTGTGGGTCAGCAAGGTATTCTGGAAACGATAGCGCAGCCGCAAGTGGCGGTTATTTCTCTGACGATTACTGAAAAAGGGTATTGCATCGATGCAGCCAGCGGCAAGCTGGATGTGAATAATGCATTAATTCAACGGGACTTAGCTAACCCAACCGAACCAACATCGGCCATTGGTTATATTGTCGAGGCGCTTCGTCTGCGTTATGAACGTGACTTGCCGCCATTGACGGTGATGTCCTGCGATAATATCAGAGAGAATGGCAACATTGCCCGTGAAGCGGTGGTGGGTTTTGCCCGCTTACGTGATGAAAAGCTGGCGCAATGGATTGAACTGAATGTGACTTTTCCATGCACAATGGTTGACCGTATTGTTCCTGCGGCTACGCCAGAATCGGTGGCGGAGATAGCCGGACAGCTAGGTGTATACGATCCCAGTGCAATCACCTGTGAACCTTTCCGTCAGTGGGTGATTGAGGATAACTTTGCCAATGGCCGCCCAAACTGGGATGTGGCAGGAGCCCAATTCGTTAAAGATGTGATGCCTTTTGAAACCATGAAATTACGGATGCTAAACGGTAGCCACTCATTTTTAGCCTACCTGGGCTATTTAGCGGGATATGCGCATATTGCTGACGCAATGGCGAACCCCGATTACCGGCAAGCCGCTTTGGATCTGATGTTGGAAGAACAAGCGCCAACTTTGACGATGCCGGTAGGAACCGATCTTTTTCAATATGCTCATCTGTTGATTGAACGTTTTAGTAACCCCAACCTTAAGCATCAAACCGGGCAGATAGCAATGGATGGCAGCCAGAAGCTGCCACAACGTATGTTTGATTCTGTCATTTATCATCTGGCAAACGGCAGCGATTACCGCCATTTAGCCTTGGGTATCGCCGGGTGGATGCGTTATGTCAGTGGAAAAGATGAACAAGGCAAATTGATTGATGTGCGTGATCCGCTGGTTGAGCAGTTTAAATCCATTTACCAGCAATATGGGTTATCTGTTGATGTAGTACCCGCGTTGTTGGCGATTTTTGGTAACCCAGTGTTAGCTAATCCGCATTTTGTCCGGGCGGTTACCGCAGCTTATCAATTATTATTGGATTGCGGCGCTCGTCATGCTGTGGCGGCACTCGATTTAGCTGACAGGAAAATGATATGAAAAATTTTATGTGTGACGATTTTCTTCTGAACAATGAAACTGCCCGTCAGCTATATCATGAACATGCCGCAGATATGCCGATTTATGATTATCACTGTCATCTTAATCCGCGTGAAATTGCTGAAAATCGCCGGTTTGATAACCTTGGTCAGATTTGGTTGGAAGGGGATCACTACAAATGGCGGGCTATGCGCTGTGCGGGTATTGATGAATCACTGATTACCGGCAAGCAAACCCGTGATTATGAAAAATATCAGGCATGGGCAGAAACAGTACCGTTGACCTTAGGAAATCCACTTTATCACTGGACACATCTAGAATTACGTCGTCCATTTGGTATTAGCGGGATATTGTTTGGGCCGCAAACCGCGGATGAAATTTGGCATCAATGCAACGAAAAGCTGGCAACCCCGGCGTTTTCAGCGCGTGGCATCATGCAGCAAATGAATGTACGTATGGTTGGAACCACGGATGATCCGGTAGATTCTTTGCAATATCACCGCCAAATCGCGACAGATGAGAGTTTCGATATCGAAGTATTACCAAGCTGGCGTCCTGATCGGGTATTTAAAATCGAGCTGGCGGGTTTCATTGACTATATCAAACAGCTTGAAGCCGTGGCTGATGTATCGATTGTTGCTTTTGCTGATGTGTTGAACGCGTTGGAGCGTCGGCTTGAGCATTTTGCTGCTCATGGCTGCCGGGCTGCTGATCACGGCATAGAAAATTTGCGCTATGCTCCTATTCCTGATGAAACGGTATTAAATGGCATCCTGCAAAAACGGCTGGCAGGGGGCATTCTCTCTGAGCTTGAAATTGCACAGTACACCACGGCGATTCTGGTATGGCTTGGCCGGCAATATGCCGCCCGTGGTTGGGTGATGCAAATGCATATCGGCGCTATTCGCAACAATAATAGCCGGATGTTCCGCTTACTTGGCGCGGATAGCGGCTTTGATTCCATTGGTGATAACAATATTGCTTGGCCGCTATCTCGCTTGCTGGATAGTATGGATGTGACGGATGAGTTGCCGAAAACGATTCTTTACTGTCTGAATCCACGAGATAACGAAGTGATTGCTACGATGGCCAGTAACTTTCAAGGTGGCGGTATCGCCGGTAAAGTGCAGTTTGGTTCGGGCTGGTGGTTCAATGATCAGAAAGATGGCATGTTGCGTCAGCTTGAACAACTTTCCCAACTTGGGTTGCTGAGTCAATTTGTTGGTATGTTGACCGATTCTCGTAGCTTTCTTTCATACACGCGGCATGAATATTTTCGCCGCATTCTGTGTAATGTGTTAGGGCAATGGGCAGAAAAGGGCGAAATTCCTAACCACAAAGCCATGTTAGGGCAGATAGTTGAGGATATTTGTTTTAATAACGCTCGCCGTTATTTTGCTTTGCCGGGAGAAAATCTATGAAGCAGATTGCACTCCTTGGTGAATGTATGATCGAACTTAATGGTGCCCCTTTTTCGACCATGCATCAGACTTTCGGTGGTGATGTCTTGAACAGTGCGGTTTATTTAGCACGTGCAAGCCGACAGAAGATTGCTGTTCATTTTGTGACTGCGTTGGGCTTGGATTCGCTCAGTGAAGGGATGATCACACGTTGGCAAGACGAGGGTATTCGCACCCATCTGATTTTGCGTGATCCGGTTCGCCAACCGGGACTGTATTTGATTCAACTTGATGGACAGGGAGAGCGCACCTTTCTGTACTGGCGTAATAATTCCGCTGCCCGTTATATGGTGCGCCATCCTGATTTCTCTTCGGTTATGCAAGCATTACAGCAGATGGATGCCATTTATCTCAGTGGTATCAGTTTGGCTATCTTGCCTGTTGATGATCGTGAAAAGCTACTAAACTTGCTGGCTGAGCTGGCTGCTCAAGGAAAAACCATCATTTTCGACAGTAATTATCGTTCGGCATTATGGCAAAGTGTGGAGGAAACCCAAGTTTGTTATCAGAAATTACTCGCCTTTACCTCATTGGCACTGGTGACAGATGACGATGAATGTAAGCTGTGGGGCGATAAATCGGTTACAGAAACCATGATTCGTCTTAAACAAGCAGGAGTTAAAGAAGCCGTGATTAAAGCGGGGGCTGCCGGTTGCTATTATCAGCATTTGGTACAGGATACTCCGATTGAGCTGATCCCAACGGTGCCGGTTGTTAACGTGGCCGATACCACGGCGGCGGGAGACGCCTTTAATGCTGGGTTTCTGGCAGGATTTCTGACGGATTGTCCGATACAACAAGCGGCAATTATGGGGCATTGTCTGGCTGGTACCGTTATTCAGCATAAAGGGGCGATTATTCCAATCAGTGCAACTCAAGCAGTGACTGACAGTTTCTTTTAACAGCGGAGAGAAAATTGATGAAACAGATGATTGAACAGTTACGCCAGTTAAAAATTGTACCCGTGATTGCTGTTGACCGAGCGGAAGATATTATTCCGTTGGGTAAAGCATTGGCTGACAACGGCTTGCCGGTAGCCGAAATTACTTTCCGTTCTACGGCAGCGGCGGAAGCTATTCGTTTGTTGAGAGCAGCTCAGCCGAATATGCTGATTGGTGCAGGTACTGTTCTGAACCGTGATCAGGTGGTTGCTGCAAAACAGGCTGGCGCTGATTTTATGGTTTCGCCGGGTTTTAATCCAAATACGGTCAAAGCCTGTCAGCAATTGAATATTCCTATTATTCCGGGTGTGAATAATCCAAGTGCGATTGAAGGTGCAATGGAATTGGGGCTAAAACTATTGAAATTCTTCCCGGCAGAACCTTCCGGCGGTTTGCCAATGATTAAAGCGATATTGGCACCTTATACTGAATTGCAAATTATGCCGACTGGGGGAATCGGACCAAATAATATTCGCGATTATCTTGCTGTACCGCGTATTGTGGCGTGTGGTGGTTCATGGATGGTTAGTCAAGCGCTGGTGGGCAGCCAAAACTGGCAGGAAATCGGTCGCCTGACTCGTGAAGCGGTGGATTTGGTGAATACTTAAGGAATAGTGGTTCTTGTCTTGGGATAAAATATTATTCCGACAATAATACCAAAGGGAAAAAAAGGGTTTAGTAAAAATTCTTTCACTTCTGTTTGCCTAATGGAAGCATCAGCGTGTATGGCTCCAACGGTGACTGGACGAAGCCAAGACGCGTATAGAACGTTCGAGCGCTCTCATCAAGTGCGTGGACGATTATAGCTGAAATGCCCACCTGTTCTGCTGTGCTGGCGACACGCTTCCAAGCATCTTGGAGAAGCAATGCCCCGAGCTTCTTCCCCTGATATTCCACATCGACAGCCAGACGGCCAAGAAGCACTACAGGGATAGGATCTGGCATATTGCGTTTAAGCGATGGTGTAGATTCAATATGATTAATTGAACCGGCGCTTAGACAATAATAACCGATAACGTCTTTTGTGCCTTCCTTGCAAATAACAAATGTGCGGCTCGCGCCGAGCTTATTATTTTTTAAAGCCCGGCGTGAAAGCCATTCGTTTAATGTTTCATGCTGGCAATAAAAATCATTTATATTATGTTCAGCCGTTAATATTTCAGGTGTGCTTATTCCCACGGTGCTTTATATCCCATCAGTTTTTTAAAACCTTCATTATCAGAAAGCGGTTGCTCCAGCATCTGCATGAACATATGGTATTTTTCGTCGTTAACGAAAAAGTGGCGCTGATCGAGTATGGCATCTTCGGCTGCGCGGCAGGCAGCATCCAAGATGAAATCAGTTCGGGTCTTTGAGAGCAGGTTTGCTGCATGGTCAATAAGCTCCCGCTGGAAGGCTTTCGCCCGGATGTTGATCGGGGTTTCTTTAGGTTGTGTTCTCATAAATCACCTGTGTAGCAAATTGGTAGATAGTCATTATAGCAGTTGTATAACTAATAGATATACATTTAGCGTCTCCATTTGAAATCTTATGAAACGTAAGCATGCTGGGTTATCCAAAATATATATACCCGTCATCTTTCAAGCCGCCTCTTTGTTGGCTGCACTCGCTCACCCCGGTCACATAGTTATCTATGCTCCCGGGGATTCTCTCCCTTGCCGTCGCGATGCAACTTGAAATCCATAGGGTATATACTGTCAGACATCTATTACAGGATTAATACTTTTTTGCTGATAATAGCCCAGTCTGGGCCTGGTGTTATATAGGATAAAACAACCAGCAGAAGATAGAAATAAAGTAGGTCGAGGTTCATAGTTTTATACTCTGCAATGAGTTGTTACTTGAATAAAATCAGCAGATTCACCGATCTTTATTTCAACATTTACGTCTTTGACTTCATTAATATTATTTATATGTGTGCCTCCGCATAGGATAGTGACTACCTTAGAGTCAATAGTCGATTTCCATAATCTAGTGTCACTAATCTCTTTTGATTTATATTCAATGGTTATTTCCGCACCCTGAGATAACCAATTATTGAGTGTGTTATTAACTTCTCTATTAATTTTATCCAGATTTTCAATTAGTATATTTTTATCAAATCCTTTCTTTTTGATCGATTTACCAAAGCGATAAATATCAACGGATTTAAGTTCTGTAATAGAAGATTGGTAAATGGCGGCTTTATCTAAATTATAGTTTCCCAAATCATCGGTATCGTACACTTTGGACCATATATGATGTGTTGCTTTATTTACAGCAAGGGACATAAAGTGGGCCATAGAGTGTGCAGCACTTACCTTATACCTTGTTTCATCGTTCACAGATAGAGTTACCGTTTTCCCTATAAGATCTCTCTCAGAAATTCCGTGTAAATCAGGTAAGTAGTGTGCTGGCATAATTTTATCTGGCGACGTTGCTTGTTTCGTTATTTCCTGGTCTATATATAAATGACCATCAATAAGGCCCGCAGTGTAAACTTTTGTCACAGTAAGTTCTTTATCGCCTATTGAAATTATTCCATTATCATGTAGTTGGTCTGGCCACTTATAGTTCTTCGGGTAGAATGGACTATCTTGGGTTATCAAAAGGGTGCCATCTTCGTATCTCATAAGCCCGATAATGTTGGATTCTAATGTCAGGGTCCCTAGCATAAATGAAGCTTCTGCTGTCAATAATTCATTAATATTCATATCCATAGGTCATGTAATATCTCACAAGTTATAATTTTGGGGCATCTATTGCTACCAGATTGTTTGTTAAGTTCATTCCCTAACAATAACTTAACAATTTGTTTTTATTTGAATTTTTATCTAATCAAAGATAGGGTTAAACAGTACCGATATGTATGTAACAGCTTTATTTATAGGTTATTTTAGGTATTGTTGCAAATGGAAAAGTCACATGTTTTAAATGTTTTGTTTACATGATCAATAGATATTTTCAGAGTAAAATCTGTTGATTAGTTATCACAATAATTTTTTGGATCAAAAAATAGACAATCGAACTAATGAGGTATATGATACATATACCTGATATCTGATAAGGGGAAATAAATATGGTTGCTATGGTAAGAATTAATATAGATCTGCCAGAAGAAACAATTAGAAAGCTCGAGATTTTAAAGGAGCGTTCTCCCGATAAGTCACGTGCTGCACAGATCCGGAAAGCAATAGATGCTTACCTTGATGCTAATATTTCAGAACAGAATAACAGTGCTTTTGGTTTGTGGGGGGATAAAAAATTGGATGGATTGGAATATCAAAATAATTTACGCAAGGAATGGCAATGATTGCTATGAAGTCGTTATTTGATACTAATATATTGATTGACTATTTAAATGGATATGAACAAGCCGCGGAGACATTGAGAAAATATGGAAATAGTCCAGCTATTAGTTGTATAACATGGATGGAGGTTATGGTAGGAGCTAAGAAGCTGGACAAGGATAAAGAAAACGCAACAAGAATCTTTTTAGATAGCTTTGAGATTCTCAGTGTCACGAGTGACGTAGCAGAATGTGCAGTAGTTATCCGACATGAGAAAAAGATAAAGCTGCCTGATGCAATAATCTGGGCAACAGCTCAGCGAAATGGGCGGTTATTGATTACTAGAAACCCTAAAGATTTTAAAGATAATGCTGGTGTTATTCTTCCTTACGAACTGTCTAGCTCAAAAATAGATTAATATTTTTATAGACTTCTTCATGGTATAAAAGAATCAAAAGTATTGTTTATATAAGAATCTTAAAATGTTCGTGGTTAATTGCTCCAATAGGGAACATGAGGCAGTATTTTACACTGAATATATATAATATTTGGCTAATTTATGTGTCAATCAGGAATTGGAAAGATTGATATAACATTGGAGGGAGAAATGGGATATAAATTCTACGCAATAAAAACCGCGAGAAAGGTTTTAATATTCTCGCGGTAGTCACGTTTTCTAAACTGGAAGATCAATGATTTTCTGTGAAGAAAAATCAAATCTCAGTGCGTGGTTTAGCATTCTCCGCTAACCATGCTGCAATGCGTTGCTTCTGCTCTTCTTTCAGCCACATACCCAGTTTGGTACGGCGCCAGATTGCGTCATCCAGTTCAACGACCCATTCATTATCGACCAGATAACGAAGCTCTGTTTCATACAGGCCGTGACCGAAGGATTCGCCTAGATCGGTCAGATTATTAGCACCTTGCAGAATGAGTTCGCTGTTGCTGCCGTAAGTACGCGCATAACGTACAGCAACGCCTTCCGGTAACCAGTTGTAACGTTTACGCAATAAACGGGCATAACCATCACGATCGCATCCTTCCAAATTACCCCCCGGTAACTGACCATTTCTGGTCCAGGCTTTTCCGGCCGTGGGATAGTATTGCATGAGCTTTTCGGTTGCGTGTTCTGCCAGCTTACGGTAAGTAGTTAATTTACCGCCGAACACAGACAGTAATGGTGCTTTGCCCTGTTCATCATGTATGTCAAGCGTATAGTCGCGCGTAATGGCCTGAGGTGAGTCGGATTCATCATCACACAGTGGACGTACGCCAGAATAGGTCCAGACGATATCGTCACGGTTAAGCTGTTTCTTGAAGTGGTCGTTATAAACTCTCAGCAGATAATTAATCTCCTGATCGTCAATCTCCGCCTCTTTTGGATCACCTTGATATTCCACATCGGTGGTTCCGATAATGGAAAATTCATCCATCCAAGGAATAACAAATACGATACGATGATCTTCATTTTGCAGAATATAAGCTTGCGGCTCATCATGCACTCTTGGCACCACAATATGGCTGCCTTTGATCAGGCGAATACCATAAGGTGATTTCAATTTCAGACCATCGTCAAAGAATTCTTTAACCCAAGGGCCGGTAGCATTAACCAGACCTTTTGCACGCCAAGTATAGGTCTTACCTGTACGCAGATCTTCGGCTTCAACCATCCAACCCTCTTGTTCGCGCCATGCACGGGTCACTTTTGTTCGGGTACGGACTTCCCCGCCACGTTTTTTGACTTCTTGAGCGTTAAGGACAACTAAACGAGCATCATCAACCCAGCAGTCAGAATATTCAAAGCCACGGACCAATTCTGGTTTCAGAACAGAATTGGCACCGAATTTTAGCCCTTTACTGCCAGGCAGGCTGACTCGTTTGCCCAAATTGTCATAGAGGAACAGGCCAATGCGGATCATCCATGCTGGACGTAAATGTGGCTGGTGCGGCAGGCGGAAACGCATCGGAAAAGCGATGTGTGGTGCAAGATTCAGTAAAACTTCACGTTCTGCCAGCGCTTCACTGACCAAACGGAATTCATAGTGTTCTAGATAGCGTAAGCCACCGTGGATCAATTTTGAACTGGAGGATGATGTGGCTTTGGCTAAGTCTTGTGCTTCCAGCAATAGAACAGAGAGCCCCCGGCCAGCAGCATCTGCTGCAATTCCGGCACCGTTGATCCCGCCGCCGATCACAATCAAGTCTTTAGTTTCCATGCATCCCCCTAAAATGTTCGAAACAGTTCTTTAATGCTCGTTTTCGCTCATGATTGTAATCAGAAATCGATCAATAGCCAACTATTTGTTAAGAAAAAACATGCTCACGTGATATGGATAGCAAATATTACCTTATCCATATAATTTGCATGGCATTAATGAAGAAGCTAAAAGATAGTGTAATTGTGGAACGGCAAGGAGATAGGGGATAGCGCTATCCCCCGAATATAGAGAAAATTCTTAGCAGAGTTCAAGCTGCACGTTATGTTGCTCAATCACTTTATGGATGCTTGGCGGGGGAAGTTGGTCAGTAAAGAGGTGATCAATGAGATTCATGTTACCCAGATTAACCATAGCATTGCGGCCAAATTTAGAATGGTCAGTGACTAGCATAACGCAACGGGAGTTTTCGATAATTGCGCGTTTAATGCGTACTTCATGGTAATCAAATTCCAGTAATGAGCCATCCATGTCAATGCCACTGATGCCGAGAATGCCGTAATCAAGTCGAAACTGAGAAATAAAATCCAGTGTGGCTTCACCGATAATCCCACCATCACGGGAACGAATCTCCCCTCCCGCCAAGATTAAACGGAAGTCCTCTTTTGTCATCAACAGAGTAGCGACGTTGAGGTTGTTAGTGACAATTCGCAGACCTTTATGATTTAACAATGCGTGAGCGACAGCTTCGGGTGTGGTGCCAATATCAATAAACAGTGTTGCGCCATCCGGGATATGGCTAGCAACACGTTGTGCAATACGTGCTTTCTCTTCTGACCACATGATTTTGCGATCGTGATAAGCAGTATTAACTGAACTTGATGGCAACGCGGCACCGCCGTGATGCCGCTGTATTTTGTTTTTATCTGCCAGGTCGTTCAAATCACGGCGGATAGTCTGGGGGCTGACATTAAAGTGTTCAACCAACTCTTCAGTACTGACGTAGCCCTGAAGGCGTACCAGCTCAACTATTGCATCATGCCGTTGAGTTTGCTTCACGATAGTCCCCTAAGTTTCTAAAAATGTCGGTTATTATTTTTGAATGTATGACGGTTATCCCATAACGCCATCAGTAAGCCGATAATTAAACCGGAGAAATGGGCGGCGTTGGCAATCGATAGCCCAAATGCATCGAAGTATCCAACAATTAGCCAGAAGAGCGAAAAAGCCATCAAACCACGGGGAACACCAATACCACGTTCGGGCGCACGTTCACCGGTTAGCCAGACATAACCAATTAAAGCGTAAACAACACCAGAAAGGCCGCCAAAGTGAGAACCACTGAATAATGATTGTCCCCAACCGCTGAAAACCGCGGAAACAATCATAATGACAAACAGTTTTCCTGTACCGAGGTGCTTTTCTGTTTGTCCGCCAAGATACCACCACCACATGAGATTAAAGATGATATGCAGTAGTGAGAAGTGCAATAAGCCGTGGGTG
The DNA here is from genome assembly GCF_963887965.1 of Photorhabdus sp. RW14-46. Taxonomy (NCBI): domain Bacteria; kingdom Pseudomonadati; phylum Pseudomonadota; class Gammaproteobacteria; order Enterobacterales; family Morganellaceae; genus Photorhabdus; species Photorhabdus sp. RW14-46. The sequence continues at coordinate 37,909 of NZ_CAWPHH010000002.1, read as the reverse complement.
ACCCAACGCCATAGTTCCATATGTTGGCTATCGTTAGGCCAGGCCAGCCAAGACATCACCTGATAATCGCCGGCAAATTGCATCCAGAGATAAACGACGATATTTAGGAGTAAAACGGTAAGGGTTAATGGGCCAGCCTGACGACTTAAGTATTGCCAATTCAGATTATTGTGGTACTTCAATGGGTGATTCACATCGCCAGATTGCCAACTGGCCGCTTGATAACGTTCATTTAGCGGATCGCGAGTAAATTGCTCCAACTCTTGCTGAACTAGAGTAAGTTTAGTGTCATCTTCTAGCCACAGTTCGACGTGTTGCCCATCGTGACTGGGGCGCATAGTGAGATGGACCTGATGGGTTGCCATATAATCGATAAAGGCTTGCGCTAGACGCGGGTTTGAAATAGCGATTACGCGGATCATGAGGTGTGTTATGCCGGATTATGTAAGGAGTCAACAGCGTGAGGATAGTCTCTGCGCCAGGCTTCAAAGCCGCCATTAATGCTGTAGACAGTTTCAAAACCGATGTTTAATAAATACTGAGCGGCACTCTGGCTGCTATGACCGTGATAACACATGACCATAACAGGTTGTTCGAAATTGGCTTGTAACATCAATTCATTCAACGTGTCATTAGTCAAATGAAAAGCGCCACATGCATGACCTGTCCGGAAACTCTGTGGATCACGGATATCCACCATAATCGCGGATTTATTCTGCCAGTGTTGATAAGCCTGCTCAGGGCTGATAGTCTGAAAATGTTCCATATATATTGAATTGCTCTTAGAACTTATCCCGTTGGTTATTATTGTAATAGTGTTTTCCCGACGATTATCCGAGCGGGAAAATTTGTTATCAGTAATACGTTATTAGTAATACATTTTTAGTAATACATTTTTAGTAATAAGAGTGTTCACCGCGCTGGTGTTCAGTTAAGTCTTTTACCCCTTTTAGTTCCGGGAACATGTTCAGTAACTCTTTTTCAATCCCTTCTTTTAGAGTGACATCAACCATTGAACAGCCATTACAACCGCCGCCGAATTGAAGGATAGCAAAACCATCATCAGTGATTTCCATCAGACTGACGCGGCCACCGTGACCGGCTAACTGTGGATTAATTTGTGACTGCAAAACGTATTCCACACGTTCGGCAAGTGGGGAATCGTCAGAAACTTTACGCATTTTGGCGTTAGGGGCTTTTAATGTTAGCTGAGAGCCTAACTGATCAGTGACAAAATCAATTTCAGCTTCTTCAAGGAAGGGGGCACTCAGTTCATCGACGTAAGCTGACAGTTGATCAAATTTCAGTTCAGTATCTGTTGCTTCAACGGCATCAGGCGGGCAGTAAGATACGCCACACTCAGCAGTAGGTGTACCTGGATTGATGACAAATACGCGAATTTGTGTACCTGGTTCTTGGTTTGCCAGTAATTTGGCAAAATGAGTTTGCGCTGCTTCAGTAATATTAATCATATCATTTGCTCAATAGTTGACTGCTATAGTTGGTTATAATACGCCCATTTTCGTATTGACTACAAGGTTCGACAGATCGCCCAAACCTGCACTGAACGGGCGCCAGCACGAATTAACAAACGGGAAATCTCGGTCATGGTCGCACCGGTGGTAATCACATCATCAAGTATGGCGACATGTTGTCCCGTAACGGAGCCACAAAGCTGAAATGCTTTCCTGAGATTAATTTTACGCCGTGCTGCCGATAAATTTCTTTGTGGTAGTGTAGCATGCGTCCGCTGTAGAAAGCTTTGCTGGTAATCGCATTGTAGCCATTCTGATAACTGCTTTGCCATTAATACACTTTGATCAAATCCCCGTTTCCATCGTCGGTGTCGATGCAGTGGCACACTGAGCAGAATGTTGGGTTTATACCATCTTCCATCACGATAGCCCTGTTGCCAGTGCAGCAGAAACAGACGCGCCAGAATTGACGCAAGTTGTGGGGTGCGATGATATTTATAGCGACGGATCAGGCCACTCAGTGGTGGGCAATAGTCGGTAATCGCTATCATATTCTCCCATAGAGGCGGTTTTTTGAGGCAGCGTCCACAAGGCAGCGACGGGAGTTCTGAGGGTAGAGCACAGCACGGGCACATGTTTGTCAAACGTTTCAGCCGCTTGTTGCAAAAGCTGCATACTCCATGATGTGGAAACCAAAGAGGCTGATGGCATAGCCAACAGTACCCAACCATTGTTAGCATAGACTTCTTCCTTGATGGCAAATAAAGTTGAGAATAACAATGGCTGATCTGTTTTGGCAGACTTCTGATGAAGGTTCGCGTGATCTTGTGTTGCTGCACGGATGGGGGTTGAATGCGGAAGTTTGGCGTTCCATTGAAATGCGATGTGCTCCGCATTTTCGTTTGCATCACGAAAGAGGACAAGACGACCTAATTAAAAAACAAACGACATATTTTTGCATACTACATCGTCGTTAATGCAACAAGACCAGAATGAATAATTATTTACTTGACAATAGAGATTGTTATAAACATGGTATAAAGTTGTTTTATTCATCGTTAATAAACGTAATTATTTAGGTTAACTATATGAAAGAGAATATTGATAAGTTGCTTTCAAACATCGCAATTATGGAGCCACCCTCAGGGTTACAGGATAAACTTGCTCTTGCAAGACAAGAAAATAGAAAACTGACAATAAAATTAGGCTTTGATCCGACTGCACCTGATTTGCATTTGGGCCATGCGGTTGTATTACAAAAGCTTAAAGATTTTCAGGATGAAGGGCACCGGATTGTTGTTATCATTGGGGATTTTACGGCTGGAATTGGTGACCCGACCGGGAGAAATAAGCTTCGTCCTCCATTAACACCTGAACAAATTAATAAAAACAGTCAGACTTATATAAATCAGCTTGCAAAAGTTATAAATATCGAAAATATTGAAATAAGGAAAAACTCAGAATGGTTTAACAATATGCCATTCAGTAATGTCATAAAGTTAATCTCTAAAATCACTCTTGCACAAATCATGCACCGAGATGATTTTAAAACCCGATTTGAATCAAAAGCACCAGTCCATTTGCATGAGATTATTTACCCTATTCTCCAAGGATATGACTCAGTTATGATTGATGCTGATATCGAGCTTGGCGGAACAGATCAGTTATTTAATAACTTGGTAGGGAGAACACTTCAAGAAGCCTATGAGAAAAAAGGGCAAATAGTAATAACAATGCCATTATTAGAAGGGCTAGATGGCATTGAAAAAATGAGTAAGTCAAAAAATAATTATATTGGGTTAACTGATAATGCAAATGATATGTATGGCAAAGTAATGTCAATTCCTGACAGTGTCATTATCAATTATTTGACACTTGCTACAGACATGGAGGCAGAAAAACAATCTGCGATAGTCAGTCAACTAGAATTGGGCCTTAACCCAATGAAGATCAAAAAAGATATCGCTTATAATATTGTTAAAAGATATCACGATGACATATCTGCAAAAGAGGCCACTGAGCATTTTGAGCGTGTAGTACAAAAGCGGACACCTGAAGAGGCCGATCATGATGTATTGATTTTACCAAAAGGCTCTTATATAACACTGCTGGATCTTTGTTCAGTAGCCTTGCCAGCGATAAGCCGTTCTGAACTAAGGCGATTAATTCGTTCAGGGGCTGTTCGTGTTGATAAAAGTAAAGAAGATGATGAAATTAAAAATATTGAGGTTATCCCGGGCACGCTTATATGGATAGGTAAACGATATAAATTCCGTATTGGCAGTTGAAGGAATATTATTAAAGTAGTGGTAGAGAAGGTGTATCAGGTTTTGTTATTTTTATTAGTTTCTTTTTCCTGATACCCACTACTATAGGTGGCAGAGTACCTATTTCATTGAGCCAAAAATTCACATCCTCAAAAACATCAAGAACAAGTGGTAAGTGGCCGTCTTGTGAATAAAGACTACCACCTGGTGTCAACCATGGATATAGATATTTGAGACAGTCGCGAGTTGATTTTTGAAGATCGACATCCAGATAGATTGCAGCTATTGGTCGTGACCAATTAGCCAAGGATATTTCAAACCACCCTTTAATAAATGTACAGGAACTGATATTACCATATTTTATAATATTATTTTTTACTTCCTGAAGAGAACCTGCGAAATCACCTTCCCTAAACACCGCTTCCCTTCCTTCAATACTGATGCCATGAACTTCATTATGAAACGGGAGGCCCATAAAAGAGTCACAAACAACAAGTTCTCTGCCGGCTAACTTAGCAGCCAGGCTGAACTTGGCTGTACTTGAGCCTTTATAACTTCCCGCCTCCACGATACAACCCTCTCGTGATGATGGTATTGATAATATTTCTTTGATAAAAGTAAATATATCTTCTGTGCTGTGTGGGCTGATGATTTCTTTTGAAATCAAATAGTGACTGTCAACAAGGTTTTTTTTATCCAATTCAGATAAACCTAATAATTTGTCTGCCATGAAGTCTTGAATAACGTAGTAGTGTGGATCTTTCCCTTCGCTTATCAACTTTTGTATCATTTCGGGAGAAAAAGGGATAATTTCTTTTTCTGGTTTCATAATTATCTAGCCTCAGCAAATTCAGAAAGGACACCATAATACGGATAGTCTGCATCTATTTTCTGGAGTAACTGAATAGTTCTCTCTTGTACTGAGGCCAGCGTTGCGTTTTCTGCTAATTCTTCTGCTTTCAGCTTCTGCAGTGAACACCATGAAAGCGCTTCATTTAGCCTATCATTTGAGGTATATTTTATTATCCTATTAATATATTCTTTCCTTAAGAAAAATTCACAATTAACAAGGGCATAAAGCTCATTTAATTCTTCCTTAGATATAGCTTCAGCTACAGTAGGCAAACCATATGGGGCAGAAGTTCCAAATATCTCAGGACGTGGTCTAATATTCATTTTCGTTCCATCGTTACCTAACTCTTGCAGCAAAGGTATCCGCCTCAAGGCTCTGCGGTATTCAACAGTACCTATATCTGGTGTTAGTATTGCTGTGGCTAGAAAATATATAGGTAAAGCTAAAACTCGATCTAAATCAGCTAAGATGCTTTCAACTGTGTCATGAGGTGCGCCAATGATGTATCCGCATATAACTCCGATACCTGAACCACTTAATGCATTTACCGCATTTATATTCATTTCTACGGTAGTTGCTTTGTTGTAATAATTTAGGCTTCTCTGGTCTAACGATTCAACCCCTAAAAAAACTTTTCTGCATCCTGCATCGTACATTCGGTGAGCGAGTTCTGGTGTCATTACTTCTGATCTTGCATTGCAGGTCCATGCAATATTAAACTCTGAGAGCAAATCAAGAAGTTCATATAAATTTTTGTGTTGAAGTAGATCGTCATCATGAAACTGAATTGAATCGTGACCGAATGTTAAAAGGTGTTCAATATCTCCTGCAATTAATTCAACTGGCCGGGAAACTAGCTTCCCATGTATAAGATATGTTGAACAAAACGTACAGCGAGCTCGGCAGCTCTGTGTACAAATATAAATTTGTTGAGATTCTCCTACCGCTTTCCACCACCTCTCCCGGGACTGCCCGGCGAAGCTAGTATCACTCTGTATTAGTTCATAGGAAAAGGCTGGCGAGGGAATATCCTCAAGAGATTTATCAAATACGATTTCTCCCATTTGAACTCTACCATCCAACATGAAACACAAACCACGCGCTTCGTTCCCTACACCAAATTCAGGATGTAGGAACAGCTTAAGAACATGCCTTAGAGCATTCCCTCCTTCACCTCTTGCTACAAGATGCACGAAATCAATTTCAGGAGCTACGGTTGGGTGTGCCCCACCAACCATAATGCAGACTTCCTCGGGATTAAGATTGGACAGCATATTCTTTGTCCTTTCAAATGCCAGTGAATACAGGCTGACCAATACAAATCTTGCTTTGACTGGCCTTAACCAATCGCTTATGGTTTTTGCCAGCTCAACGTCATCTGTGAAATTATCCTCATCGAAATATTGTATTTCAGGTTGAAAAGGTATACGACCATGCTCAAAGTCTACTTGAGCAGAGCGAGCCAGATTAAGTAATCCCAGTGAAGCATATCTTGCGGCATATTTATCCTGTCTTTTGTCAGCTGCTCCTAGTTGCGTCGTACGAAAGCCATGATGAACGAGAGCAAGTCGTGGGGAGCCGCAATCAATCGAAAACGAACCCGAGTCTCGAAGTAGAGAGAGATCTAACATTAGTTTTTCCTCATGCGCATAAAGGGTTGGAATCATTTTTATCCCAGCGATCGAATTTTGGATGAGGCTGCCCGGCTAAAGTTTGTCTTGCAAAGTGCCATGATTCGACCCAAACTTCATAATTAGATAATTCTTTTTCAGGGTGAGATTTACTTCTCGCAATAAAACCAGGAAACCATTGTCGACCTGTCGGTTGACCAGTAGGGCAGTATCTCAGATCAAAGCTCCACCTTCCTTGCATGCTGATATTCGATAAAGATGCATGTATCATAAGTGGATGAAGAAGTATCATGTCGCCTGGTTTCGCGGGAATAGGATGTATGTTTGTGCCTACCAGTGAATCAGGAATCCCTTGTAAAACAGGGGTATCACAATGGTGCAAAAGCCCTTTGGTGTGACTTCCGGGTATCACGACCAAGCAACCGTTTTTTTCGGTTACTTCATTCAGTGGTAACCAGACACTCAACATATCTGTATTATCAGCATCCTCGGTCACAACCGCTAGGTCCTGATGCCAGAAAGTTTTTCCCGTTAATGTAAGTGTGTGACTTTGAGTTTTATCTGTAATCTGTGCTTCGGGTGGTTTAATGCGCATGTGTTGTACGGGAACTGAATAAATTTCGGGCCCAATAATATTTTCTACTACGTCAAGAATTGTCTGGTTTCTCAAGAGATTGAATATTGCCTCTCCTAAATGTACCGGAGAGTCCTCCTTAATTTCGGCTTCTACAGGAAGCGTAATATCAAGTTCCTGAAAACAGTTTCCATCAGTTTGTTTCATTAACTGTAAAAGCCGACTCTCTTCGGGTGTATTTTTATCATAACTTGTGATCACTCTTTGCTCTAACCATTGCTTAGCAAGCTTATTTGCAAGCTCACCGTATTCTTTTATAACCGGGAAAAGATCTGTAACTGGATTAAGAATGTTACGTATAACAACATAACCATCATTCCTGTAATGATCGATAATATTTGCATATTGATTATCAAGCATTTTATATCTCCCAAACGAAATAAATTGTAGAATGGAAACTTTAATGCAATAGAATTATTCCTCTGGTTTCAAAATTTTTCTCGAAACCTCCTGAAGCTCATAGAGAGATTTAGGTATATCTTTTGGTGTGTAAATAGCAGGAGGAGGACCACCGAAACGGGCGTGTGTGGCAGGATTACCATGAAGGTGATGAACATATGACTCCATGGATACTAGCTGGCTTCCTGTGTATATCGGGAAAGCATCGGTTGCCCTGTATTCAAAAATTAACGTTTTTCTTGGTTTCTCTGAAACATTAGGTGCCGAACGGTGAGGAGTAAAAGGATGCAAAAATATTGTACTTCCTGCTTTAGCTGCTAACGTAACAGGCTGACCATAATTTTCTTCATTTATTTCTTCTGTAATCATCCCGGCAAAAGATCCATCAGGAAGTGAATGATCGAAAGATCGCGTATGTTGACGTGGCAAAACTTCCAGGCAGCCATTTTCAGAAGTAGCATCATCCAGATAAATAAGTACACCAACAAGATCGTCATTAGTATGTGGGAAATAGGTGAAATCTTGATGCCATTCTACAACAGCACCAACTTTTTGAGGCTTCATGTTAAGTTTACTATGTTGGAGGGCTATATCTTGGCCTATCAAAGATATAACATACCCGAGAACCTGTTCTGAAGTGGCAATTCGTCTGAATTGCTCGTGTAATTCAAAGGGATTAAACAATCTTCTTGGTAGACAGAGACCATCAATTTGAGTATTTTCATATTCAATAACTTGGGTAATTGTTTCATTATTTTCGGCATCTTTGATGATATTTTGAATGGTCACATCCAAGATTATTAAATCTTCTTTTCTAATAAGAGAAGGAACAAGAAGAAACCCCTCTTCTTTATATTTTTTTATTAGTTCAGGTTCTAATCTATTTATATCAGAACACATTTTTCTTTCCATATATAAAATAGTTGTTAAGAAAATAATAGATGAAGAATATATTCAGGCCGAGCTATGAATAAGTAAAAACTGGCACTGCAAGAAAAACAGCACCAGATATGATCATTATGATTAACTATGCCAGTGTCGTCCCGAGAGTAAGTGTCACACATCTGATAAATTCTGTAGTAACACCACGTCGACCTTCTAGATCGATAACTGAGCTTGTGCCATATTTTGGGCAAAGCTCATAAAGCAGATCTGGGGAAATATCTGCACCTAAGGCTTTCAGAACAGCCGCAGCGGTTTCAGGCTTGAAATTCATACGTGCAGCATGTTCCGGTAGAGCTGCACGGATTTTCTGGAAGGTGTCCTGATTTTCATTCAGAAGGGGTTGTAGATTAAGATCATTTATATGAGAAAGAGCATTATCAAAACTTGTTACTCCCCTTAGAGCCAGCAAGCTGACGTCTAAGATATGATAAGTTACGATAAAAGAAGGGCCGGCTTGAGACTGTACTTTTGCATACCTTAATGTTTTGAGTTCATTATGGATTTTATCAGCAACATCTGGTGAAAATTTTAATGCTAGTGCAATATTTTCTAGTTCTTCCGCAGACAGAGCAAACATCACTCCTTCCCAAGAATCTGTGAGTTCCATTGCCTTAGCTCTGATAGCATCGGCATTGTCTGATATACGACACAGCTCATTCTGACTTACCATTGCTGAACTGATGATATGGTTTGTACTGATAGTTTTAGCATGAACGTTTTCCATAATTTTCTCCTAAATGACATGATCACAATACGGAACATTTCAATATGAAAATACGGGTACAACATACAACGCTACAACTTACATTAAATGATCCAATGCTCTCGGCATAGTACGATTTAAAGCATAAAAAACCGGTACAGGTTGTGATAAATCATAATTGAGTATAAGAATTTTAAATTGCTACAATGCAACTAGTTACATTGATTAATTAATAAAAATATATAGATCAGGAACTGCATACCGCACATTCTAATAACAATATTATTGTAGATGATTAATTTAATTTTTTTATAAAATTTATTCATATTGTCGGAGATTGATGTCATTTTGAGTTGTTTGCTTTTAAATATCAGTAAGTTAATGTTAAAATTATAATTTTGACTAAAAGTGCTTTTGATGACAACTATATTATAAAAAATAATAGTAATCATACTAATTTCTGAGTGAATGTGGCAAAAAAACAACACAAAAATGAATTAATATTATAATTAATTTTTCTTTTGAATAATTTCTTTAGAAATGGCTTGCAGATTCTACAATCACAAGTAATACTTCCCACTGGGTTTTATCTTGTACGTTGTATTCTTATTCAAAGGATATCAGCTGACAGTAACCGATGAAGAGTCATGAAGGGTGATTATTTTATTCATAATATTAAAGAAAATAAATAAAGATTGCTATCCTTAAAATCACTTCCATTTACTTTAAGGATTTTTGGCAGTCTTGCCGATAATTAACAACAGATTTGTATGTTATTTTAGAAAGTCTTTATAGTATTCATAATAATAAAAATATATTATAGATCGTTATATGAAAATAAACTAAGGGAGAATTTAATCAATACCATGAATTATAATATTAGTTTATTACATGTGTTTAAGAATGAGAAAACAATATCTTTTTTTCTCTTTTCATCATTACTATTAACGATTGGTCGCGGTGCATCACTTCCTTATTTAGCTATATATTTATCTGTGGAGTTTAATTTTAGTCCTATCATTGTTGGATATATTATATCTTCGTCTATGATATTCGGAATAATAACCAGCCTGGTTGGCGGTATGTTTGCTGATAATAAGAAATTCAAATTCCCTATTGTATCATCGCTTTTAACTTTTTTATTTTGTTTTTTAATTTTTCCATATTTTAAAAACATCATCATTATTTCTTTTCTTCTGGCTTTTGTGAACTTAGCTTACGCATTATTTGAGGTGCTATTAAAGAGTTATTTCTCAGATTATTTACCACAAAGTATTAAGATAAGATTATTTTCTTTAAACTACACGTTTATTAACATAGGGTGGTCCGTTGGTCCATTAATTGGTGCATTACTTTCAGGTTATAATAATAGTTTCCCTTTCATATTGTCTGGTCTTACTGCATTGCTCCCGATGATATTTATTATAATATACTATTCTTCATGTTTTCACTTCTTACCTATATTATCACAGAGTAATAATAGATTACTGGCAGATACCCTAAGTAATATAAAGCCCTTGAAGAATCATTTGCTTTTTCTGATAACGATTTCATCAGTACTCGGGTCTTTTGTATATGGTAGTACCATTAGCTACTTATCTCAATATTTAATTGTTTCTACAAATAAGGAGTTTTCATATACAGCTATTGCTGCAATGATGGTAACAAATGCTATGGTTGTTATAGGATTTCAATATCATGTTGGAAAGTATATTAAAGATGGTTATATCGGAAGATGGCTGACGGGAGGAGTAATTTTTTTTATCCTCGGTATTTTGGGTTTTATCTATTCTGAACAGAACTTGATTTATTGGATAATTGCAATATTTTCTTTCTCGTTGGGAGAGATCATTTTTATCCCCGTCCTTTACGCGCTTACTGACAGTATAGCACCTGAGGGGTTAAGGGGGCATTACTTCGCAATACAAAACCTAGGCAGTTTGGGTGCAGCTGTCAGTCCTGTTCTGATGGGATATTTAATTTCATATTATAAATCCCCTGATATTTTTCTCATTCTTATCGTCGCAATTTCCTTTTCTTATTTTATACTTCTAGTTGTAAAGCGTGCCTATATAAAACAATGGTAATTATTTTTCATTTTACACTTTCTTTGACTTAAATCTTTTAATCTATTCTCTAGTGATATTTATAGCGACGGATCAGGCCGCTCAATGGTGGGCAATAGTCGGTAATCGCTATACCCGTTATCTTTCAAGTTGCCTCTTTGTTGGCTGCACTCGCTCACCCCGGTCACATAGTTACCTATGCTCCTAGGGATTCTCTCCCTTGCCGTCGCGATCCATCTTGAAATCCATAGGGTATATCATATTCTCCCATAGAGGCGGTTTTTTGAGGCAGCGCCCACAAGGCAGTGAAGGGAGTTCCGAGGGTAGTGCACAGCACGGGCACATGTTTGTCAAACGTTTCAGCCGCTTGTTGCAAAAGCTGCATACTCCATGATGTGGAAACCAAAGAGGCTGATGGCATAGCCAACAGTACCCAACCATTGTTAGCATAGACTTCTTCCTTGATGGCAAATAAAGTTGAGAATAACAATGGCTGATCTGTTTTGGCAGACTTCTGATGAAGGTTCGCGTGATCTTGTGTTGCTGCACGGATGGGGGCTGAATGTGGAAGTTTGGCGTTCCATTGAAATGCGATGTGCTCCGCATTTTCGTTTGCATCTGGTGGATTTGCCGGGTTATGGCCGTAGCCAGAAATATGGCCCGATGAATCTTGCTGACATGGCGGATGAAGTCTGGCGATATGCGCCTGAAAATGCGCTATGGCTAGGTTGGTCGTTGGGAGGTCTGGTTGCCAGTCGGATAGCGCTTGACCATCAGGATAAAGTTGCCGGATTAATTACCGTGGCTTCTTCACCACATTTCAGCGCAGAAAGTGACTGGCCGGGGATTAAGCCGGAAGTTTTGCACGATTTCGAACATCAGCTTAGTAAAGATTTCCAGCGCACAGTTGAGCGTTTTCTTGCTTTACAGACATTAGGTACTGACAGCGCTCGTCAAGATGCGCGATTACTGAAATCTGTTGTGCTGGCGCAGCCGATGCCTTCTGTTGAAGTGCTGCATGTTGGTTTGGAAATTTTGCGTACCGAAGATTTAAGGCAGCCTTTGGCTGAGCTTGCCATACCGTTCTTGCGGATTTACGGTTATCTGGATGGGTTGGTGCCAAGAAAAATTATCAACATTCTTGATGAAAAATGGCCGCGTTCAGTTTCAGCCATGATGCGCCATGCCGCTCATGCGCCTTTTATTTCTCATCCGGATGAGCTTGTTGGATTGTTGACTGAATTTGCTAGTAGAGAAGCATTGCAAG
>NZ_CAWPHH010000002.1:0-25659 GCF_963887965.1 Photorhabdus sp. RW14-46 | reverse complement strand
ATATGGTAGTACCATTAGCTACTTATCTCAATATTTAATTGTTTCTACAAATAAGGAGTTTTCATATACAGCTATTGCTGCAATGATGGTAACAAATGCTATGGTTGTTATAGGATTTCAATATCATGTTGGAAAGTATATTAAAGATGGTTATATCGGAAGATGGCTGACGGGAGGAGTAATTTTTTTTATCCTCGGTATTTTGGGTTTTATCTATTCTGAACAGAACTTGATTTATTGGATAATTGCAATATTTTCTTTCTCGTTGGGAGAGATCATTTTTATCCCCGTCCTTTACGCGCTTACTGACAGTATAGCACCTGAGGGGTTAAGGGGGCATTACTTCGCAATACAAAACCTAGGCAGTTTGGGTGCAGCTGTCAGTCCTGTTCTGATGGGATATTTAATTTCATATTATAAATCCCCTGATATTTTTCTCATTCTTATCGTCGCAATTTCCTTTTCTTATTTTATACTTCTAGTTGTAAAGCGTGCCTATATAAAACAATGGTAATTATTTTTCATTTTACACTTTCTTTGACTTAAATCTTTTAATCTATTCTCTAGTGATATTTATAGCGACGGATCAGGCCGCTCAATGGTGGGCAATAGTCGGTAATCGCTATACCCGTTATCTTTCAAGTTGCCTCTTTGTTGGCTGCACTCGCTCACCCCGGTCACATAGTTACCTATGCTCCTAGGGATTCTCTCCCTTGCCGTCGCGATCCATCTTGAAATCCATAGGGTATATCATATTCTCCCATAGAGGCGGTTTTTTGAGGCAGCGCCCACAAGGCAGTGAAGGGAGTTCCGAGGGTAGTGCACAGCACGGGCACATGTTTGTCAAACGTTTCAGCCGCTTGTTGCAAAAGCTGCATACTCCATGATGTGGAAACCAAAGAGGCTGATGGCATAGCCAACAGTACCCAACCATTGTTAGCATAGACTTCTTCCTTGATGGCAAATAAAGTTGAGAATAACAATGGCTGATCTGTTTTGGCAGACTTCTGATGAAGGTTCGCGTGATCTTGTGTTGCTGCACGGATGGGGGCTGAATGTGGAAGTTTGGCGTTCCATTGAAATGCGATGTGCTCCGCATTTTCGTTTGCATCTGGTGGATTTGCCGGGTTATGGCCGTAGCCAGAAATATGGCCCGATGAATCTTGCTGACATGGCGGATGAAGTCTGGCGATATGCGCCTGAAAATGCGCTATGGCTAGGTTGGTCGTTGGGAGGTCTGGTTGCCAGTCGGATAGCGCTTGACCATCAGGATAAAGTTGCCGGATTAATTACCGTGGCTTCTTCACCACATTTCAGCGCAGAAAGTGACTGGCCGGGGATTAAGCCGGAAGTTTTGCACGATTTCGAACATCAGCTTAGTAAAGATTTCCAGCGCACAGTTGAGCGTTTTCTTGCTTTACAGACATTAGGTACTGACAGCGCTCGTCAAGATGCGCGATTACTGAAATCTGTTGTGCTGGCGCAGCCGATGCCTTCTGTTGAAGTGCTGCATGTTGGTTTGGAAATTTTGCGTACCGAAGATTTAAGGCAGCCTTTGGCTGAGCTTGCCATACCGTTCTTGCGGATTTACGGTTATCTGGATGGGTTGGTGCCAAGAAAAATTATCAACATTCTTGATGAAAAATGGCCGCGTTCAGTTTCAGCCATGATGCGCCATGCCGCTCATGCGCCTTTTATTTCTCATCCGGATGAGCTTGTTGGATTGTTGACTGAATTTGCTAGTAGAGAAGCATTGCAAGGTCGATGAGATAACAGATTTTTATTGGCGTGATTTGGAAAGGTAAAGCGTTCGCCGCATGAATGCTGTTGGTACGCATAATTTTTTGAGTGATTTTATTGGGAGTATATCTGCGCTCAAGGAGCTTTCTAAGCTACCTGTTGGTCTCAAAGTTTCAATGATTGAAGCCATTGAAGAATTGGAAGCTGCTGGAACAGATTTAAAAGAGCCTAAAGTCAGAGACATTGGAAACGGGCTTAAGGAGTTAAGAGTGAGCGCTTCTGAGGGTATTGCGAGGGGATTTTTCTTTTTTGCAGTTGGACAGCAGTTTTATGTTGTTCATATACTGCAAAAGAAAACCCAAAAAACGCCGAAGAAATCGCTCGATCTGGCAAACCAACGAATGCAAGAAGTTAAACGGAGTCTTAAAAATGTCTGATAATGATAATGATAATGATAATGATAATGATAATGATAATGATATTATCCCGTTTTCTGGAGCCAAAACGCTTCTCTTAGAAGATGCCGCGACTCTGGAAGCATATAACGATATCCAGATCCGTAAGGCGTTGATGAAACAGCTGAAAGATGCACGTAAAGCGTTACATCTTACTCAACAAGATGTTGCTCAGAAGATTGGCACTCAGAAGCAAAATATTAGTCGTATGGAAAATGGTAAAAGTGTGCCAAATCTGGATACTTTAAGCCGCTATGCTGCCGCGCTTGGAGGAAGATTTGTTTTCCAAATGCCTGTAAGTCAATAGATTGTATGTGTTTAGTTATGGCTTATGACTCTTTGGACCAACAGATTGTTGATAAGCCCCCCTTTAAAAGAGGGGAGTTGTCTCAGATTAACTATATATGATTAGCCATTCTATAATATGGCTCAGTATCTCCCAGCGATCCGATAAACCACCGTGTCACATTGCTGTACTTCCGGGCACTGTTTGCAACTGCCACTCAGGCAGGCAGTTGCATTGAGCTTTTCTAGTTTGCCCATTACGGTGAGTTGTTCAAGCATCGCTTCTACCATCGATAATGAAGCAGAAAGCTGGTGGCTTAACAACTTAGCATCTGCTCGCCCATTCAGAGCGACGGCATCCCTTACTTGTAATAGGCTAATCATTTTCAATTCCTAGTGACAGTTTCCACTGGAGCAGTGGCAGCTATTTCCCGGGTTGCTGATTAACTTCATCGTCACACGGCTGCGTGCCCGCCGCAGGAAGCAGAATACCAGCGCGTTAAATAGAACGACGGTCAAAATGATGATCAGGCTGCTTTGTGGATGCTGTGAGAAAGTTACCACCTGGTAGAACAGGGCTGAAATTGAATAAGCTACGTTCAATCCCCACAGAATGGAGAATGTCATCCAGCCACGGCTGGTTTCACGAGCGATCGCGCCCATCACCGAGACACAAGGCACATATAACAGAACAAAGATCAGGTAACTGTAAGCTGAAATAGCGGAGCCAAATTTGGCACTCATTGTTCCCATAGAGCTACTATCCATTTCACCGTCACCTTTACTGGCTTCGATTGGGTTGGTCAGCACGCTCAGAGTGAATGTCTCTTTCAAACTATCCCAAGTTTCACCAACTGCATCTTTCAGCTCAGCAAACAGGTTGAACTCATCTGCGTTAAACGGTTCATTAGCAATGTTTTCTGCGGTATACAGAGTATTTAATGTTCCAACTACCACTTCTTTTGCCATAGCACCAGTTATCAAACCAACAGTTGCTTGCCAGTTATCTGAGTGAACGCCAATTGGCTGTAATACTGGCGTAATAATCTTGCTAACCGAAGCCAGAGCGGATTGGTTGATGCTATCCACTGTCTTACCAGAGAATGAGAAGCTGTTGAGTGCACCAATAAACATACTGGCGATAACGATTACTTTACCGGCACGGATAACAAAACCTTTCAGGCGTTGCCATGTTTGCAGAAGCAAGGTTTTTAGATGTGGAATATGGTAAACCGGGAGTTCCATAACGAAGGGTGAAGCTTCGCCACGCATAATGGTGTATTTCAACATCAGGCCAGTCAGAATAGCGACGACAATGCCCAATATATAAAGGGAAAAAACAATGGTTGCCCCGTTTTTGCCAAAGAATGCGGCGGTAAATACGGCAAAGATGGCTAATCGTGCACCGCAAGACATAAAGGGTGCCATCATAATCGTGATTAAGCGTTCACGCGGCGCATCTAGCGTTCTCGCCCCCATAATGGATGGGACGTTGCAACCGAAGCCAACGATCAACGGGACAAACGATTTACCCGGTAGTCCTAAAACTTGCATCAGACGATCCATGACAAACGCAGCCCGCGCCATATAACCGGAGTCCTCAAGAAAAGAGAGGAATAAATACATCATGCCGATTTGTGGTACTAGCGGCAAAACCGTGTTGATACCCCCACCGAGACCTTGTGCGAGGAAAATCGTCAGCCATTCTGGAAAACTTAAGGTATGACCAAGCCATTGAACCCCATGAATGAAAATAGCAACAGAACCACTGTCAAAGATAGGTTGTAGCGCACCACCGATATTAATTGCCAGCACGAACATTAAATACATAACCGCCAGGAAAATAGGTACACCTAACCAACGATTGAGGATAATTCTGTCAATTGCCTGAGTGAGTTTGTTTGGCATGGCTTTTTGGGTATCAATCACGGCCATGCACAATGTATTGATGCTTTGATAGCGCGCATCGGCAATCACCAGTTCAGGCTCTTCATGTTGCTGTTGTTGCAAACGTTCTTTGGATTTAATCAGCATTGAGGTAGCAAGGCCGGAACGTTCCAGGCTGTAAATATCCCCTTCAAGCATCTGAAGCGCTAGCCAGCGGCGTTGTTGAGCATGAAAATTGTCTGAAATTACACCAGATAACGTCTCAACTTCTTGCAACAGGCAATCAGGGTAGTGAATCAGTGACTGCCCGAAATTCTGCTTATGGTGGTCAATTGCCCGTTTCAGCTCATTCACTCCAGTTGCACGAGTCGAAACCATTGGAATGACTGGACAGCCGAGGCGTTGTTCCAGTTCGGCAATATCAATTTGGATATGCTGACTGTCAGCAATATCCAACATATTGAGTGCAACGATGCATGGAATGCCTAATTCCAACAGTTGTAACGTCAGATAGAGATTTCGTTCAAGGTTAGCAGCATCTACGACGTTAATCAGCATGTCAGCATCACCGCTCAGAATGTAGTGGCAAGCTATCTGCTCATCCAGTGATGTTTGTTCGGAAATCGTGGTCAGAGAGTAAGTTCCCGGTAGGTCAACTAACTCAATTTTATGGTCCGCAGTGGTAAAACGGCCAACTTTTCGTTCTACCGTAACGCCAGCCCAGTTGCCTACACGTTGGCGAGCGCCAGTAAGCTGGTTAAATAATGTCGTTTTGCCGGCATTGGGGTTGCCAATTAAGCCAATGGTCAGTGCTTTCATGTTGTTGGTGCCAAATTAGATTAGGAGTAACCGTTTCGTTGCTTGCAACGGATTATGCGTTGCATTGAACGCTGTCTAATGTGAGAAATTCCAAGTCTTTTTTTCTCAGAATTAGGCTGACTCTGCGAGTCTCAATTTGTATCGGATCACCAAAAGGCGCTAAGCGGATAACATGAAAAGAAGAACCGGGTAACATACCTAATGACAGCAATTTTTGTCGGTAAGCCGGGCTGATCTTCGGCGAAAAACCAATGATCTTGTAACTATGGTCTGGAAGAAGTTGCATATGACCTTCCGGGATATGTGATAAGTAAGATATACCCGTTATCTTTCAAGTTGCCTCTTTGTTGGCTGCACTCACTCACCCCGGTCACATAGTTACCTATGCTCCCGGGGATTCGCTCCCTTGCCGTCGCGATGCATCTTGAAATCCGTAGGGTATAATATCGAAAATGAGTCATACTCATTATTATGAAGTATGATTTGCATCCAATTCATAATAATTGCAAATGAGAATAATAACCAACATTAATTTCAATGTTAATCCTATTTTCATTTTTGGTGTTAATTTAATCACTTAGTCACTCAGAGTTGATATGAATCTGTGAGTTTGGATTCTTTCTGGCAGGAACTATGAGACGTGCACTGCCGAAGCAGTGCATCTGTTTACAGTGATAGGAATCTTAACGTTTTTTTCCAAATGCAGCAGCTAGTGCATCACTCATCGCACTGTTGCCGGCTGAGGTAGAAGAACCGGAAGTATTACGGTTCCTGTTATTTTGTTCAGGGCGGCGGTCAGTTTGTGGATTGTTATTGTTACTGCGGCGTGAGTGGGTTTCTCCCGGTTGCTCATCAAGACGCATGGTCAGAGCAATGCGCTTGCGGTTCAGATCAACTTCCAACACTTTTACTTTAACGATATCACCCGCTTTTACTACGGTGTGAGGATCTTCTACAAAGCGATTGGACAGCGAAGAGATATGAACTAAACCATCTTGATGAACGCCGATATCGACAAATGCGCCAAAGTTAGTCACGTTAGTGACCGCACCTTCCAGCACCATTCCCGGATGCAGATCATTCATGGTTTCTACACCTTCCGCGAAAGTCGCGGTTTTAAACTCTGGGCGTGGATCTCGGCCAGGTTTTTCCAGCTCTTTCAAAATATCGGTAACGGTTGGAACACCAAATCGCTCGGTGGTGAAGTCCTGAGGTTGTAATCCACGTAATGAAATAGGGTTACCCATCAATTCTTGGAGTTTCTGCTCAGTGGCCGCCAGAATTTTTTCCACTACCGGATAAGCTTCTGGATGAACGGTCGACGCATCCAGCGGGTTATCACCGTGATTAATCCGTAAGAATCCGGCACATTGTTCAAAAGCCTTTGGCCCAAGACGATTGACTTTCAGTAATTGTGCACGGTTATTGAAACGGCCATTCTCATCACGCCAGTTGATGATATTCTGGGCAATCATACGGGTCAACCCGGCAACTCTGGTTAGCAGTGGAACAGAAGCGGTATTGAGATCTACGCCGACAGCGTTTACGCAATCCTCAACGACTGCATCCAATTTTTTGGCAAGCTGACTCTGACTGACGTCATGTTGATACTGACCGACACCGATGGATTTCGGATCGATTTTCACCAATTCGGCCAGTGGATCTTGCAAGCGACGGGCGATAGAGACTGCTCCACGGAGTGAAACGTCCAGATCAGGAAATTCTTGTGCCGCCAGCTCAGAGGCAGAATAAACAGATGCTCCTGCCTCACTGACAATCACTTTTTGGGCTTTTATCTCTGGGAACTGTGTTTGCACATCCGCGAAGAAACGTTCTGTTTCACGGGAAGCCGTTCCGTTACCGATGGCGACCAGTTCCACTTGATGTTTGAGGCACAATGCTGCCACGCTTGCAGCAGCTTTAGCCGTTTGCCCGGTGTGTGGATAGATGGTGTCTGTGGCAATCAGTTTGCCGGTTGCATCGATAACAGCTACTTTGACACCGGTACGTAGACCGGGATCGAGCCCCATTGTTGCGCGCATACCCGCTGGCGCGGCCATCAATAGATCTTGCAGGTTACGGGCGAATACTTTGATGGCTTCATCTTCCGCTTTCTCTCGCAAGGTACTCATCAATTCAGTTTCAAGATGCAGCAATACCTTAACGCGCCAGGTCCAGTTTACTACGGTTTTACGCCAGTTATCTGCCGGTGCATTATTCAGGCGCAGATGAAGATGCTGCGTAATAATCTGTTCGCAATAGCTCTCTTTTGGTGATTCATCAAACTGGGGATCAGCATTTAGCGAAAGTTGCAGTATGCTCTCATTACGACCACGGAACATAGCTAATGCGCGGTGAGAAGGGACTTGTGCGATAGGTTCATGATGATCAAAATAGTCGCGGAATTTAGCGCCTTCTTCCTCTTTTCCGGCAACGACTTTAGCGACC
Organism: Photorhabdus sp. RW14-46; assembly: GCF_963887965.1. NCBI lineage: Bacteria > Pseudomonadati > Pseudomonadota > Gammaproteobacteria > Enterobacterales > Morganellaceae > Photorhabdus > Photorhabdus sp. RW14-46. The sequence continues at coordinate 18,025 of NZ_CAWPHH010000002.1, read as the reverse complement.
AAATGGGCATTCTTCCACAGATAGTCACGTACTTTCGCCAATAACGCGGCATCTTCGGCAAAACGTTCCATTAGGATATAACGTGCGCCATCCAGCGCGGCTTTGGTATCAGCCACACCTTTATCGGTATCAACAAAGGTAGTGGCAACCTGCTCTGGTTCTTGCTGTGGATCTTGCCACAAGGAATCCGCTAGTGGTTCAAGACCGGCTTCAATAGCGATTTGTCCACGGGTACGACGCTTCGGTTTATATGGCAGATAAAGATCTTCCAGCTCTGTTTTGCTCTGGGTGCCATTAATGGCTTCGGTCAGTTCTGGGGTTAGCTTACCTTGCTCGTCAATGGATTTAAGAATGGTTTGGCGGCGGTCCGACAGTTCGCGTAGATAACTAAGGCGGGTCTCAAGTTGGCGAAGTTGGGTGTCATCCAGACCGCCGGTGACCTCTTTACGATATCGTGCAATAAAAGGGACAGTATTCCCTTCATCAAGCAGGCTAATCGCAGAAAGTACCTGTTGTGGCTGCGCCTGTAGCTCACTTGCAATAATTTGGCTCAGAGATTCATTCATGTTGCATTTTCTTCTGGTGGATAAGCTTTAAATATTCATAAAGCCCTCTTTATACGTTCTGAGAGAAATAATTTCCAGTTTACGTCTAATCTTATTTTGACGAGTTACGCTATAGCAACCGCGATTGAACTCAAATGTGAAAAGTTGTCGCTGGAACCCTAAGTGGGTTACCGGATTTGCTATGAGCTGTTTCCGAATATCAGAATTAAACTAAAAGGATAGCTAGAATAGGAAAAACTTGAGTTTCATCGCATTATTCCAGAAGCAGGTAACTAATTAATTACAAATCTACTTTTGATTTTCGTTAAAAATGGAGGAATTACTTAAAAAATTTATTTAATAGAATACGAACATGTTTACTTCCAGATTAACAATGTTGCACTTAATTATGTGAATCTACCCATTTTAAATTTTTTAATGGGCTATTTCGTATATTCGATCTCGTTCACGTACCACAACACTTTTCCTGTTGGTGTATGAACGATTGCACTGTCTCCAACTTCTTTCTTCAATAAAGCCCGGGCCATTGGAGAATCGATGGATATGTAGTCTTTGCGACCAAAAATTTCGTCGTACCCGACAATACGGAAGCGTTTAATCTCACCTTGATCATTTTCGATCTCTACCCATGCACCGAAGAACACTCGTCCATCTTGTTGAGGGGAGTAATCAACACACCGCAATTCTTCTAAGCTTTTGGTTAGATATCGGACTCTGCGATCAATCTCCCGTAGCCTCTTCTTGTTATATTGATAATCTGCGTTTTCACTCCGGTCACCGAGGCTTGCTGCCCAAGTCACTTTTTTAGTCACTTCTGGACGCTCTTCACGCCAGAGATAATCCAGTTCTTCCTTTAATTTGTTGTAGCCTTCACGGGTTATCAGTTTAGTTTTCATTTTATCGTGATGTAGATACCGTAGTTAATCTCATAAGTGTATACCCGTTATCTTTCAAGTTGCCTCTTTGTTGGCTGCACTCGCTCACCTCGGTCACATAGTTTGCTATGCTCCCGGGGATTCTCTCCCTTGCCGTCGCGATGCAACTTGAAATCCATAGGGTATATAAAACAGTCCATTTTGGTCGATGTCAAATTAAGACTCGGTTTTTAGTCATTAATCAATAAAGCCCGGCGGTTTTGCAAGATTAACGTATTAGTGACATTCAGGTCGTCGTTGGTTGAATAAATTTATCACTGTTGATGGATTCGGCTGCGTGACAAGCGAATACGATACGCTCCCACTGAGGTGAGTACGGATTTAAAACGAGAGATAAACGGTTAACAGACGGTTTCGAGTTAGCATTATCGGTAACAAGATTGCTTTACCTGTCTGCTCATTATGATATTTGGCTCTAATATTTATAACGTTCATCATATAATTTATGGTTCTGTGTACTGAATAGTATGTATGCTGTGAATCTTGCTGGTGATGAAACAGGCTGTTAAGGTTTAAGTGAAGAAAAAACAAGCGAAATTGTTTACTATAGTCAGGAAAGGTGACGAAAATTCGACCGTCGCGTGATTTCTTGTTCAAACGTTGGTGAGCTGAACATTATCGATCCAGATCCTCGTTAGTAAGGGAAAACCGTGGCGGAGGTAAGCAGATAATATGCAGCAAAGGGCATTTTTCGTTTAGTCTGCCTGATGAATTTAATCCCGCTAATAAATAGATTTCTATCGATTTGCCGGTCACCAGGGTGCTAATTGATGGATTGGTGGATGGCAAAATAACGGTAGAAATTCGATAGTTGACAGTGAATTACTGCGTTCTCATTGTCAGTAATAAACCACTAAATTAATCATTCGAATTAATAACCGTGGAAATAAGTCCTATTAGGAATAGTCTCAAAATACAGATATCTGGTTTCTATCTTTGGGTTAATCTCTTTCAAAATGATAAATTTATCAAAGCATGTAGTGTTTTTTGGAGTTTGATAATGCAAGTAGATAACAAGATCCTTGTGGTGGATGATGACATGCGTTTACGAACGTTATTAGAGCGTTATCTGACAGAACAAGGTTTTCAGGTACGTAGTGCTGCTAATGCGGAGCAGATGGACCGCTTACTGACACGGGAATCTGTTAGCTTAATCGTATTGGATTTAATGTTACCAGGAGAGGATGGGCTTTCTGTTTGCCAAAGGCTGAGAAACCAAAGTAATCCGGTACCGATTATTATGGTGACCGCGAGGGGAGAAGAGGTAGATCGTATTGTTGGGCTGGAAATTGGTGCTGATGATTATATTCCGAAGCCATTTAATCCCCGTGAGCTATTAGCGCGTATCCGGGCGGTATTACGTCGTCAGGCGAATAAGTTATTGGGCCTACCGGCTGAGGATGATGCGATTATTAATTTTGGTAAGTTTAGCCTCAATTTGAGTACGCGGGAAATGTTTCAGGGAGATGAACATATTCAATTAACCAGTGGAGAATTTGCTGTATTGAAAGTACTGGTTTCTTATCCTGGCGTGCCACTGTCCCGTAATAAGTTGATGAATTTAGCGCGTGGCCGGGAATATAGCACGATGAAGCGATCGATTGATGTCTTGGTTTCACGTCTGCGCCGTGTGATTGAAGAAGATCCTACACATCCTCGCTATATCCAGACTATCTGGGGTCTGGGCTATGTCTTTGTGCCAGACGGAATTCGTGTATGAGATTATTGCGATTCTCCCCTCGCAGCACGTTTACCCATACTTTATTCCTGATTATGGCTATGCTGTTTATCAGTCTGGTAACCAGCTACTTGGTTGTTGTGAATTTCGTTATTATGCCAAGTTTGCAGCAGTTCAATAAGGTATTAGCGTATGAAGTTCGTACCCTAATGGCTGAAAAATTGAAGTTAGAGGATGGCTCTTTTCTGGTGATATCGCCGGTAGTTCGCCGGGAGATTTATCAGGAATTGGGTATTACGCTCTATTCTGAATCTGATGCGGAGATACAAGGTTTATGTTGGGCCAGACGTTATGATTTCCTGAGTGAGAAGATGGGCGAGTACCTTGGTGGCAAGGCTGATCTTCGTCTGGAAATAAACACAGATAGCCCTATACTTTGGCTTAACTCTTATTTGGCCCCCGATATTTGGGTCAGGGTTCCTTTGACTGAGATCGAACAAAATCAATTCTCTCCTATTTTCCGCTATACACTGGCAATTCTATTACTGGTATTTGGTTGTATCTGGCTTTATATCCGTTTTCAGAACCGGCCTTTACTGGAAATGGAGTATGCCGCCAGGCAAACAGGTAAAGGGATTATGATGCCGGCGGTGCCGGAAGCGGGCTCTTTGGAAGTTCGTGCAGCCATTCGCGCATTTAACCAAATGTCCGCCGGGATAAAACTATTGGAAAGTGACCGCACGATATTAATTGCCGGCGTAAGCCATGATTTGCGTACGCCGCTGACACGTATTCGACTGGCAACAGAAATGATGAGCAAGGAAGATACTTATCTGTCTGAATCTATCAATAAAGATATTGAAGAGTGTAACGCCATTATTGAGCAATTCATTGACTATCTCCGTACCGGGCAGGAAATGCCAATGGAGTTTTGTGAACTGAATTCTATTCTCAAAGAGGTTATTTCCGCCGAGAATGGCTATGAACAGGATATTGAAAACCATCTGTCTCTTCACCCAATAACCGTTAACGCCAATCCGATTTCTATTAAACGGGCATTGGCTAATCTGTTGGTTAATGCCAATCGTTATGGTAACGGCTGGATTAAAGTGAGTAGTGGTCAGACAAATAAATTTGCTTGGTTTCAGGTAGAAGATAATGGAGCCGGCATCAAACAGGAAGATTTGCCACGGTTATTTCAGCCATTTGTTCGTGGCGAAAGAGCGCGCAGCAGCAGTGGAACAGGGTTAGGTCTGGCGATTGTTCAGCGAATTATTGATGCTCATGATGGGAAAATTGAAATGGGCACCAGCCTCAGAGGGGGATTATCTATCCGTGCCTGTATTCCTGTTGTGGAAGATAATTTTTAACGGCTTGATAATCATCTCCTATATTTGATTTTTATGGTGTGTGGAGATGACAGTTTTATGTCAATCACAGGTTAAGTGCCTATTGCGCTATCATAAAAATGTCATAATTAAGACATTTTGCTGTAATTAAATTGACCTATTTTCCCTCTTGCACCTTTTTTGATTTGACGAATATACCCTATGGATTTCAAGATGCATCGCGACGGCAAGGGAGAGAATCCCCGGGAGCATAGCAAACTATGTGACCGGGGTGAGCGAGTGCAGCCAACAAAGAGGCCACTTGAAGGATAACGGGTATACATTTCTTTGTTGATTCTCAATATCCCATTAGGAGGGATTATGAAACTGATGCGTACCACCGTAACCGGCATAATGGCAGCGGCGTTTTCTTTGACAACCCTGCCTGTATTTGCTGCCACTAGTTTAACCGGGGCAGGTGCGACATTTCCCGCACCGGTGTATGCCAAGTGGGCGGATTCTTATCAAAAAGAGACAGGTAATAAAGTCAATTATCAAGGCATCGGTTCTTCCGGTGGCGTTAAACAAATTCTGGCAAATACCGTTGATTTCGGGGCTTCCGATGCCCCTTTATCTGATGAAAAGTTAGCTGCTGATGGCTTGTTTCAATTCCCGACCGTCATCGGTGGGGTGGTACTGGCGGTTAATATCCCGGGGATTAAATCTGATGAATTGACATTGGATGGTAAAACTTTAGGCGATATTTACTTAGGTAAAGTGAAAAAGTGGGATGATCCAGCAATTACTCAATTGAATCCGGGAGTCAAACTGCCGGAACAAGATATTGCTGTGATACGTCGTGCTGACGGTTCCGGTACCTCCTTTGTATTTACTCGCTACCTCTCTAAAGTGAATAAAGCGTGGCAAGAAAAAGTTGGCGTGGGTTCCACCGTAAGCTGGCCTATTGGTTTGGGTGGTAAAGGTAATGATGGGATTGCCGCATTTGTTCAACGTCTGACGGGTTCCATTGGTTATGTTGAATATGCTTACGCTAAACAGAATCATCTGGCTTATACCAAATTGGTATCTGCTAATGGCAACATTGTTAGCCCGACAGAAGAGAGTTTCAGTGCCGCAGCGAAGAAAGCAGAATGGCATAAAACGTTTGCTCAGGATTTGACAAACCAGCAAGGTGAAAATGTGTGGCCGATGACTTCCACTACATTTGTTCTGGTTCATCAACAGCAAAAAGATGCAGTGAAAGGGGCAGAAATATTGAAATTCTTTGACTGGGCTTATGAGAAAGGCAGTAAACAGGCAAACGATCTGGATTATGCAACTCTGCCTAAAGAGGTGATTGAGCAAGTTCGTGCGGCTTGGAAAACCCAGATAAAAGATAGCAATGGCAAGGCCCTGTATTAAGTCGTGTTGATAGTGATTGTTTTAAATATCGATTATTTTAAATATCGATTAAATTTGTCGTTTTAATTTCTCCCCCGTTTAAGGGGGGAGTTAACCCCGAATGAGAATAAGCTCTATGGCCGAACAAAAAACGGCAATGAAAGCACCCAGTAAAAATGGCGATATTATTTTCAGCGCACTGGTTAGGCTAGCTGCGCTGATAACTTTATTTTTGTTAGGAGGCATCATTATCTCGCTGATTATTGCCTCCTGGCCTAGTATTCAGCAGTTCGGCATCTCTTTCCTCTGGCAGAAAACGTGGGATGCCCCGGCAGAGCAATTTGGGGCCTTGATACCGATTTACGGTACATTGGTTACTTCGCTAATTGCGCTGATTATCGCAGTGCCTGTTAGTTTTGGGATTGCTTTGTTTCTAACAGAACTGGCACCTAACTGGCTGAAACGTCCGCTCGGTATCGCCATTGAGTTACTGGCCGCTATCCCAAGTATTGTGTATGGCATGTGGGGGTTGTTTGTTTTTGCGCCGCTATTTGCCACCTATTTCCAGCAGCCCGCCGGCAATCTCCTCGCCAGTATGCCGATTGTGGGCGAATTGTTCTCCGGCCCTGCCTTTGGTATCGGTATTCTGGCGGCGGGTGTTATTCTCGCTATCATGATTATCCCTTATATCACTTCGGTGATGCGTGACGTTTTCGAACAAACACCGGTGATGATGAAAGAATCGGCTTATGGTATCGGTTGTACCACTTGGGAGGTTATCTGGCATATCGTGTTGCCTTACACCCGAAATGGCGTGATTGGTGGTGTCATGTTGGGCCTTGGTCGTGCGTTGGGGGAAACGATGGCGGTGACTTTTATCATCGGTAACACCTACCAGCTCGATAGTTTCTCACTGTTTATGCCGGGTAACAGCATCACTTCTGCGCTAGCGAACGAATTCGCGGAAGCAGAATCTGGCTTGCATACCGCAGCATTGATGGAGCTTGGTCTGATTCTATTTGTGATCACCTTTATTGTGCTGGCGTTATCAAAATTGATGATTATGCGCTTGGCGAAGAATGAGGGGCACTGATATGGCAACGATAGACAGACAAAAGCCTATTGATGCTAATGTACGTAGCTGTAAACAGGCATGGCGCCGTCAAAAAAATCGCATCGCTCTGCTGTTATCAATGGCGACCATGTTGTTTGGTCTGTTTTGGTTGGTGTGGATTCTGTTTTCTACCGTCACCAAAGGTTTCGACGGCATGTCACTGGCGTTGTTCACCGAAATGACACCGCCACCGAATACGGAAGGTGGTGGTTTGGCAAATGCCATTGTGGGCAGTGGATTACTGATCCTGTGGGCGACGGTTATCGGTACGCCTCTGGGGATCATGGCGGGTATCTATTTGGCGGAATATGGCCGCCGGTCATGGCTGGCAGAGGTGATCCGCTTTATAAACGATATCTTGCTGTCAGCCCCTTCTATTGTTGTCGGTTTATTTGTTTACATGGTCGTTGTGACAAAAATGCAGCATTTTTCCGGTTGGGCGGGGGTGATTGCTTTGGCGTTGTTACAGGTGCCGATTGTGATCAGGACCACAGAAAACATGTTAAAACTGGTTCCTGATAGCCTGCGCGAAGCCGCTTATGCCTTAGGTACACCGAAATGGAAGATGATTTCAGCCATCACGCTGAAAGCATCGGTATCCGGCATTATCACCGGTGTGCTGCTGGCGATTGCTCGAATTGCTGGGGAAACAGCGCCATTGCTGTTCACCTCTCTTTCCAATCAGTTCTGGAGTACTGACCTGAGCCAGCCAATTGCTAACTTACCGGTCACCATCTTTAAATTTGCTATGAGTCCATTCTCCGAATGGCAGCAACTGGCGTGGGCCGGCGTATTATTGATCACCCTGTGTGTATTGCTGATTAACATTGTGGCGCGTGTGCTGTTTGCCAAGAAAAAGCACTGACCGATATTTTCAACAGAGAGAAGTAAATGAACATAGTTAATGATATCGCTAGCAGCAAAATTCAGGTCCACAATCTGAACTTTTACTATGGCAAATTTCACGCGCTGAAAAACATAACGTTGAATATTGCAAAGAATAAAGTAACTGCTTTTATCGGTCCGTCGGGTTGCGGTAAGTCTACGTTACTACGAACTTTCAACAAAATGTATGAACTGTATGGTGAACAGCGGGCGGAAGGTAAAATTCTGCTGGATGGTAAGAATATCCTGACTGATAAACAGGATGTGGCGTTGCTACGAGCCAACGTTGGCATGGTATTCCAAAAACCAACGCCATTTCCAATGTCTATTTACGACAATATCGCGTTTGGTGTCCGTCTGTTTGAAAAACTCTCCAGAGCAGAAATGGATGAACGTGTTCAGTGGGCTTTGACGAAAGCGGCTTTATGGAATGAAACCCGGGATAAGCTGTATCAGAGCGGATACAGTCTATCTGGTGGGCAACAACAACGTTTGTGTATTGCGCGTGGCATTGCGATCCGGCCAGAAGTTTTGCTATTGGATGAACCTTGCTCAGCCCTTGACCCGATTTCTACCGGTCGAATTGAAGAGTTGATCAGCGAATTGAAATCTGAATATACCGTGGTGATTGTGACTCATAATATGCAGCAGGCGGCGCGTTGTTCAGACCACACTGCGTTTATGTACCTTGGTGAATTAATTGAATTCAGTGATACAGACACATTGTTTACCACACCGAAAATGAAACAAACTGAAGACTATATTACCGGTCGTTATGGTTGATTATGGGGCGTAACATGGACAATCTGAATCTCAACAAACATATTTCTGGTCAGTTTAACGCTGAGCTGGCACATGTCCGTACTGAACTGATGGCAATGGGTGGGCTGGTGGAGGAACAACTCTCTAAAGCCATTACCGCGATGCATAATCAGGATGCTGCATTGGCGCGTGAAGTGATTGAGGATGACCATAAGGTCAATATGATGGAAGTGGCTATTGATGAGGCGTGTGTTCGCATCATAGCTAAGCGTCAGCCAACGGCCAGTGATCTGCGGCTGATTATGTCAATTTCGAAAACAATTGCTGAACTGGAAAGAATTGGTGATGTCGCAAATAAAATTTGCCAGACGGCACTTGAGAAATTCTCACATCAGCATCAACCCCTGTTGGTTAGCTTGGAATCCCTTGGCCGCCATACCATCCAGATGCTGCATGATGTGTTAGATGCCTTTGCCCGCATGGATCTGGAAGAAGCGATTCGTATCTATCACGAAGATAAAAAGGTGGATAAAGAGTATGAAGGCATTGTCCGCCAGTTGATGACTTATATGATGGAAGATCCTCGAACCATCCCCAGTGTACTGACCGTCCTGCTTTGTGCCCGTTCTATCGAACGCATTGGCGATCGTTGTCAAAACATCTGTGAATTCATTTTCTACTATGTTAAAGGGCAGGATTTCCGGCATGTAGGTGGTGATGAACTGGAAAAGCTGTTGACAAAAGATAACGAATAGCTCGCTGACCACTTGGTCAATAGTCTGAATGCTGGTATTTTTACCGGCATTTTTTTTATCTTATAATTGCTGATAGTTATAAATATAGTTATTTATATTATTTCATGCACTATAGTGAAATTGATAGCTTGTGATTAATAAAGAATTAATTGTTGTCAGGAGAGTTTAATGAAATCTCGCGTTGTTATTACGGCGTTATTGGCCGGGTTAACACTGGTTACTGGTGCTGCGAAGGCGGATAAGCTGGATGATATTAAAAAAACCGGTGCCGTGCGGATCGCTGTTTTCGACAGTAATCCTCCGTTTGGTTTTATTGACCCGCAAACCAAAAAACTGGCAGGTTATGATGTAGATATCGCAAACGCGATTGCCAATGACTTGGGTGTTAAATTGGAGCTGCGCCCGACTAACCCAGCAAACCGTTTACCTCTGTTGGCATCAAAGAAAGTTGACTTGATTGCCGCCAACTTTACCGTCACTCATGAGCGTGCTAAACAAGTTGATTTTTCAATCCCTTACTTTGCTACTGGGCAAAAATTTATTGCCCGTAAAGGTATTTTAAAATCGCCCGAAGACATTAAAAACTTACGTATTGGTGCTGATAAAGGCACAGTACAGGAAATTACGCTGCGCGAGCATTACCCGACAGCCAAAGTGATCTCTTATGACGACACACCTCTGGCCTTTGCTGCGCTACGTAACGGCAATGTGCAAGCCATCACGCAGGATGATGCTAAGTTAGTCGGTCTGTTGGCTAATGTACCGGAAGCCCAAAAAGCTGAATTTGAGATCTCTCCTTTTAGCATCACCCGTGAATATCAGGCAGTCGCTGCGGCGAAAGGACAAGAGCGCTTGGTTGAGGCGGTGAACCAAACTTTGCTGAAATTGGAAAAAGAGGGTGAAGCAGCGGAAATTTATAACCGTTGGTTTGGCCCGGAAACCAAATCGGCTCAACCGAGAGGTGACTTTAAGTTTGCGCCTTTGGAGCAGCAAACTCAGTCTTAATGAGTAGTAAGTTATTGATAATTTTAGCCTCGCCTTTTGTTGCGGGGCTTTGTCATTGGTAATACCTGGTAATAGTAAGATATGTTTGAATTATTTGTTACAGAACAGTTACTTGCTCCCCAATATTTGGGATGGCTTTGGCAAGGTTTCCTGATTACATTGTGGATATCCGCTTGTACCGTTATCGCTTCCACCTTGCTAGGGTTTGTACTGGCTGCTGCTCGTGACAGCCAATTGAAAATTCTCCGTTGGCTGGTAACCGCTTACACCACGTTATTTCGCAATACGCCTTTGCTGGTGCAACTGTTTTTCTGGTATTTCGCCTCAGGGCAGATACTGCCGCAAGAGGTGATGTTTTGGCTGAATACACCCCATGAAATCAATCTGTTAGGTCTATCATTGGCCTGGCCTTCATTCGAATTTTTGGCTGGATTTATTGGTTTGACTCTCTATTCAGCGCCATTCGTGGCGGAAGAGCTACGCGCCGGTATTCAGGGTATAGGGCGCGGGCAAAAATATGCAGCTCATGCACTGGGACTCACTGGCTGGCAAGCAATGCGTTATGTGGTATTGCCACAAGCGTTGAAAATCGCAACGCCGCCATTGCTAGGGCAATATATGAATATTGTGAAAAACTCGTCACTGACAATGGCAATTGGCGTGGCTGAGTTGTCATATGCTTCCCGTCAAGTAGAAACCGAAACATTAAAAACGTTTGAAGCATTCGGTGTTGCAACGGTGTTGTATATCGCCACCATTGCCGTCATGGAAGGTTGGGGACAATGGCGTCAACAACAAGCTATAACGAGAGGACATTAGAATGGATTTTTCGGTCATTGCAGAAAACTGGCGCTATCTACTGTTAGGTACATTTCCTGATGGTCCTCTTGAAGGAGCGGCGTTAACATTGGTTATTAGCCTGATAGCCGGGACGATTTCTATTGTGTTGGGTACGGTTGCTGGTATTGCTTTGGCAATGCTGAAAGGATTTTGGGTTAACCTGTTAGCTGCGGTATTGGGCTTTTTCCGTGCAATTCCAGTCATTATGCTGATTTTCTGGACTTACTTCCTGTTGCCGGTGATGCTGGGTATGGAAATTCCAGAAATTACCACGGTGGTTTGCGCTCTGGCGTTGATCACATCGGCTTATTTGGCTCATGGGGTAAAAGCGGGGATTATTGCGATTGGAGCCGGTCAGTGGCAAGCAGGGCTATCATTAGGTTTTAACCGTTGGCAGGTACTTTGGTACATTGTATTGCCACAAGCGTTGCGTATGATGGTGCCTTCCTTTATTAATCAGTGGATTGCGCTGATAAAAGATACCTCTCTGGCTTATATTGTTGGCGTGGCGGAATTATCATTTCTGGCAACTCAGGTTAATAACCGCAGCATGGTTTACCCGACAGAAGTCTTTTTATTTGTCGCGTTAATTTATTTCGTGATGTGTTTGGCATTGGAATTGACAGCAAACTATCTTGTTCGCCGATTTACTCTACAGCGTAGGAAAATATCGTTTTTCCGTTTCTGGCGGAAAGAAAAATTAGTTTTGGCTCCCCAATATTAATTTTTCTCTTTACTTAATTATCTCTATCTAAGGCATAATCTCTCTATTTTAACGATAGGGGGATTTTTAATTTTAATTAGCAACTTTATGAGAATAAGGAAAGAATATTAAAATAACAGAATAAATAATCTTTTTAGATAATATGATGGTAATTAGCCTTTAAAATAAGTAAAATATTACGATAACTCTGATCTTTCTTCTGACTTGATATACTTATATTCTCTGTCTTCTGTTCTCCGTCCTCTGTCTGTTATACGAAAGATCGAAAATTTCGCAATTTTTTGGAACAGATAACTCATGAATATGTCGATTCCCGGCCCTGAAAACACTCAGGGCTTGCTTGAATGTGTGTTTAATCAACCGACTGAGAAAGATCCTAGCATTCAATGCTAGGATCTTTCTGATTAAGGAAGTCGAGCAAGTAAGGATTTTACTTGCTCTGTATCTTCTGGATGTAATTGAAGATATTTCTCACAGGCTAGTTTTACATACTCAAAGCAAGTAGATTCGGGAACTATGATTTCACCTTCCCATACTCCGAACATTACTCCTTCGAAATGATATTCAGGATCATCTAAGTTTGGGAAAGTACAATAGGTTTCATTAACTCCACACCCGTCCTTGTTTAGAACAAGTGGTAAAGCCCATAGAAATTCACCTTGGGAATATACAGAATTAAAAAACTCCTTCATAACCCACTTAGAATCATTATCATAATCTATTTTTTTGAAAAGACGTTTATTACTCATTGTGTCACCGGGAAAAAGTTAGTAACTGTACCTGTTTTTTGATCTAAATAAACTTGAAACTTCACACCACCTGCGGTTGATTCATATTCTCGTAAACCTTGAGAAACTGCATTTTTATAACCATTAGAAACAGCCTGCTGTCCGAGGTCTAACATTTTTTGGTCGGAAAAAACGTTTGGATTATATACTGTTTTCTTGAATATTTGGTTTTTGTGGCCAATAACATTTCCGGTTCTATCTTTTGCTGGTATTTGATACTCAATTTGCGTAATGCCTTTAACACTGCTTGGTGTCTGGCTAACAATTTTAATTCCATTTTTAGATGCCGCTTGATTGAAAGCATTAACATTATGTGTACCACTTATCCCTTTTTTAGATATTCCATCAAATGCGGCTAAGTGATTTTTCTGGTTAATATTAAAATGAATTCCTTCTAGGTAAGTAGTCGTTCCCTTTTTAGAAAGGGAACGACAAGAAATTTAAAATTTATTTTTGTAAGACTTATTGTTCATCAAATCAATATATATATCATAATTATCTTTCTCATAACATATAATATTGATTTTGGAAATATGAGGAACCTTATTTAAATATGAAGAAATTGTATCTAAAGCAATTTTAGCCGCCAGCTCTTTAGGGAATTTATAGGTTCCAGTACTAATGTTGGGAAAAGAAAGTCTTTTGACATTGTAGATCTTAGATAATTCCAAACAACTTAAATAAGATTTTTCTAATAATGAAAATTCATTATTATTACCGCCATTCCAACGTGGACCTACAGTATGGATCACGTATTTAGCGGGCAAATTACCCGCGCTTGTAATGACTGCTTCACCAACTTTACAGCTACCCTGTTTAGCTCTAATTTTTTGACATTCTTCTAAAATAATTTTTCCACCTACTCTATGTATTGCTCCATCAACTCCACCACCACCAAGTAAAGATGTATTAGCTGCATTAATGATAGCATCAACAGCAACTTTTGTTATGTCACCTAATATAATTTCCACTTTATTTTTCATTTAGTAATATCCTTAAAAACACCTCTACTCCAGTTTTGCAAGATTGTTTTTCTTCGGGTGAATATATGACATTCATTACCTGCCTATCTAAAATACAATCATATATGTCTATACTTAGCCAACCCTTAGACCATATATCAATAGTCCCTAGTTTTCCACAGCCCTCAAATTCAATTCGCTCAAGATTACCAAATTCACCATCAACAAAAAATGAATATTCAAAAGAATAATTTCTTAAAAGAGGTTTTATATTTTTATCAAAGTCATGTATGTTCATTTAATATCCTCATTTTATATCAACAATGGTAATATTCTTAATTTCAGGTAATTGTTGGCCGCTTTGTTTATTCAGTAAAAATTGTTGTGATTTACTTGCATCAGGACCAATCATTTTAAACCATCCATCTTTACCACCTTTTAAAAGACTGTTTGCTGGTACATCAAATTCAACATAAACTGAACCCTTTGGTGCTGTACCTTTAAAATCAGATGCTCCATTAGTGGATATAAAAGTTTGCCCACCACCTCCTTGAACAATTTTCCCACTGCTTTGCATTTGTGCTAATTCATCATGTGACATCCATCTACCAACTCTAGTCATGTTCACTTCATTAACAACTTTTGTTTCCCCTAGTTTTAATGAAGAGTGGACGTTATTTGTACTAACAATTGTTCCTTTTCTAGCTTCAGATTTCCCCTCTGTACCGTTATTCGGCTGATAAGGCTGTTTATTCTTCCCAACAATCGAAGCAACCGAAGCTTTACCGCCGATGGCACCACCAATACCGGCAGATTCTACCGCCTCTTTGGCTATCAGTGCACCTTTTTCCCAAGCTGGCAACGAGTTATACAACAGCCCTAAATCGTTCTGGTTTTCTGTCGTCACAAACTGACTGATACGATGGGAATCTTCTTCTGATAAGCCAAACATCCATCTCAGACCACTGATGGCATCCGCTGTTTTTATTCCTCCTTCCATTTCAGCCTGATAGGTCAGTGTGCATAACCCACCGTTCCCGGCACAGTGAGACAACATTTCTGCCCGTTGTGTAGCGCTCAGTTTGTTGTATTTGTTCCAGATTGCTTCGGTAGGCGTTCCTTGCTTATTGGCTTCCTGGAGTTCTCTGACCAGATTGTAGGCATTCATGGAGTTCAGGTGGTTAAAGAGAATAACAATTTCCCCGGCATTAGCTCCACTGTTAGCCCCTTTGGCGCTGTTGGTCGCAATGGCCCCTGCGACGCTGCCAATGATTTTGCCACCTGCCTGAATTTTCATTGGATCATTGAATGTTTTATCCAATGTTATCGCGGCCAGTTCTGCGGCTAATGCTCCAGCCGCCGCCCCTTTGGCATCACCGCCGCCAATTTCCGCAGCAAGAGCAGAAACCGCCGCATGGCTGATAGCTTTTCCGGGTAAATCTAACACCTGACCGTTAGCCCCAATCAACCCGGCGCCTTCGGCGTTAATCTGGCTGCCAATATTGGCAAGTAATGCGGTAGTAAAATTGTCCTTAAAACTACCGCCATTGATGGCTGTACCAAGGCTGGAACTGATAATGGATTGACCCGCTACCCGTTGAGCCACTTTGCTCCAGTCGCCATGGCTCAGTTTAGGTAATGTCGCTTTTGCCGGGTCAATTTGAGCGCCATTGGCGGCTTTATCCCATCCCATGACGTTATCAAAACCTGCCAGTGCGCCACCAAGCGCCATTGAGGTAATGGTTGATTTAACGGTATCGCTGCTTCCCATATCCTTAAGGGTTTTCGATAGGTTTCCTTTATTATTAATAAGCTTAACTGCTGCCGTAGAAGCCAGAGATGAGATACCCGCAGAAACTGCGCCGTATGTGGCGGTATTCACTGTTGCTGCTGTTGCAGCACTGGCTCCGGCTGCGGTAGCAGCACCACTGGCTGCACCCGCGGCACCATTGGCAGCCGCTACAGTTACCCCGGCCCCAGCCGTGACTACAGCAACGGTGATAGCGATAACAGCAGAAACGACAGGATTTAAATGCTGGCTCTTATGATCCCAATTCTCATAAGCATCCTGAACTTCATTCCAGCTTACATCTTGACGTTGGCTTAACTGTTTTAACCAGGCTGTTTCAGAAGTGTTACCAAGAGCAGCCAATACCGCCTGTAAGGATTGTCCTTTCTGTGTTTTGATATCAGCACTGATTCCATTTGCGGCCTCAATCGTTAATTTTCCACCAATGTGAACTGAAGGCAGCACCCATGTTTCTGCACGATGACCACTATCTCTGTTCTTAATGAAAAATCCTTTAGACTGGCTAATGGTTTGTTCAAAAGAACTGTCTTTAACTGCTTTAAAGTTTATTTTTCCATGTGTACTGGTCAGTCTGGCATTTTTATTTGTTTCAATTTTGCTGGCTTCATAAGTACTGTCATCTCGGCTGAGTAAATTAATATCTCCATCAGCAATAAATTCAGTCACTTTATTGGTGACTGAATGGTGCGTGGTAGTTGAAGTCTTCTTTTTACCATACCACTTACGTTTAGTACTGGAGGTGGTATATTCAGTCACATCTTCTTGTGCTTGTGCATAAAGATAACCCCCTTTAGCAGCAATATCTATTACACCTTTAGCTAAAAGTTTAGTTGCTTGAAATAAAAGACCTTCTCCGGTAAGAATGGTTAAATTCTTACCGCTATCTAGTCTGACTTCTTTATGTGTAATAGATGATCTGGAGTTCGTGTTTTCAGTATCTACTGCGGATTTAAGGTATGTGTACCCACCAGAAGTGAGGGTCATATCACCTTTAGAAATTAAACTTGAACCTTCTAACTTTATATTATCATTAGCTATTAAAGTTAATTCATTCCCTGCATTAACAGAAGTAATTTGGCTTATTCTTCCTTCTTTTATCATAGCGCCTACATTATAATAAGCAACAGATAAATTTAGATCTCCACCAGAATTCATCAATATATTTTCTGTTGCATTCAATGCAGAGTTGGTGACATTCAAATCTTTCCCCGTCGATATAGAGATACTATTAGCGGTAATAGGAACTCCCCATAATTTAGAGTCTTGAGTAGAGTTCAATATAACCTCTTTTCCTGCGGTGAGTTTTACATCACCAATATCTAGATTTATACCACCATTAATGGATATGGACTCGGATGAGTCTATACTGGTTTTACTTGTGTTTATTTTAATATCTCTGGCAGCAGTTAAAGTCGTGTTCTTATTTTTTGTGAAATAATTGACAAAATTTAAATTTAAGTTTGTTCCTGAATGAAATGTTAAATCTCCTGAGGCGTTTATTATATTACTTCGATCATCAATCTCCGGTCCAAAACTAATTTTTGTAGATTTATAGGCGGATATTCCTGAATTTTTGCTTATTAATGAAACATTATGTCCTTTTAATACCGTTGATAAAACATTAATGGCAGAGGGAAATAATAGTTTATCAAAAAATTCATATGGTGCTTTATAATAGGTTGAAAGTATAGATAAATCACCTGATTTAGATATGATTTTAGAATCGGTAAGTTCGACAAAGTTAGCATCTGATGAGATAATGTTGATATCTTTTTCAGCATTTAATCGTGCTGATTTTAATGTAAATCCATTTGCATTTAATATAAGATTATTTTTAACTTTGATATCATCAGTTTCTGAATTTAATAAATTTAATGTTTTTTCTTTCCAGCCAGGCGTATTCAACTCATTTTCATTAATAAGTTCCTTATTTGACGTAATTTTAACTTCGCCAAGAAAATCAATAACTAAATTCCTTCCAGAAGATAGCATTGTCTTATTTGTGAATGAGTCAATTTTTGTTTCATTAGAAGGATTATTTCGAAGAAGATTCCAATCTTGCTGTTTTATATCTGCGTTATTTCTATCTAATACATGTATTTCTCTGTCGTTTTCCTGCCTATTTCTGTATTTATAGTATGGATTATTAAATACAGGATGTGAACTATTTATTATAAAATGTGGATAAGTATTTCCATTATATAGATTTTCAGTATTTATAAATTTAGTGCTTGTAAAATGACTTCCGGTCAAAAATACATCGCCTTTTCCCTGTATTTCACTGTTTATATTTAATAAACTATCACTATTTATATATAAATTTCCTCCGGAGGAAATCAAACTGCTATCATAATTTTCTATAAAGAACCAATTTCTCATGTCACTGAGATCATCAACATTACTAAAGTCAAGAAAATCGTTTTTTTCAGGTTTAATATTAGAAAGGAGATAAAGATCTCTTATATTGAGCAT